>JBIPMY010000464.1:0-4610 GCA_044376335.1 Bryobacter sp.
TCACTGCGTTCGTTTCTTTCAAATCAACAAAGAGCGGTTCGCCTGAATCCGGCATTTCGCGAGGCGGCAGCGGCAGCCGACGAAATTGCCCAGTTCTCTTCACAAGGGCCCGGTATCGGAAACTACGCGGTAAAGCCAGATATGGTTGCCGTCGGAACCGACCTCTACATGGCCACCCAGAGGCTAGATCCAAACGGTGAAATGTTTAACCCCAGCGGATATGTTGTCGCTGAGGGAACGAGCTTCTCAGCCCCGATGGTTGCGGGCGCAGCGGCGCTCGTGAAGCAAAAATCACCAGGCCTGCGTCCTGCCCAGATCAAGAGCGCGCTGGCCAATACAGGCAATACCAATCTGGTCGATTACGACAACAACGGCCGGCAGGTGCAGGCCGCAATCACAGCAATGGGTGGCGGCAAGTTGGACGCCAACCGCGCTCTTCAATCGAATGTGGCCGTCGAACCCAGTTCCATAGGCTTCGGAATTGTAAGCGCAGGCAGCTTCCCAGCGCCTCAAGGCCTTGCCATCTCAAACACTGCCAGCTCCGGTTCGCTCAATTTGAGTATTCGCGTCGAACAAAGAACTGCCGCGTCGGGCATTACGATCGCCGTAACCCCAGCCACGTTCAGTCTGTTGGCTGGCCGTGAAACGCAGGTCTCTGTGCGAATGTCAGGAACTCGCCCGGCAACTGGCAAATATGATGGATTCCTCGTAATTTCTGGCGGGGCCACCGACATCAGAGTGCCGTATACGTTTTATGTCGGCCCAGGTCCCGCGTACAACATGTACGCATTGTCCGGAGCCTTTTATGACGCTATCCCTGGCTACGAACAGTCGATCCTGATGAAGGTTGTAGACCAATTCGGGATCCCAGTACAAAACGTAGCCGTCAGGGGTCGCACTACCAGTGGCAATGCCCAAGTCACTTTCGCTAATGAGCGAACTGACGAGTACGGAATCGTAGAGGGAACCATCCGGGCCGGTTCGAACATCGGCGAACAGGTTGTCCGCTTTGAGGCGGGCACAATCTTTGCAGATTTTGTGGGCAGAGTGATCGCTCGGCCTGCTGTCTCGACAAATGGAATCCGCGATGCTGCCAGCGGAGAAGCCTCTGAAGGATTTGCTGCCGGTCAATACATCTCCATTTACGGAGCGGCCTTGAGTCCGACGCTGAAGATCTTTAGTGGCAACGAATTGCCGTTGTCCCTCGCCCGTGTCAGCGTTAGCTTTGACAACCCGTCCCAGCGCGTAAGCGCAGCAGGCCGGCTTCAATTCGTGAGCGATGGCCAGATTAATGTTCAGATTCCCTGGGAGTGCGCAGGTCTCGCAACGGTGGACATGAAGGTTTCGATCGGTGAGTTTTCCAGTGCCGTACAAACACTGCGCCTCCGCGCCTCGAATCCAGCCCCATTTGAATATTTTGAGCCTGGCTCGAATCGGCGCTACATCGCAGCCCTGGACGGATCTTTTTCTCTCATTTCGGGCAGCAACCCCGCCCGTCGTGGTCAGGTTGCGCAACTCTACGTCAACGGCCTCGGCCCAGTGGACCGCACGCCCGGAAATGGGCAAATCAGCCCGTCAGATCCTCTGGCACGCACCACTACAAACCCTCTCGTTACTATCGGTGGCCGTCCAGCACAGCTTCTGTTTAGCGGACTGGCCCCTGGCATCGTTGGCCTCTACCAGGTAAATGTTGTGGTCCCAGCGGACTCTCCGACCGGCCCTGAAGTCGAGCTCACAATCCAGAAGGACGGGGTATTTTCCAGAAGCTCCCGCATTGCCGTCCAATAGACGGTTTAGAATAGGAGAGTAGAAATTTGGTGACATGATCGACATAAAGAAAAAACTGGTGGATGAGGTGGCTTCGCTTGAGCACGAACTGCGCAGCGAACTACCTAAGGAGATCCTGCGCGCCCGCGAACTCGGTGACCTCAGCGAGAACGCAGAGTATCACGCCGCAAAGGAACGCCAGGGTTACGTGAACGCTCGCATTGGCCAGCTGAAAATGCGGCTTCAGGTGATGTCGATGGCTGACATGACCAAAATCCCGGTCGACCGGATTGGCCTTGGGTCGGAAGTAGTTGTTTTTGACACCAAAAAGGAAGAGGAGATCACCTACAAGCTGGTCACCAGCGAGGAAGCTGATGCTCCAAATGGAATGATTTCAACCAGTTCCCCGATCGGCAAAGGCCTGCTGAACAAACAGGTTGGAGATGAAGTACAAATCGTGATCCCGGGCGGTACTAAAAATTTTGAGATTTTGAAGGTAAAGACCATTCACGATCTTGAGGATTTAGGGTAATCTGGGCCAAACGGCCTTCTCACTAGTGGAACCGAAAACTACATGGACCGGCGCAGTTGGACGAGCCTGCAATGTTTTGCTCGTCAAGATCGTCAACGGGTTGGCGCTCTCGAAGATCCATCCTAACGTACTCACTTTTATTGGCCTGGTGATTAACATCGGCGCAGCCTGGCTCCTGGCTCGCGGTGCATTTTGGCAGGCAGGACTCGTAATCATCGGGGCTGGTTTGTTTGACATGGTCGACGGTCGTGTCGCCCGGCAAACCGGTCAGGTAACGAGATTCGGAGGCTTCTTCGACAGTGTCATTGATCGGTACTCAGATCTCGCGCTTCTGATCGGGTTGCTCGTCTACTACGGCAACATCAATCGCGCTCCCTATGTTGTGCTAACTGCGATTGTCATGATTGCCAGTGTCATGACCAGCTATGCGCGCGCACGGGCTGAGAATACAATTCCGCAGTGCAAAGTTGGCTTCCTTGAACGGCCTGAGCGAGTGGTTCTGCTGATCATTGGAGCTCTGTTTGATCGCATGGCACCAGTGCTATGGATTGCCGCAATTCTCGGCAATCTCACCGTGATCCATCGCATGATCTTCACCTTCCAAGAGGCCAAGCGCCTCGAAGAAGCGCAAACACGCGTGCCTTCAGGGCCTTCCAGCGTTGCCGTTGGCCGTTAGGCGCCCTCTACGATCACAACAGCCGACACATGAGTCTTGGTGTGGCTGAATGAAACGTGCACGCTGCTGACACCGCGCTCCTGAGCGATCCGCGCAGCCGTGCCGTGTAACACCATCCGCGGAGCTCCGCCTGCTTGTGCAATCAATTCAAAGTCTCGCCAGCTCAAACCATCCTCCCAGGAGGCCTGCAGGGCCTTAAAGGCTGCTTCTTTGGCTGCAAACCTTGCCGCAAACCGTTCGTTTGAATTGGCCTTGCCAGAACAGAACGCGATCTCGCTATCCGTAAACACCCGGTTGAGAAAACGATCCCCAAACTTCTCGATCGACTCGCCGATCCGCACAACTTCTTCCAGATCAATCCCAATACCAAGAATCATATGTTTTGTGCCATCGGCGCGAGCGGGAATCTCCCTCGCACCTCCTCCAATCTCATTCCGAACTCCAATAGTAATTCCTCCTGCCAAGGCTTTGCGATTGCCTGCACGGAGAGAGGCATGCCTCTAGAGTCAAAACCAACCGGAATCGCCAGTGCAGGCAATCCCAAAAGATTTGCAACTGTCAGCGGTGCCATAGACTCTACGCCACGAAACTCGCCACACTTCCAAGCACCAAAACCGGGATTCGGCATTAAGAGAATCGGGAATTCGTCCATGGCCATCAGGAACCTCGCGCGCAAGGCGTCCCGGGCCGCCAACATCTCCAAAAGCTCACCGGCACTCGGAGGTGCAAGCTCCAGAAACGGGGCGGTATGCGGCGTCGGAAATCCAATCGGATGCGCATTGAGGCGCAAAAAGAAAAATCTCCAAACGTCAAACAGTCGCTGCCAGGGCTGCACGGGAAAAACGGCAGTCTCCTCCGCAACGAAGGCAAGTGCCAAACTCACTGTTGGATCTTCAACATATCCAACTTTGCCCGTCATAGCGCTGCGCATCGCCTGATACGGAACAGAAAATGGATCGCAGTCGGCATGCCCGGACACAGCCTGAAAAAGAATGGAAACATCCTCCACCGTCCTTGCCATAGGCCCAATCACTCCAAGCAAGCCACCTGGATGCCCAACAGAAGGAAAATGTCCAGTTGCAGGAACACGGCCGGGAGTCGGCTTTAAACCACATATCCCAGTTAGTGCCGCAGGCAACCGAATGCTGCCGCCACCATCGGAGCCGATACCACCAGCCGACATACCGCATGCAATGGCTGCACTCTCGCCGCCACTGGAACCACCGGCCGTGCATTCCAGATTCCAGGGATTTCGAGTCTCCCCGTAAACAGAATTAAAGGTCTCCCAGTTCATCAACAGCTCGGGAGTATTGGTTTTTCCCAAGATCACTGCACCCGCATCCAGCAGGCGGTCCACACAGAGGGCGTTCTTTCCGGCACGATGGGCCAGTCTCGCACTGTGTCCGCAAACCGTTGCTCTTCCTGCCACGTCGAGCGAATCCTTCACTGAGACCGGGATCCCGTCAAGGGGGCCAGAAGAACCGGGACGGCTGACCGGAGGCTCAAACACTTGCGTGAAAGCATTGATTTTGGCACCCAGACGCAGCATCTGCCTGGAGTGCGATTCAAGCAATTCCTGGCGGCTTAGCTCTCTTCGGTCGAGCTTGATTCGCATCTCTCGAATCGTCCAAAAAC
>JBIPMY010000465.1:0-4609 GCA_044376335.1 Bryobacter sp.
GATCGCTTTACTGCTAGCACTCCAAATTTCACAACCGGCACCTCTGATCCCCTCAGGCCTGCTTGAAGCGATTCATCGCGATCTCTAGAACCGTACCCCCGCTCCAACCCCGTGCGTAAGCGCGGGGATTCCAAACTCCAAAAGGCAACTGCAAAAAATGAGGCTCAAAGCCAAAAAAAAGCCACCTCACAGATCTCTGAAAACCGAATACCACCCCAACCCACGCTGAGGCACAAAGCCCCGGTTGTCTCTATTTGAGGGATAAGGGCCTACTCCGCCTTCTTGGCCGTAAACTCCGTCACCCAATCAATAAAGCTCTTGTACCAAAGCAAACTGTTCCCCGGCTTCAGAATCCAGTGCCCCTCATCCGGAAACAGCACCATCTTCGACGGCACCTTCTGCATCTGCAACCCCGTAAACAA
Source organism: Bryobacter sp. (assembly GCA_044376335.1). GTDB lineage: Bacteria > Acidobacteriota > Terriglobia > Bryobacterales > Bryobacteraceae > Bryobacter. The sequence continues at coordinate 423 of JBIPMY010000465.1, forward strand.
CTGCATCCCCTGGCCCACCGGAACCCGGTAATCCAGCTCCCCATGCAACACCAGCGTCGGCGTCTTAAAGTCCTTCACAAAATAGCTCGGGCTCCACTTTGAATATGTCTCCGGCTGATCCCACGGCATCCCCTTGAACTCCCAGTTCACAAACCATAACTCCTCTGTTTCCCCAGCCATAGACCGTAAATCATAAACCCCTGCATGACTCACAAATGCCTTAAACCGGTTCGTATGCCCGAGCATCCAGTTCACCATATACCCGCCAAAACTACCCCCCGCTGCCGCAAACCGCTCCTTATCTGCCCACGGCTCAGCCTCCACCTTATCCACCACGGCCATGATGTCCTCATACACCTTACCGCCCCAATCATCGCTCACCTCATCTGTGAACTTTTGCCCATAACCTGTTGACCCGCGAGGATTTGGCATAACAACAACAAAGCCCGCATTCGCAAACACCTGAGGATTCCACCGGAAGCTCCAGCTATGCCCCCACGCCCCCTGCGGTCCTCCATGAATCAGAAACAGCACTGGATACTTCTTCTTTGCATCAAAGCCTGCCGGCTTCAAAACAAAGCTCGACACCTTCGCCTTCTCCGCGCCATCCACCACCATCTCCTCAGGCGCCGGAATCTCATACTGCGCCAGCAACGCATCGTTCAACTTCGTCAGCGGCACCGGTTTCGACCGTGAAGTCGTCTTGAACAACTCCATCGGCTGCGACGCCGAATGCTCCCCATAAACCATCACTCGCCCATCCGGCGTAAACTGCACATCGTCAATATGCGACGCTCCGCTGACAACCGTCTGCGACCCTCCACCCGTCACCGGAGTCATCTGCAGCGTCTGCCGCCCGCGATCCTCGATCGTATAGAACAGCCGCTTCGAATCGCCAGACCAAGTCATCGACTGCACCGCCCGGTCCAGCCCCTCGGTCAGAATCGTAGCCGTCCCCGCCGCCCGCTCCATCACCACCAGCCGCCACTTGTCGCTTTCAAAACCAGCCTTGGCCTGCGCCCGGTAAGCCAAAAACTTCCCATCCGGCGAATACAACGGCGAGGCATCAGCCGCCACATTCACCGTAATCTTCTTCGCCTCACCCCCAGCCATCGGCACCACATACAAATCGCCATTGGTCGACAACGCCGGATTCTCATCTGTATTCACGACATAACAAAGCTCCCCGCCATCGGGCGAAATCGCGTAATCATCCGGCCCACCTAGCGAAAACGGGGGCACGTCAAATCGTCCCGGAGTCAAATCCTTAGCCTTCCCCCCATCAATCCCAACTACAAACAAATGGTTCCGCCGCTTCCCCTGATACTCGGTCCAGTGCCGGTACAGCAACCCGGTATAAACACGAGCCTTCGATTTCGCAGCCGCCTCTTCCTCCATCCGTTTCTTGTTGCAAGCCTCATCCGCACAATCCGGATAAACACTGCTCTGAAACACGATATTCTTCCCGTCCGGGCTCACCAGAATCCCGCCCGCCTCGGTAGCAATCGTAGTGATCTGCTTCGCCCCGGTCCCGTCGGCATTCATTCCCCACACCTGCCCGCTCCCGCCACGGTTCGACACCCAAACAATCCGCTTCGAATCCGGCGTCCACTTCGGGCGCTCATTCACCGTTCCCTCGGTCGTAATCTGCTTCGGCTCCCCACCCTCCAGCGCCACCGTATAGATATGCCGCGTCGAGGAATTCTTCTCCAGATCAAACTTCCGAACCACAAACGCCACCGTCTTCCCATCCGGAGAAAGCGCGGGCTCACCAATCCTCTGAATCTTCCAGATCGCCTCGGCGTCCAGCATCTTCTTCTGGGCAAACAAACACGGGCTCACCGCCAGCAACGACAAAGCAAGAATGAAACGCATCAAACCCATTCTAGCCCCCCTTCGCCCCATGCTAAAATCGAGCATTACGCAATGATACGGGCATATCGCGGCACCCTGCCGAAGATCGCCTCGTCCTGCTACATCGACCCCAGCGCACAAGTCATCGGCAACGTGTGTATCGGCGAACGCTCAAGCGTCTGGCCGCTGGTCACGATTCGGGGCGATGTGCATCACATCACAATCGGAGAAGAATCCAACGTCCAGGACAACAGCGTCCTCCACGTCGAAGGTCCCGATTTCCCTCTCATCATCGGCAACCGTGTCACCGTCGGCCACCAGTGCTGCCTCCACGGCTGCACCATTGAAGACGACGCCCTCATCGGCATCGGTGCCATCGTCTTGAACGGTGCCAAAATCGGCAAAGGCGCCATCGTCGCCGCCGGCACCCTCGTCCCCGAAGGCATGGAGATCCCCGCTAACATGCTCGCCATGGGCGTCCCGGCCAAGGTCCGCCGCGAAGTAACTCCAGAAGAATCAGAACGCTTCCGCGTCAACGCCCAGCACTACGTCAAGGCCCGCGCCACCTACCGTGAGGAACCCGCATGATCAAAGCCGTCAAAGGCACCCGCGACATCCTCCCGCCGTCCATCTCGGTCTGGAACCACGTCGAACGCATCTCCCGCGAAGTCTTCAACACTTACAACTACCAGGAGATCCGCACCCCCATCTTTGAAGAAACCGCCCTCTTCTCCCGTGGCGTCGGCGAAGAAACCGACATCGTCACAAAAGAGATGTACACCTTCAAAGATCGCGACGATTCCCTCCTCACCCTCCGCCCCGAGAACACGGCCAGCGTCATCCGCGCCTACATCGAACACCGTCTCGATCAAATCCCCGGCCTCCAGAAGCTCTTCTACATCGGCCCGATGTTCCGCCGTGAGCGTCCACAAAAAGGGCGCTACCGCCAGTTCTCGCAAATCGGCGCCGAAGTCATCGGCAGTGAATCCCCGGCCGTCGACGCAGAAGTCATCGAGATGGTCTGCAACCTCCTCGACGCCTGCGGTGTCACCGGCTACAAGCTCATGCTCAACAGCGTAGGCACGCCCCAGTCGCGTCCAGCCTTCGTTGAAGCGATCCGCCAGCAACTCACCCCGGTCATCGATCAACTCAGTCCAGACTCGCAGCGCCGCCTCGAAACCAACCCCCTGCGTATCCTCGATTCCAAAGCCCCCGAAGACCAGGCATTCATCGACGCTCTACCCTCCATCCACGACTATCTCGACGAAGACTCAAAGACCCACTTCGCCCGCGTCCGTGAATACCTCGAAGATCGCGGCATTGCCTACACCATCAACCCACGCATGGTCCGCGGCCTCGACTACTACACCCGCACCACCTTCGAGATCGTCCACGAAGGTGCTCTCGGTTCTCAGAATTCTGTCCTCGGTGGTGGCCGCTACGACGGCCTTGCCGAAGCTCTAGGCAGCCGTGTTGCCGCACCCGGCATCGGCTTCTCCATCGGTGAAGATCGTCTTGTCATGACGGTCGAAGAAGCCCACCCCGGCAAATACACCCACACTCTCGATCTCTTCATTGCCCCCATGGATGAACCCAGCTTCCGCCACTCCAGCCTCATCGCGCGAGACCTCCGCAACGATGGCCTGGTAGTCGAACTCGCCGCCGCCGGCAAGCTCAAGCGCTCCATGGAACTGGCGAGCAAACTCAACGCCCGCTACGCCCTTCTCGTTGGCGAACAAGAAGTCGCCAACCGTCAATACAGCCTGAAAAACATGGCCACCGGAGAACAAATCTCCGTTCCCAAGGAAGACCTGAAGAAACATATATGTCAGACGCTCTAAAGCTCGATTTTCTCGGTGACCTCAAGCGCACCCACGATTGCGGCACCATCCGCCTCGCCAACGTCGGCGAACGTGTCCTTCTCATGGGTTGGGTCCACCGCCGCCGCGACCTCGGCGCACTCATCTTCATCCACCTGCGAGACCGCGCCGGCGTCACCCAGTGCGTCTTCCGCGTTGAAGAGAACTCCGCCGTCCACGCCCGCGCCGAAGAGATCCGCCCCGAATACGTAGTAGCCGTCGAAGGCATCATCGAGAACCGCAGCGCCGACACGATCAACCCCAACATCCCCACCGGCGAAGTCGAAGTCGTAGTCGACAAGCTCTGGATCCTCAACGAATCCAAGCCCGCCCCCTTCCCGATGGAAGAAGAAGGCAACATCAGCGAAGAAGCCCGCCTCAAGTACCGCTTCGTTGACCTGCGCCGCCCTCGCATGCAGAACAACATCATGCTGCGCTCCAAGGTCGCCCTCGAAGCACGCAAGGCCATGTACG
>JBIPMY010000468.1:0-4594 GCA_044376335.1 Bryobacter sp.
CCCATGCGGATAACGCAGCGGCGAATGCTGCACCACCTGCCATAGCTCTTCACTCTCAACCGGAAACTTCACCCTCGCCGCCCGGCAAACCAGCTCCGGGTTCGTCTGCCACTTCGCAGCCCCAAGTAACCGCAACGATTCCTCCGCCAGCAACCCGCCAATCCGTTCACACTCAGCCCAGGTCCGCCAGTCCTTCCACTTCGCCTTCACAGCATCCCGAGGCCCTTGATCGAGATCGCGATTATCCGCCGTCACCATTCCCCCCTGCGCCCCGTTCATAAACACCGCAACGCCCCCCTGCCGCTTCTCAATCGTCTCGCACAAAGGGCCCACCAGATCCGGGCTCAGAATTCCCTGCCCGCTCCCAATCACCTCCGGATGAATCGCATAGTTCACCAGCGTCGCAATAGAATCCCCACCCGGCCTGCGAACCTCAAACGCACTCACCCGCCGGTCATACAGATCCGGTGCGTAGTAGTTATAAGCGATCCTGCCTTTAGCCTCCCCCGACGCCACCCGCAACTCCGCCGCCTGCAACCGCTCAAACGCTTCATTCAGAGCCGCAGCAATCTGCTTCACCACAAAATCCATGTATTCGAGAGACCCCGTATGCCCGCCCTTCCCATCCGGAAAGGCATAAGAATCAGGCGCACTATGCGTATGTGTCGCCCCAATCAGAATCCTCTCAGCGGCAATGCGAGGCACGAGCGCCCGAGCCCTGTCCCCCAACACAGCCGGAAACCCAATCAGGTCCACAGCAACGATGCCAACCGTCTCAGCCCCATGACGAAGCACAAGAGCCCGAGCAGTCAATTCCCCCTGCTTAGACTTCACCGGCGACGGCGCACCCATGCCACCACTCACAGGCAACAGCGGATCCGGGGTAATCCCCCGCTTAGCCGCCCCCGCCTCAAACCGCCCCTGAGCCTTCAGATTCCCCGCCAGCAAAAGCGGCCACAAATCACGTCTGGTCATCCTCAAATGATAGTTGAAGCCAGCCCAGCCTAGACAACCCGCATGCCGTCATTGGAAAGCTCAAAGCCAGACTCCCTCAAGGCTTCCTTTAAAACTCCGCGATCAAGACAACTTTCAAACCATCCTTCAACAGCACTTGCCAGCGACTGAACCGCGCTGTCCAGACTGTCCGCCTGCGACGCGATATCAAGCAACGGGCACCAGGCAACCCACACACCCTCATCGTTTCGCAAAACCGCCCCTAAGCTGAAGCTCAGATCAACACTGTTTAGCATCTTGTCTCCTAATCGCCTGTCTGGCAATCCCAACCTTTGAAGAAGCCGCCCTTCATCAGAACTTCAAATCAACTCCAAACGAATTTCCCTGCCAACAACCAGCGCCGCCTTCTGCAACGTAGCCAAAGTCACCGAAGCATTCTCCGGATCCAGCAACCGATTCAGAGCCGCCCTACTCGTATGCATCTTCCGCGCCATCTCCGTGCGAGAGACCTTCTGTTCCTGCATCGCCGCCTCCAATTGACGAGCCAGAACCCGCTTGATGGCTACAGAGCTAGCCTCCTCATAGATCCCTTCCTCTCGAAGCCAGCTATCAAAGGATGACCCTACATTCGTTTTCTTCATATCCGTCCTTCTTTCATGCGTCTCAGAGCCAATTCCAGATCCTGCACCGGAGTCTTTTGTGTCTTCTTGATAAACCCGTGCAAGAGCAGCATCGCGTCCTGATCTACACTGAACAGCACACGAGCGATCCGCCCGTCAGGCAAACTACTTCGAACTTCCCAAATCCCGCGGCCAAGCGATCGCACTAGCGGCATGCCAATCGGCCAGGAGAACTCTACATCCTTGATGTCTTCGCCAATCACCTGTCGCGCCTCAACATCAAGCGACTTTAGCCATTCCCGCACAGGCTCTCGTCCCAGAGGGGACCGGTAGAAATAAGCAGGGAGTCGCTTCAGATGCTCCACTCTTCAAGCGTATCATTTTTGGTACGCACTAAAGAATCAGCGTGGCAACAATGAATTGGATCAAACACCACAGGCTACATAACCAAAGTTTGTGTATCGATTCAGTAAACATTCGCGGCAACTTTTCGCGCAATCGACAACAGAAACATGCCTTTAAGCAAACTGCTGCAGAGCTCTCAGCTCGAATTCCCACCTATCGAATCTGATGCAGAATCGTCGGATCCTTGATTTTGCTATCCTCTGCAAGCAGAAATGCCTTGCTCAAGATAATAGAAAGCGTAGTGTCACCTTCGAAAGGCAAATAGACCTGCGAAGACTCCGTGCGCCAACTAGAGTCGGGAACAATGCAAAGATATTGATCGTTTGGCGACATCATGATGTTCCCAGATCCAAGATGAATCTTGTAAGTACGATACTCTCCACGAACCACAAGAAAGCGATCCTCAAACTGGCAGCGACTCGCAATCTTGAGTCGCGGAACCAGTCTCTCCAGTACTTGCTTGCGATTTTGGCCCATATTTTCTAATTCACCAAAAGACCAGCTACGACAGTAGCCCTGATACCTGCCTCCGGGGCCTCCATCAATCCAGCCTGCATCGTTACCAACAGAAGCAACTCCCACAAAGAGGTCAATATCTCGGAAAACCTCGGACAAAACCAGGGCTGGCACCTGATCCAGCGAAATGGGTTCATTGACATCTGCATCACCCGGCCCAGCGGCTCGGCTGTTGTACCCGCCACCACCCGCATGCGCATAGTTCTCCGCCGCCTCCGTCCGGTAAAAACGCACTTGGTCTGAAGCTAGCCTCAAGTAGACTCCAGAATCATTCGAGTCAACACCAAAATCCTGCCCAATCCCCTCAATCCAGAACTCCGCTCGCAAACCACACGCAGGAAGCTCTCGGGTGGCCGGCGCATAAAAGTCATCCACCATCAGGCGCAGGCGGTTCTTCCAGCGCCGGGCACCACAAAGTGCGTTGAACTGATGTTGCCGAAGAACATGTCCAGCAAAACGATTGGAGTAAGTTACTGTTAGACGCTCGGCATCGGTAATCGGATAAACCTCCCTGTGCGCTTGTTTAAAAGGTTGCACCACCCGCAACTCTTCAATTCGGCTCCGCCAGTCAAGAACCTCCGCAACACTCCGGCCTGCCGGATGCCACAAGGTCACAACGGCATCGTCCTTCACCTCGACTGCATTTGCGTCGCAATCCATAGGCTGCCCATCCACCACAGTTAGAGGCGTTTCATCGACACACCAAATCAAACGGCGTGCAATTGTGCCAACCAGCGGATGATCCACGTAAAACTCTCGCCAGAATTTGGCTGGCCACGATTTCTGTTCCAGAAAGAGCGAATCTATCCGGAGTCGCTGCGCGGACAACATCGCGTTGACATCCTTAAGATCCTGCTGTAATTCCTTGAATAGTTCAGGGTCTTGCTTTTTCGCAGCAGCGGGAGCAGACTTCAAATGTTTGCCATGGGCATCAAACCACAAGAGATTGGCCTCACTGCCCGTGACGTTGATTTCTGCGCGATAGCCCGCAATCATCTCAACACGCTTGCCAACGCCATCCAGGCCACAGGCCGGCACACTCATCTCTTCCACCTGATCGCGAGGAAGCTCAAGCACCGCAGCCGCAGCATCATAAGCCTTCTCAATCTCTTTCTGCGCCGTGCCAAAACGCACCCTCACCCGAAGCATCGCAAGTTGCCCAATCGCTGTAGAACTAACGATTTCAGACAAGGCATAAACGGCGGCGTTGCCCACCTTCACAGCTCTTGGCCCCACACCAGGAACTTTTTTATAGGCCGACAGTGCAACGGAGCCGATCAACCGAACCAGCTCATCACGGCCCTTCAACTGCGGAATCAACCACAGCAAACCCCTCAGAATCGTCGCGTTTTCGGGATTCATAAGATCTCCGCCACTGCGTGTGTCGGAAATATAACTCGGCCCCATCGGAATGCTTCTGCCGCGCAACACCAGCGGCAACCACAAAGACAGCATTTGATCGATTGCATCATGCCCCACTGCCGCTGACAGATTCTGCGAAGTCTTTTGCCACTTCGCCGTAGGCCGCGCTGAAGTTGCCGTCAACATGTGCCGCAAAAGTGCGATCCATCGGTCACGTTCTTCCACAGGCAAACCAGCCAGGCTGGCATTCACACCTTCAGTCCAATGTTCGCCAGGTATCAGAAAGAATTGCATGCGGTCTCCAATCCATCGAGTGGCACAAGCTACTTCATCCGGTGGTGCGCCAAAGGGAGGGATCAGTATGCGGGCACACCTCCATAGGTGAAGGACATATCGTTGCCCCTCAGTTAGAAGTGAGCCATCTCCGAAATTCGCTTTGATGATGTCGAGCAGTTTTTGAATAGAACCATCCTCATCGGCAGCTTGATTTCGGGTTGCCAGATACAGCAAAACATCGAAAACTTCATCTGCCTCAATCAATGCTGGCAATTGTTGGATTTCGCCAGCATGTGAGACGACTGCATACTGAGCTCGCCAATAGGTCTCGTGTTCAAGGTCACCCGCACCACTGAGAATCGCAGCCGAAGCCCGCTCCATAGCCGCAATCAGCACACGGCCGCGATTTCTCGGACCCATTTCGAGAATCAATTTCCCGGTAGGCAATGCCTCCAGTCTTA
>JBIPMY010000469.1:0-4590 GCA_044376335.1 Bryobacter sp.
CATCTGACGGCTGCACAGAAGCAGGAGATTCTTACGGCTTTGACGCAGGAGACGATTGAAGAAAACCTGAAGCGAGTGGAAGATTTTCTCCGGCCCACTCAACCCCGGAGTTGCGATACCATGCACTCCACTGCATGAGTCTTCAACTTCACATTATCGACTGGGTTGTCCTGATCGGCTACCTCGTCATTGTCGCCGCTATCGGCATCATTGCCGGGCGTTACGTCCGGGGTACTGAAAGCTACTTTCTTGGGAATCGCGGATTCAATCGCTGGCTGATGATCGGCCAGAGCTTCGGTATCGGCACTCATGCAGAAATGCCCGTGTCGCTTGCTGGTGCTGTTTACACGAGCGGTTTCTCTGGCATCTGGTTTCAGTGGAAGAATCTTTTCGCTACGCCCTTTTACTGGCTGATTGCGCCGCTCTTTCGCCGGATGCGCCGCACCACCATTGGTGAAGTGGTCGAAGACCGCTACGGCCCCTGGATGGGTGTCATCTACACGGCCTTTGCTCTCATTTACTTCACGATCAACATGGCTTCAATGCTTAAGGGCGCGGGCAAGGTGATCAGCCAGGCTACTGGGGGTGCGGTCTCTCCCAATTCGATTGTGCTTTGGATGACGGTTATTTTCCTGCTCTACAGCTTCATTGGCGGGTTGCTGGCCAGCGCCTGGACAGACTTCTTTCAGGGCTTTCTGATCATTGCCCTTTCTTTTATGCTGATCCCTCTGGGCTGGGGGCAGGTGGGTGGGCTTAGCGGTATGAAACAGACTCTCGCCCCGCATTTCTTCTCTCTGGCTACGCCGGACGGCATTGGTGTCTGGTTTATTTTTCTACTGACTTTGAACGGGTTGATTGGGATCATCTCACAGCCCCACCAGCTTGCCGCGGTAGGCACTGGTAAAGACGAACGTGCCTGTCGCAACGGCATGTTTCATGGCAACTTCGTCAAGCGGATTTGCACGATCGGGTGGGCTCTGGTGGGCCTGATGATTGCTGCGCTTGCCGCGAACCCGAGCTCCGGCTTCGCCCGTCTGGAAGATCCGGAAGACGCTTTTGGTCTTGCCTGCCGCCACCTGCTTTTCCCTGGTGGCCTGGGCCTGATGCTGGCCAGTATTCTTGCCGCGAACATGAGCACCTGCTCTGCCTTTATGGTGGATTCCGGGGCACTGTTTACAAAGAACCTGTATCAACGCTTCTTCCGCCGCGAAGCCACCGACACGCACTACTTGTGGGCCGGCCGCATCAGTGGCCTCGTTCTGTCCCTTCTTGGAATCCTCTACGCGCTCTTTCTGGTGGACCGTGTACTTTATTCGTTTCTACTTACCGAAACGATGGCCACCTACATGGGGATCAGCATCTTTGGTGGTATTCTCTGGCGTCGTGCCAATCGTTGGGGTGCCGCGGCCAGTCTCTTTGTGCCGCTTGTTGTGAACTTTGCTTTGATGGCATCGAGTGGCCAGCGTCTCGACCATTGGGATCCGAACGCCTTTGCGATCTCACTGGTTACCGGTATTGCCGCGTTGATCATTGTCAGCTACGTCACAACACCAGAACCCGCAACTACACTGGATCCTTTCTTCGCCCGCTTTGCCGAACCGGTTGAAGGTACTGCAGCGCCTGGAACCCGTTTGCTTCTTGCAGACCTTGCTACGGGTCTTAAGAAGGGAGCCTCCTACAAGGAAGACGTGAATGGCTTTCTGATCGGCTGGGCTCTTGTGGCTGCTCTTGTTGGTGCCACCTGGCTCTGGCTCAGAACTTGATGGCGCGAAGTTTTCCGGTTGCCATATCAATCAGAACCAGTGTCATTGGTGGCACGTCCACTTCAGACTTCGGCATCGGCCGGCCAATTACTGCCGTTATTTTCGTATCGGGCAGGATCTGCTCAAGGTGCTTCAACCCGGTATCTGCCTTCCAAAGCTCTTGCCCGTCATCGCTGAGCCGAGCCATCGAAACACTGGTTACGATGGAGCCGTAAGTGATCAAGTGGCCGTTGGGCTGGGACAACTGCAAAGGCTTACCTGATGCCTCTTTCAGGACAAAGCGCGCCATCTTATACTTCGATCGGTATTGCTCGGCGGGCTCTTGAAAATCCGTCCCTGCCGTTCGTGCGGGGAGGCCCGTACGGCCCGGAAACACGGCGTTTCGGATGAGGCGATGGGAATGATAGTCATAAGCCATCGGCTCATGGGCATGAAACCAGATGCGCACCCCGTCATCGCCGAGAAAGCGGGCCGAGTGCATGTATTCGGAACTGCGCAGCCCATCCGCGAGCGGGATCACTCGCTTCTCGCCGCTGTCGAGCGAATGCAGGACGAGCTTCAGTTTAAACCGGTCCTTCTCCGGACGAGGTGGTACCGAGGGTAGAGCTCCTTCCTGCGTCTGCATCATCGTCGCAATGTAGTTGCCAGCCCGGGCAGAGGCACCAATCGGGCCGCCAGCTCCTTCCCGCAGCAAGAGGGAACATCCTGTGTTCAGCAAAGAAAGTAAAAACAAAAAGGGCCGGAAGCGCATAACTGTAAAGCGCGATCCGGCCCTGAATTCGATCAGGCTATTGCACGGGCAGAATCTGATACGTAGTTGTGCCCGGGACGCGAACCTTGTCGTAGACCTTAGCCCACGCATCATGAGCCGGGCTCTTGGCATAAGCACCCCACGCTGCAGCATCGACAAACTCCATGCAAGCTCCGTGTTCTCTACGAACACGAGTTGCGGTTGCTCCCTCGACCTTGGGGCTTTCAGGTGTAAACTTCTTGGCGCTAGCCGGATCTACACTCACCTGGTTGAGTGGTGCGCGCAGCTTGCCATACCAGACTCGTTTGATTCCAGTGAAGTCTTTGGCCAGTTGATCGGTGGCTTCATAATAAGCCTTGAAATCAGCATCGGTTGCCTCGGGCCGTGGGGTAAAGGCGAAGCAGTGCATGATCGTCTTTTCTGCCCCCTGGCAAAGCGACGCAATGGTCATCGACATCAGGAAACAAAGGATGGTTTTCTTCATGCCAATCATCGTATCGTGATCGACCAGGTTACGAAATAGCGCATTTCTCTTCAACATGCCAATAAACCCAATTACCAAGTTCAACGAACCAACTGGCATTCCCGGTGAATGGACTACTCAACACTCCACGCTTTTCTGGCATACCGGCTCCCCGCTTGAGGTTAAATTTGCCATCGAAAAGCTGTGTGCCAATCTCCTCAAGCACGACCCGAAAGCCCCTGAATACCCGGCTTACATCTGCCCGAATGCAGGGCCGCTGGGCGAGATCTTTATCACGTTGCGCCTTGAAGCGGTCTTCCCCACCGAGCGGCTCTATTCTCTTCATCTCGCCTTTAAAGGATCTCGCAACTGGCTGCTGGAAGATGAGTTTCTTGAGAAGTCCAAAACCGTCTTCGACTATTGGTGCAGCAAGCTGAGGGTTCCTACTGAGGAGATCCCCTGGCCGCAGGCGTCGCCGGTATTGCTGGAACAGGAAATCCGGTCGACCCTGGCAGCCGAAGATGAGATTGCTGCAAGACTTGAAGACCCCGCCCCGATTGCAGCGGTTCAGCAGAAAATCCTGGCTGCGATGCGTGCTGGGTCTGTGTTTCGAAGCAGCAACAAAGAAGGCAGTACCCGGATCTACTTCAACGGTACAAACTTTGCCCGGCTTGATGAAGGGGATTATCCTGACTCCATCATCTATCGCACCGAGGCTGAATTTCTTACGGCCATGCGACACTTTCATGACTGGAAAGCGCGTCGCGATACTTATCCGCACACGCCTCCAGAGCTTGAGGTTTGGCGCTTCATTTATTCCGAATTGATGTAGAGTTTCAGGCGTCGATGCAGGCAATGGCGCAAGCGTCGAGGCTTAGGCTGAAGACGCCATTGCGAGGCGTCAATGCTGCGAGCACTCCGCCAAGAACGGCGCGCCGAGAGACCCCGCCACTGGTGGCCATACCAGGGATTGCACGGGGAGATCTGAACTCTTCAGGCCGGGTCATGGCTGATTCTGCATTGGAGGCTTCGAGGGTGCGGACGGTAGGTGCAGCGCCGAGCAGGGAGGCTGGGATCTCAACCGTTTGTCGATCGGTAGAAAGGTTGGCAACGATGATGCGGGTGCGGCCAGCCATCTTCAGGAGCAGGCATTCGATGTCGAGCGGGCGGCTTGAGACTGTTGGCAGAATCTGGCCACCGCGGAAGTCTCCCACGTCGGCCAGTACGTGCCAGATAGGGAAGACACTGCCAGCGATTGAAGGAAGTGCGGAGCCTGTGGTGGTTTCCATTACGCCCTTCCAGCCGGCGGTTTCGTAGTAAGTGACGCCTGCTGCTCCTGCCTCGGCGAGGTGCTTGATACTGGCCAGGGTCCAGGCGGCACCAAAGAGCGACATCTGACGGGGGTCGACTCGCGCGGGCAATACTCCGGGAGGTGTTGGTGCTTCTGCTCCTGTTGCTGCTGCGTTGAACTGTTGTTTGAAGGTAACGGGGGAAATGAAGATTGGCATCGTGCCGCAGAAGGCTTGCGCGCTTATGACGACATCTCGCTGGGCGGCGCTGTTTTCGGCCAGGGACAAATTGTCGAAGGCATGTACCTGCGGGTTGATGGTGAA
>JBIPMY010000470.1:0-4586 GCA_044376335.1 Bryobacter sp.
GTTGCCCTAATTCGGTGCAAACGGAGCGCCAAATGCTAAGTTATTGATTCCCGGATACTTCTTCTAGCATTGCCTGGTTCATTGCCATATAGGTTTTGCTGGTTGGGCGTGTTACCGCGAAGTTTTTACCTGGTTGGACTGCTTCAGGGGTGGGCTTCCAGGTCTTGTGGCGAACCGCGTAGACGAGGACTTTGCGCTTGTAGCGCTCTTCGAGAGCGGGTAGGTGGTGGATCTGCTCTTGAGCTGAGATCGTGGGAGAGAGCGGGGAAAGCTTCCAAACCAGATTGGAGGACTCGACGGTGGATATGTCGGGTTTTGAAAGCTCGTAGCCAAACAAGGCAATGGTGCCAAGCAGGACAATTCCTGCTAACGAATGTACTACGTATGTAAGGTTGATTTGCTCGATCTTCATCGCCGTTTTCCCTTAGGTGAAACTCAGTGTTTGTACTGATATCGGTAAGGTTGTGGCTAAGGATTAGCTTTTTTTGAATGAATTGCATTTTATGTGACAATAGGAGCTATGGCCGAAACCAAGCTTGCTACCCGCGTGAATGCGAATTTTGTGATTCCGGACGATCCGGAATTGTCGACCTACCGCTTCATCATTGTTGCGGCCAAGCGTGCACGTCAGTTGCAGAGCGGACAGCGCTCCTTCCTGCCGACGATGTCGCGTAAGCCCACCGTTGTGGCAATGGAAGAGACCCGTCGTGGTCTTGTGCAGTATCACAATGCTGCTGCTCCCGAGCCGAAAATCGAAGAACCCAGCTAGGACGCCATGCCTCAGGAAGGCGTTCGCCAGTCTTCTCCAGCCCGAATCATTCTTGGTATAGGCGGCGGCATCGCCGCCTATAAATCTGCTGAACTTGCCCGCATCCTCATCCAGCGCGGATACTCCGTGCAAGCGGTGATGACTCGTGCGGCAACCGAGTTCATCACTCCTCTCACCCTCTCTTCTCTCACGCATCGCAAGGTGATCACCAGCCTCTTCGCTAGTTGCGAGGATTCCACAGCCGTGTTGTCGAGCGCGATTGAGCATATCGATGTTGCCCTCGAAAACGACTTGCTGATTGTGGCCCCGGCGACAGCGGACCTGATGGCGCAGTTTGCCCATGGGCTGGCTGGTGACTTTCTGACGACGATGCATCTGGCTTTTACCGGGCCGGTGCTGCTGGCTCCAGCGATGAACACGAATATGTGGAACCATGCGGCGACGCAGGCGAATCTGAAGGTGTTGCGCGATCGTGGCTATCACTTTGTGGGGCCTGATGCCGGGGATCTGGCTTGCGGAATGGTGGGTGCTGGGCGCTTGTCTGATCCGCTGGAGATTGCCGATGCGGCCACTGCGATTTTGAATGGCCGGCAGGATCTGGCGGGCGAAACGATCTTGATTACGGCTGGGCCGACGCAGGAAGCAATTGATCCGGTGAGGGTGATCACGAACCGGTCTTCGGGCAAGATGGGCTATGCGATTGCAGAAAAGGCTGTGCGACGAGGGGCAAGAGTGATTCTGGTGAGTGGGCCGGTGGCTCTGGCTGCGCCGCAGGGTGTTGAGTTGATCCGGGTTGAGTCGGCCGAGCAGATGAAGAACGCAGTGCTTGAGCAACTGAACGCTGCATCCATTTTCATTAGTGTGGCGGCAGTGGCAGATTACCGGCCAACCAGCCCGGCAGACCAAAAGATGAAAAAGACGGCATCGCGATTGTCGATTGAACTTGAGCCAACCAGCGATATTCTGGCTGAGGTGGGCAGGCGTAAGGGTGACCGTATCGTGATTGGATTTGCAGCCGAGACGCAGAATTTGGCGGCAGAGGGCAAGCGCAAGCTGGAAACGAAGAACTGCGACATGGTTGTGGCGAACCTGGTAGGGCCGAATGGTACCGGCTTTGAGGGTGACGAGAACGAAGTGTTGCTGCTGACTCGCGACAAAGAGCCTCAAGCTGTGCCGAAGGCGGCGAAGAAGGAAATCGCCCGTCATATTCTCGACGCAGTGCTCGATCTACGCCTGAGTGCGAGGGCTGCGCAAAAATGACCCCTGAGCAGATTCGCCAATATCTCGAATACTACCGGGATCTTGGCATTACTCATCTGAACATCCCTTCTGCGCCGTCCAAGGTGGTTGCGGCCGAACCTGTGGTTGCGGCGCCACCCATTCCAAAAGTAAAGGCTCCCGTTATGGACCTGGTATTGCCAGCATTGGCACCTGAGGGCGATACCCTCGCCAAGATTCGTGAAGAGATTGGCGACTGCAAACGCTGCCGCCTTTGTCAGGATCGAAAGAACATCGTTTTTGGCTCGGGTAACGAGCGGGCACGGCTGGTTTTTGTTGGCGAAGGCCCCGGAGCTGATGAGGACGAGCAGGGTTTGCCGTTTGTAGGCAGGGCCGGGCAATTGTTGACACAGATGATTGAGGGCACCGCGGCGAAGGATAAACTACCGCTGCGTCGCGAGGATTGCTACATCGCCAATGTGGTGAAGTGCAGGCCGCCAGAGAATCGGGCTCCGCAGCCGGATGAGATGGAGATTTGCGGGCAGTTTTTGTTTCGTCAACTGATGGTGCTCAAGCCGAAGGCGATTTGTGCGCTGGGTGCTACGGCGGCCAAGGCATTGCTGAACACCAAAGAGGGCGTGACGAAGATGCGTGGCAACTGGCAGCGCTGGCACGGAATTCCCTTGATGGTGACCTACCATCCGTCTTACCTGCTGCGGGCCTACAATGCCGAGGCAAAGAAGGAAGCTTGGCTCGATTTGCGGAAGCTCTTTCACTATGTGCTGGACGACTCGAAGGTAGATCCGGAATAAGCAGATGTCGCAGGGACTCTTTATCAGCATCGAGGGCATTGACGGCAGTGGCAAGTCGACGCAACTCGATCACTTGACCAAAAGGCTGGACCTTGAAGGCATCCCTTATTTGTTGAACCGGGAGCCCGGCGGGTCTGGGGTGGGGATGCAGATACGAGAGATTGTACTGGACCCGAAGAACCCGGTATCGCCTACGGCCGAGTTGCTGCTCTACTTTGCCAACCGGGCGCAGAATGTCGATGAGCAGATTCGGCCGGCGCTGGCACAGGGCAAGCTGGTGATCTCAGACCGGTATACGGATTCGACACTGGCCTATCAGGGGGCAGCGCGGGATCTTGGCCAGGATCTGGTTGCGCGGTTGCACGCGATTGCCTGCCGGGGCACCGAGCCTACGCTTACGATCTATCTTCGGATTCGCCCTGAGGTGAGTGCGAATCGCTTGCGTAATGCAAAGAAAGACAGGCTGGAGGCCGAAGGGACTGCCTTTCATGTCCGCGTCTATCAGGCTTATGAGGCACTGGCTGCGGCCCATCCCGAACGGATTGTCGCGGTGAACGGCGAGCGTGGCGAGGGATCGATTGCAGACGATATCTGGCAGATTCTGATGGAGAGGTGGCAGCGGCGTGATTCGTAATTTTCATGGAAATTCCGAGGCCGTTGAGACGCTGACAGAGATGCTGGCGACGAGCCGGATTCCGCAGACGATTCTGCTTTCTGGCCCGAGCGGGGTGGGCAAAGCGACGCTGGTGAGGCGCTTTGCTTCAGTGATTCTGGATGCCAACAGTGCGGACATCGAGAAGATCGAGCATGACGATCTGTTTTTGCCGCACAACGTAGAGATGCTGGCGGAGCGGGAGAAGCTGGCGAGTGACAAGCGTGGGGATGACCCGTTGATGCTGGCGACTCACGCCGATTTCATCACCTTCAGCCCGGATGGGCCGCTGCGGCAGGTATCGATTCAGCAGATTCGTTTGCTGAAGGATCAGGCACGGATGAATCCGTCGCGCGGGAAGTGGCGGGTGTTTCTGATCGACCAGATTGACCGGGCCAATGAGCAGGCGGCGAATTCGCTTTTGAAGGTGCTGGAAGAGCCGCCTTCGCATCTGTTGATCTTTATGACGGCAGAGAACCCTTACGATTTGTTGCCAACGATTCGTTCGCGATCGGTGAATATCAGGATGCACCGCTTGCAGGAAGCCGAGATTGCGGCGTTTCTGGCTACGAGGGGCCTCGATGCACCCGAGCGGAGGGCGCGGTTGGGGAATGGTTCGCCGGGGGCGGCGGCAGCGATTGACCTGGAAGTTTTTGACAAGCGGCGGGCAGCGATGTTGAATTTGCTCGAGGTGGCGAGCCGGCGGGCGGCGTTTGGGAGCTGGCTGAAGAATGTGGAGTCGATCTCGGCATCGAAGTCAGAGAAGCTGGAATACTATCTCGAAGTCTTGTTTCTTTTGCTCGAAGACATTCTCATGCTGGCGCATGGGTTTGATCAGATTCGGAACCCGGATCTGGCGCGGCAACTGAAGGCCATTGCCGATGCCGTTAGCCTTGAATGGATGCGCAAGGCAGTCGAGCGAACCGATGAAATGGTGAGGCTGCTGAGGCGGAATATCCAGAAGGGAATTGCCCTTGATGCCTTTGCGATCGAACTTCGGGATATGGTTCCAGCAGGATCTTAAGCCCTGTTGAACCTTTTCGGTCTTTTGTACGTCTCTTCTTCAACGGCGTAAACGCTTATAATGATTAGTAATTCATAAGGAGTTATACCTTGGATACACCCATTCGTCGTG
>JBIPMY010000149.1:0-13266 GCA_044376335.1 Bryobacter sp.
AGCTTGCGAACTCACTGAACACGATGCTGGACAACACGCTGGTGTTGATTCAATCGCGTGAGGAGAGAGACCAGATTCAGGGCAGCATTATGAAGCTGCTGGAGGAAGTGTCTGGAGTGGGTGACGGAGACTTGCGCAAGGAAGCGGAAGTTACTTCGGATATTACAGGCGCGATTGCGGATTCGTTTAACTACATGATTGGCGAATTGCGCGGGATTATCAGCTCTGTGCAGAATACGACGAAGCAGGTGGACCGCTCGGCGCGGTTGATGCAGGTGAATGCCGAGTCGCTGGCACAGGGTTCTGTGGAGCAGTCTGCCCAGATTGTGGAAGCATCGCAGACGATTGAGAAGATCAATGCGTCGATTCGTTATGTATCTACGACCGCAGGAACAGCGGCTGGAGTTGCTGAGAAGGCACTGACTAATGCCAAGAGCGGATCGCAATCGGTGCAGCGGACGATTGAGGGTATGGACGCGATCCGGGTGCAGGTGCAGGAGACTTCGAAGCGGGTGAAGCGTCTTGGTGAGAGCTCGCAGGAGATTGGTGAAATTGTCGAGCTGATTGGTGACATTGCTGATCGAACTTCGATTCTGGCTTTGAATGCTTCGATTCAGGCGGCTGCGGCTGGTGAGGCGGGCCGAGGTTTCGCGGTGGTGGCCGAAGAAGTAGACCGGCTGGCGGAACGTGCAGCGCTGTCGACGAAAAAGATTTCGACGCTGATCCGGTCTGTACAGGCTGATACAAACGAAGCCATTCTCGCTATGGAGAATACGACTCGCGAGGTGGTGGGTGGATCGCAGTTGGCCAATGATGCGGGCTTGAAGCTGGGTGAGATCGAGAGTGTATCGAACGAGATTTCACGGCTGGTGCGCGAGATTCTCGAAGCATCGCGGAGCCAGGCGTTGAGCTCTGAGGATGTGACTCGCAAGGTGATTGGCGTTACTGAGTTTACGACCCGCACGGCGCATGGAGCGCAAGAGGTGGAAGGATCAGTGCGGCAACTGGCGGCGCTGGCGAAGAACCTCAACGAATCGATGAGCCGGTTTAAACTCCCGGCTGACGAAGGACAGACCGCAGCAGCATAGGACAACGCCATGGGATCGAGTGTTGATTCAAACACGATCGCCGGCTTTCATGAGGAAGCACGCGGGTATCTGCCGGGACTGGCGGAGTGTCTGCGGCGTCTGGGTGAAGCGCAGGCCGAGACTGAAGCACTGGGAGAGATGCACCGGCTGGTGCATCTGATTCGCGGGGCGAGCAGTGTTGTTGGCCTGGGGCAACTGGCTCAATTGAGCGAGGGGCTGGAAACTTATGTGGATGATCTGGCCGGCGGGGTGGTGGAGTGGGACGAATCTACGCTGGGTATTCTTGCTGAGGCGGTAGAGGGGATTCGGGTGAATCTGGAGGAGGGTCCGGTGGCGCGGACGGGGCCTGTGGCGGTGGCAGGTGCGGCTGACCCGGAGATTCTTTCAGGCTTTCTGATTGAGGCGCAGGAAGCGCTGGAGGTTGTGGCGGGGAAGCTGCCGCTGATTTCAAACAAGGCGGAGTTGCTTGAGATTCGGCGCGCGGTGCATACGCTTAAAGGTGCCGGGGCGATGGTGGGGCTGAATGCGTTGAGCTCTGTGGCGCACCGGATGGAAGATGCGCTGGATGGGCTTTACGAGGGTGGGATGGAGTTGGACAGCAAGCTTGCCAGTTTGCTTGAGGACACGACGGATCTGCTGGTGAAGCTGGTAGAAGCAGGGGGGACTGATGCGGGGCTTGAGGCAGGGATAACGGCACTGTTTGTTCGCTATCGCCCGGATGAGGTGATTGAGGAACGGGTGGTGGAGCCTGTGGTGCAGGAGAGTGTTGAGTCTGGGCAGTTTGTGCGTATCCCGCTCGAGAAGGTGGATGAGCTGGTGAGGATGGTGAGCGAGTTGTTTGTGCATCGCTCGACGTTTGAGAAGACACTGGGGAAGTTTGGGCATGAGGTGGGGGAGTTGTCGTTGTCGCTTGAGCGGCTGCAGCGACTGGGGAACTCGTTTCAGGAAGAGCAGGCGCTGGTACAGGCCGGGGTGTCGACGGGTGGCGGGAATGTTGTTGCGAGCGAGTTTGACGCTCTGGAATTTGACCGCTATACGCAGTTGCATACGCATTCGCGAGATCTGAATGAGACGGCGGCGGACGTGGGTGCGGCTGAGGCACAGTTACGTGTGCTGCAGGATGACTTTGACGGGTTTCTGAGTCTTGAGAAGCAGTTGAGCTCGCAGATTCAGGAGCGGCTGATGCGGTTCCGGATGGTGCCGATGTCGACGCTGGAGGCACGCTTGCAGCGGACGGTGCGGATGGCGGCGGCCACGTGCGGGAAGCTGGTTGAGCTGGCGATTGAAGGGGGAACCGTGGAGCTGGACAAGGCTCTGCTTGAGAAGATCAGCGGGCCACTGGAGCATTTGTTGCGTAATGCGGTGGCGCATGGGATTGAGGACCCGACGGAGCGGAGGAGTTGCGGGAAGGCAGAGGCGGGAAGGATTGTGCTGAAGGTGGTGCATGAAGGGGCGCAGGTGGTGATGCGCCTGAGTGATGACGGGGGCGGGTTGCGGAAGGCGCGGATTCTTGCGCGTGCGATGGAGACAGGGTTGGTTGCGAGTGAGGAAATGGATGAAGAGGAGATCTACGGGTTGCTGTTTCGACCCGGATTCTCGACGGCTGAGGATGTGACAGAGCTGGCTGGCCGGGGCATTGGGCTGGATGTGGTGAAGAACAGCGTTGAGGACATGAAGGGGAGTCTCAATGTTGAGTCGGCTGAGGGACGGGGAACAAGCTTTTCATTGCGTTTGCCGGTGACGCTGGCGATTACGAAGGTGTTGATGGTGGAGACGCAGGGGCAGATGTTTGGGCTGCCGATTGCTTCGGTGCGCGAGGTGGCGCGGGTGGCAGCGGTGGACGTGGAACGCAGGGCGGATGGGGATCTGGTTCGGATTGGTGGAGGACTGGTGAGGTTGTTTGGGCTCGATGAGGTGTTGGGGCTGGCTGGTAGTGGGGAGGAGCCGGCGAGTATGCTGGTGGCGCTGGTGAGGAATGGTGATGATGACTTTGCGCTCGGCATGGAGCGCATTGTGGAAGCGCGGGAAGTTGTGGTGAAGCCGCTGAGTGGATTGATTGGACGTGCTCCGCATCTGGTGGGTGCGGCGGCTTTGGGTGATGGGCGGATTGTGCCGATTCTGAATGCGGGGGCGCTGGCGGATGGACGTGGGGTGAAGCGGAAAGCAGTTCGCAGGGTTGCGGCTGCGCGGAAGAATCTGGATGTGTTGATTGTGGATGACTCGCTGAGCGTGCGAAGAGTGCTGGCGAGTTTGATGACTCGGCAGGGTTGGAATCATTCGCAGGCCAAGGATGGGGTGGAGGCATTGGAGCATTTGCGCCGGGTGGGTGTGGTGCCGGATCTGATTCTGATGGACGTGGAGATGCCGCGGATGGATGGGTTTGAGTTGACGGCTACGTTGCGTGCGGATGGGGCGTTTGAGAAAGTGCCGATTGTGATGCTGACTTCGCGAGGCGGGGATAAGCACCGGGCGAAGGCGTTTGGGGTGGGAGTAACTGAGTATCTGGTGAAGCCGTATCAGGAAGAGCAGTTGGTGGAAACGATTTTACGGCTAGTTGGATAGTTGCTTGTAGTAGATGCTGGTGGATTCGAGGGCGGGGGTGTGGGGGGCGCGGGCGTAGTTGGGGATGGTGCCTGAGAGTTGGTAACCGAGGGATTGGTAGAGGGGTTCTGCGCTGCTGCCGGTTACTGTGTCGAGGGTGATGAGGGTGCGGGCTTCGTCAATGGCGATATGTTCGAGGGCGGTCATGAGTGAGCGGGCGAGGCCGTGGCGACGGTGGGCGGGATGGACGAGGAGTTTGGCTACTTCGGCGCGGTGTTGCTGGTTTGGGGGCATGTCGAGAATCAGTTGGACTGAGGCAACGATGGTGCGGGTTGCAGTGTGCCGGGCGATGAGGATCTGACGCTGACCGTTGATTGCCTGGGGGAGGATTTTGGAGCGCCACCAATCGAGGGAATCGTCGTGGGTGAAGGGGAGGATGAAGCTGACGCTGGCACCGTCGTGGACGGTTGCGTGGAGGAGGGTTGCGAGTTGGTTGAGATCGGTATCGAGTGTTCTGGTGGGGGGCCAGGACTCGATGATGTAATCTTTCATTCGACTTAGTTCAGCTTAAGACAAAACGGAAGAGGTGGCGTTAACCAGAGTGAAACACAACGCGATTAAGCTAGAGGTCTTATGAGGAAATTGTTGTGGCTGGCATTTGCGATTCTGGCGACCTGGGTGGGGCTTGGACAGGGGCAGCCGGAGGAGCGGTGGTGGAAGGGGAATCTGCATACGCATTCGTTCTGGTCTGACGGGGATGAGTTTCCAGAGATGGTGGCGGATTGGTATCGCGAGCATGGCTATCACTTTTTGACGTTGAGCGATCACAATGTGCAGAGCCAGGGGGAGCGGTGGGAATTGATTTCTGATTTGAACAAGACTGCCGGGGTGGATGCGGTGGCGCGGTATAGGGCGCGGTTTGGGGACGGTTGGGTTGAGAGCCGGGGCGGGAAGGTAAGGCTGAAAACTTTTGATGAGACGCGCAGCCGGGTGGATGAGCGGGATCGGTTCTTGATGATTCCTTCCGAGGAGATTACTGGCAAGGCTGGGGATGGCAGGGATCTTCATATGAACGGGACGAATCTGATTGAGCAGTTGCCGGTGGAGGTGGGTGCGACGTTGCCGGAGACGTTGCTTCGGAATCTGTTGGCGGTGAAGGCTTCGGCAAAGCGGACAGGGCGGCCGGTGATGTTTCATGCGAATCATCCGAATTACAAGTGGGGTGTGAAGGCGGAGGATCTGGCGGCGGTGGCGGAGCTGCAGTTTGTCGAGATCTGGAATGGGGTGGATAACGATAATGATCCGGGAGATGCGGCGCATCCGAGTACGGAGGCGATGTGGGATGCGGCGAATGCTCTGCGGATGGAGCGCGGGTCGATGCCCTTGTATGGATTGGGGGTGGACGATGCTCATGATCATCAGGTGAACAAGACTCGAGCTAAGCCGGGGAGGGCTTGGGTGCAGGTAAAGTCACGGTATCTGGAGGCGGGTGCTTTGATTGGAGCGATGCAGCGAGGGGACTTCTATTTTTCTAGTGGGGTGGAACTTGGGGACGTCGCCTTTGATGCGAAGAAGAAGGAGATCCGGCTTAGGATTGAGGGGTCGACGGGGGAGCAGTTTGTGACGCGGTTTGTGGGGGTGAGGCGGGGTTCGCGGGAAGGTGTGAGTTTGGGGGAAGTTACGGGGCGTACACCGAGTTATGTGATGAAGGGCGATGAGCTTTATGTGAGGGCGGTGGTGACTTCGAATCTTGTGCCGGAGGTGCCGTCGAAGGAGTTTGGATACCGGCGAGCCTGGACGCAGCCGGTGGGTTGGAAGTGATGGACCGGTTTGCGGTTGCGCAGCAGCGGGTGCTGTGGGGGGTGATGGTTTGCTACCTGTTCTTCTATACGGGGCGGCAGAATCTTGGCTTTGCGGTGAAGGGGATGCGTGGGGAGCTGGGGTTCTCGGCGACCGATATTGCGTGGCTGAATGCGGCTTTGTTGATTGGCTATGGGCTGGGGCAGGTGTTGAACGGGAACCTGTCGGATATGTTCAGTGCGAGGCGGATGGTGGCGGCGGGGGCGGTGCTGTCGCTTGGGTTGAACTGGGGATTTAGTTTTGTGAATTCGGCTGTGGCTGGGATGGTGATCTGGTTCTCGAACGGGTTGGTGCAGTCGACTGCGTCGCCGGCGTTGCGGAGATTGATTGTGGACTGGTTTCCGCAGGCTGAACGTGGGTGGGCGCTTGGGTATCACTTACTCACTGCGGGATTTTCGAGTTCACTGACTTATGCGCTTTGTATCTGGACTTTGACGGGGTTTGATTGGCGGTGGGTGTTCCGGTTGCCGGTGCTTACGATTCTGATTGGGACGGGGTTGTTCTTGTGGCTGGTGAAGGATCATCCGCGGGATCTTGGGTTGCCGGAATTGCCGGCGGAGGATGCTGAGATGTCGGCGCCGGTTGTGGCTGAGACGCCGATGGAGCGGTACCGGCAGGTGTTGAGTTGCCGGCCGTTTTTGTTGTGCTGCCTGTCGATTGGATTTGAGAGTATGGTGCGCTATGGGCTGCTCAGTTGGGTGCCAGTGCATTTTCTGAAGACATCGAATTTGTGGGTGACGCTGGGGTTGCCGATTGGGATGGCGCTGGGGGCTTTTAGTGCGGGTCTGTTGACGGACAAATGGTTTGCACAGAGGCGGGCTTGGGTGGCTAGCGGGTTGATGGCCGGGGCGGCGGGGGCGACGTTTTTGTTGAGCCTGATGCCGACGGATTCGCCGTTTGCGTTTGCCTTGCTGGCTGTTGCGGGATTTCTTGTTTATGCGCCACAGGCTTCTTATTGGGCGCTGGGGCCAATGCTGGTGGGGCGGGAGCGGGCGGGTACGTCGACAGGGATTATGGATGCGGTGGCTTATGCGTTTGCGGCGCTGGGACAGGTGGCGATTGGATGGACGATTGATGCTACAGGATCTACGTTCCCGGTGTTTGTGTTGCTGGCCGGAGCTTGTGTACTTGGGGCAGTTGTGATCTTGCCGGTGAGGCGATGATAGAAGAGAGGATTGTTATGAGTCGTAGTATTGAATCGGTAGTGGAAGAAGTGTTTGAGATTTTGACTCGCACTGGTGGCGAGCAGTATTTTGGCGAGGCAGTGTCGAAGCTGGCTCATGCAGAGCAGTGTGCCTGGTTTGCGGAGAAGGCTGGGGCTGATGATGAGCTGGTGCTGGCTTCGCTGTTGCATGACATCGGGCATTTGCTGGAGCATGAGATGGCGGTGCGGGATGAGCGGGTGGGTGTTGTGAATCATGATGAGCTGGGTGAGATGTGGCTGCTGGAGCGGGGGTTTGGGCCGAGGCTGGCGAGGCTGGTGGGTGGGCATGTGGATGCCAAGCGTTACCTGACGGCTACCAATGCGGCTTATATGGACCGGCTGTCTGAGGCTAGTAAGGAGACGCTGGTGTTGCAGGGTGGGCCGATGGATGAGGCGGATGCCGAGGCGTTTGCTACTGAGCCGGAGTTGCGGGATATTTTGCGGTTGCGGAGTTGGGATGAGATGGCTAAGGATCCGGAGCTGGTGGTACCGGATATCGAGAGTTACCGGCGGCGGATGGTTGCCTATTTGGATAGCTTGAGCCGCTGACCAACTTCCATGACTCGTGTGAGTGCTTCGAGGAGTTCGAGGCCGAGCGGGGTGAGTGCGTAGAAGACGGTGGGGGGCGAGGTTGGTTTGGGGATGCGAGCGATGACGCGTTCGCGCTCGAGGAAGCGGAGGCGGGCGGTGAGGACTTTGGCGGAGATTCCCTTGAGGTCGAATTGAAGCTCGGTGAAGCAACGCTCGCCTGCGCGGAGGTACCAGATGAGGTCTGCTGTCCAGGCACCAGAGATGAGATTCATGCACTGGCGCAAAGGGCACTCTACGGGTGGAAGTTCGACTTTGGATTTGCGGCGCTTGACCATGAGACTACTTACCGGATGGTAACCCGATTCGGCGGCGAGGCGGGATCGTTTGGAGGCTTGCCTCATCAGAAGAGGCATGGACCTAAAGAACAAACCAACAGTAGTAATTACAGGCGCTTCGCGCGGCATCGGACTTGGACTTGTGCAAGGGTATTTGCGCGAGGGTTATCGCGTTGTTGCCAATGCGCGGCGGATGAGTCTGGAGGAATCGGATGATCTTGCCATTGTTGAAGGAGATGTGGCGGAGCCCGAGACGGGCGAGAGATTGGCGCAAGTGGCAGTAGAGCGATTTGGACGATTGGATGTCTTGATCAACAATGCCGGGATCTTTGTGCCGAAGCCCTTTGTGGACTATACAAGGGCAGACTATGAGCGAGTGATGGGGACGAATCTGGCAGGCTTCTTTTATGTGACGCAGCCCGCGTTGCGGCAGATGTTGAAGCAGAAGAGTGGAAGTGTTTTGACGATCACTACAACGCTGGACGAGCAACCGGTGAAGGGCGTGAATGCGGGATTGACCAATCTGTCAAAGGGTGGATTGAATAGTGTGACGGGCGCGCTGGCGATTGAGTATGCCGATGCAGGGATTCGCGTGAATGCGATTGCAGCCGGGATCATCGATACGCCGATGCACGAGGTGAAGGACCATGAGTTTCTGAAGGGGTTGCATCCGATTCACCGGTTGGGAAGTGTGGCTGAGATTGTGGATGCTGCTTTGTATCTGACGCGGGCTCGTTTTGTGACTGGTGAGGTGCTGTACGTCGATGGTGGTGCGCATGCGGGGAAGTGGTAAGGAGATAGAAGTATGAGCTATGAAATGACGGTTGGACTTGATGTTCAAGATGTGGCCCGGTATGCAGAGTACCGGGCCGGGATGATGCCGATTCTCGAAGCTTATGGGGGTGGGTTCCGGTATGACTTTGAAGTCGCACGGACTTTACGCAAGGAGGAGGGTGGAGAGATCAACCGGGTCTTTGTGCTGCGGTTTCCGGATCGCGAGACGAAGGAGAAGTTCTTTGCCGATGCGGCTTATCTGGCGGTGCGTGAGGAGTATTTTGTTAGTTCCGTGGGCAATGTGAGTTTGATCGCAGAATACGAACGGTAGATTGTGGCGGGGCCAAGATTGAGGTGTTGGCCCCGCCTGGTTTTAGCGCTTGTAAACGCGGAGGTAGACCATTGCCAGGCCGGCTGCGCAAAGGAGAGAGCTGGAGGCTTCAGGGACATCGCTGGTGCCAAAGTTGGCTTCAGAGAAGCGAGACAGGTTATCGATGGCTCCCTGCCCTGTGGCCGAGGTGATGCGGGCGAGAATTGCGAGATCGGCATCGGCCACGTTGAGGTTGGTTGAGTAGACGAGGCGGCTCACGTTCAAGGTGGTGTTGAAGTAAACGAAAAAGCCCGCGCCGTCGGTGGTTAGCTGATTGGCGATCAAGGTTGCAGCCAAGCCTGCATTGAAGGGTGCGGTGGAGTTCTGAAGGACAATCACATTAGCTCCAGCGTCCGGGAGGTCTGCACCGAGTGAGCTTATGAAGTTGATTGACGAGATGTTGCTAAACGCGTTGGGGTTGAAGACAAAGCGGTCGGTGAAGATGTCGAAAGTGGGCAGGGTTTGTTCGCCGAGTCCGTTGACCTGACGGCCAGGAGTCGTGAGGGCAGTTGAGCCGGCGAAGGGATCGTTAAAGAAGTTAATGTCTGCCGCGTGGGCAGTGATGTTCAAGCCAGCCCAGAGGATGACTAATGCTAGATGTGACTGTTTCATGTAAATCTCCGAGGTAAATCTATGCGGTGACCGGTTGGCCCCACATGGAGACTAACAAGAGTGAGATTTGGGAATCATCATGGCACGGTAAGCAAAAAGTTAAGAAGATATCAGCAGATGATCAGGGGCGTTCGCCGTTTGCGAGGCGGCGGTTGATGTCGTCGATCACTGTCGGTAGATCGGCTGCGGAGTCGATGATGTAGTCTGCGCCGAGAGATTTGAATTTGGCGCGGGCGGCCTCGAAACGTCTTTCGCGTTCTTCGCTTGAGAGGGCGGCGAGGGCTTCCTGCGAGAGGCCGATTTCGTTGCCGGTGGCTACGATCGATACAGCCCAGGTGCCGGCGGCTTTGGCTTCGGCAATGTCGATGGGGGTGTCGCCTACTTTGATGAAGGTGTGGAGGGGATAGAGGCCCATGTGTTTGGCGGCGTGGTAGATCATCCAGGGGGCGGGCCGGCCGGAGCCGACGAGGTCTGGAGTCATGAATATTTCGGGGGCGAAGCCGGAGGCGGCCGTTGAGGCTTTGACGGGGCCGATCATGCTGGAGTCGAAGCCCGTTGTTGTAGCGTAGCGGATCTTGCGGCGACCGAGTTCTTCTACCAGTTCTTTGATGCCGGGGAGGACCTCTACGTGGCTCGCGAGGGTTGCGATCTGGACCTCAGTAAATTCAGGGTAGAGGGCGTCTACGTCTGCGGCTGTGGGGGGCTGGCCTTTGAGGGCGAGCCACTGGGCATGGATCTCTGGCTCGTTGAGCATGGCCCAGATGTGATCCCACTTGTGAGAGCCCATGGGGCCGCGGGCTTGTTTTTCAGTTGCCTCGAGGCCGTGGCGGCGGCAGAGCTCTACGAAGGCCACTACAGGGCCGCGGCTGCCGAAGTCGATGACGGTGCCGGAGAGGTCGAAGATGATGGCTTGTACGGTGTTCATGGTTTCTCGTTTGGGTAGATTGCGACTCGGGGTGGTTTGTGTGACTGGGCGAAGGCGAAGGCTTCGTTGATTTCGTTGAGTGAGTAGTGGCCTTCGATCAAGTTTTCGAAGTTGTAGGTTGTGGCGGCGAGGAAGTCGAGGGCGGCGGCGAGATCGTTGGGGGAGTAGTTGTGGACGCCTTCGATGCGGAGACATTTGCGGACGATTTGCTCGGCGGGGAGTTGGATGGGGCGGCTGGGGAAGACTGCGCCGGCGAGGATGAAGATGCCACCGGTGCGGAGGTAGCTGATGCCCTGCTCCATCGCGTCGGGGTTGCCCGTGAAGTCGAGGACGACGTGGGCGGAGTTGGGTTGGGGGTTGAGTGCGGCTCCGAAGTGCGTGGCGAGGGCTTGGCGGTGAGGATCGGTGTCGATGGCGAAGACTTCTTTGGCACCGAGGTGGTTGGCCATGGCGCAGGCATTGAGGCCGAGCATGCCGGCGCCTAGGATGACGATGGTTTGGTCTTTGATGGGGGCTGCTTTGCGGAGAGTGGCGGCTACGGTTGCGGTGGCGCAGTTGGCGATGCTGGCGACGGGGTCTGGGATGTTGTCCGGGATCTTGAAGATTCCCGTGCCGGCGGGGAGGAGGCAGTATTGAGCGAAGCCGCCGGAGAAGTGGGAGGTGGGTGTGATGGCGGCGTGGCCGAATTTATAGAGTTGGTGACATTTGGCGTGGAGGCCGCGGAGGCAGTTGTCGCAGACGCCGCAGGACCAGACCATGGACCAGGTAACACGATCGCCGACTTTGTGGGAGGTGTCTGTGGCTACGATGTCGCCGACCATTTCGTGGCCGAGGACGGAGGGTGAGGGGGAGATGCGGCGGCCGGTGTGGGTGTGTAGATCGCTGCCACAGATGGTGGCGCAGCGGATGCGGACGAGGGTTTGGCCGGGTTCGATTTTTGGGATGGGGAAGGCGTCGATTGTGAGCGGCTGACCGGGGGCGTGGAAGACGGCAGCGAGGGCGGTATCGACGGGCATCTACATTAGACTAGCGTGACTTGAGAAGGACCCAGGTGGTCATGGCGCGCTGGTTCTCGACGATGGTGGTTTTGATGGGGTCGAGGAGTTGGAGGTTGCGGCCTTCGGCTATGTGCTGGAGGAGTTCGGCATCGACGAGGAAGCGATCAGAACCATCGGGGAGAAGATAGCGGCGACCGGTGATTTGCTGGATCTGGTGTTCGATTCCGATGGAGGAGGCGAGGCGGCAGAAGAGGATTCCGCCGGGGCGAAGCTTGTCAAAGATGCGGGAGAGCATGGCTTCAAAATGGCTTTCGTCGTGGGCAAAATGGAGGACGGCACTCGCGATGATGAAATCGAAAGAAGCATCGGGGAAGGACATGGACTCGATGGGTTCGCGGCGGAATTTTTCCGGGGGAAGACCGGGGATCCTTTGGGGATCCTGATCGACGGCGCTGACGTCGTAGCCCTGGCTGATGAGGTAACGGATGTTGCGGCCTTCGCCGCAGCCGGCGTCGAGGATTTTCATGCCGGGCTGGATGCGGCCGCGGAGCAGTTGATCGATGAGGTAGATGTCGGTGTTGCCGAGTTGTTGCTGGAGCGGGGTCATGTCTTTAGCGAGTGTAATAGGATTTTGGGATGACTCGTAGAATGTTGTTGGGTGCGCCGATGCTGGCGCTGGGGAAGACGGAGCGGCGGAACTGTTTGTTTATCGCCAGTGATGATCTGAATCACTCGATGAGTACGTTTGGGAATGCGCTGGTGCCCACGCCGAATCTGGACCGGATTGCGCAGCGGGGCGTGCGGTTTGACCGGGCTTATTGTCAGTTTGCATTTTGCAGCCCTTCGCGGACTTCGATCATGACCGGGTTGAGCCCGGACCGGACGGGTGTTTATAACCTGACGACACACTTTCGGACGAAGGTGCCGGATGTGGTGACGCTGGGGCAGTTGTTTCAGAAGAATGGGTATCATTCGGCGCGGGTGGGGAAGATCTATCATTACGGGAACCCGGGGCAGATTGGGACCGATGGCCTGGATGATGCGCCGAGCTGGAACGAGCGGGTGAATCCTCGGGGGATCGATAAGGATGAAGAAGGCAAGCTGACGAATTACACGCCGACGCGCGGGGTGGGGAGTGCGCTTGCGTACTATGCGTCGCCGGGGCGGGATGAAGAACATACGGATGGGAAGGTGGCTAGCGAGTCGATTCGGATTCTGGAGGAGAACCGGGGACGGCCTTTCTTTTTGGGGGCCGGGTTTTATAAGCCGCATTGCCCGTTTATCGCGCCTTCGAAGTACTTTGACCGGGTGCCGCTGGATCGGGTGAAGGCGCTGCCGTTTGAAGAGTGGGAGATGAATATTGCGCCGAAGTGGGCTTACTTTACCAAGCCGGCGAATTGGGATCTGACCGAGAAGCAGCGGGTGGAGGTGATTCGGGCTTATTACGCTACGATCCTTTTTCTCGATGCGCAGGTTGGGCGGGTGCTGGATGCGGTGGAGCGGTTGAAGCTGGCGGACAAGACCACGATTGTGTTCTGGAGTGATCACGGCTATCACCTGGGTGAGCATGGGCAGTGGATGAAGCAGACGGTGTTTGAGGGGGCGGCGCGGACGCCGTTGATGATCTCGGGGGCTGGGGTGAAGGCTCGCGGTAAGCGTTGCTCGCGGACGGTGGAGATGCTGGATTTGTATCCGACAGTGGCGGATTTGTGTGGGCTTGCGGGGACGCCATCTAATTTGCACGGGACGAGTTTGAGGCCGTTGCTTGATAGACCGGAGGCGCGATGGGAGCGGGCGGCGATGACACAGGTGGAGCGTCCGAATCAGGGGAAGCCAGTGATGGGTTATTCGATTCGGGATGAGCGCTACCGGTACACGATGTGGAATGGCGGGGCGGAGGGTGAGGAGCTTTATGACTACCGGGAGGACCCGCGGGAGCTTAAGAATGTGGTTGCGACGGCGGCGGTTAAGGGTGCATTGCGGGGAAAAATAGAATCGATTATTTCTACTAGAAAATAATTATTAAAT
>JBIPMY010000471.1:0-4567 GCA_044376335.1 Bryobacter sp.
CCCGGCCTCCCTGGGCGGTGAAGCCGTGATCTAGCCGATTGGGCAGCTTCACCACCGCCGCATCTTTGCTGTAATGGAATAGGAGGCATAGCGAAACACGATGGAAGTTGAAATGAAGATCCGCACCCTGATGATGGATCCGGTGACGCAGATGCCGATTGTTGTGTTGCGCGACGCAACCGGCAATTCAATTCTTCCGATCTGGGTTGGCGTCTACGAAGCCAACGCCATTGCTCTTGAGATCGAGAAAATCAATACGCCCAGGCCAATGACCCATGACCTGATCAAGACCTTGCTCCACGGTATGGATGCCAGAGTGGACCGTATCGTCGTTAGCGACCTTAAAGACGACACCTTTTTCGCTGTCATCTGGCTGGAGAAGAATGGCGAGTTTATCAGCATCGACTCCCGCCCAAGTGACGCTTTGGCGATTGCTCTTCGCACAGACTCCCCCATCTTTGTAGACGACAGCGTGCTCAAGAATTCACGCATGAGCTCCAGCTCCGAAAAAGGTAAGGACGAAGAACTGAAAAAGCTGCTCGAAAATCTCAATGAAGAGGATTTCGGCCGCTACAAAATGTAGGCCGTTTCGATCGTGGAAGAAATTCTACAAAAACTGGTGGATCATGGAATCCAGTTGCTCCCGGCTGCAGAGCTCACAACCCACTTTGTTTTCGAGCGCGATGGCTTCATCGCTTTGGTAGAGCGGCGCAACAACGGTTTCGGTAATGCCGGCGCTCCCGGCCTGCTGTGCCCGCAGGGAATGGCCCAATTGATTTGGCGCAAGGAGCAAGCCTTCTTTGTGGCCAAGGGCTTTGAACGCCAGGCTTCACAGGAAGAGGTCGACAAGCTTCGCAGCTTCGACCAGGATCTTAAGAAATCTTTGTTCAAATAGTGCGCTCCGCCCCGGTCTCGATATAGACTCTCGACTATGGACCGAAGAGCATTTCTCGCGACAGGTGTCGCTGCCTCACAACTGAACTCCACACTGAGCGCTCAAGACTGGAAACCTGCCGTTCCGGCAGCGGAACTCCCCGTTGGCAAGAAGGGCAAGGGCAAGCCCAAACTCGGCACCCAGCACATCTCTGACGACCCCACCCTCAAGATCCTCAGTGGCCTTGGCGTCAACAACATCTGCAGCAACCTCCCGTCCAAAGTGATGGACGCCAACTGGAGCGTCGACGGCTTGTCTAAACTGCGCGAACGTGTAGAAGCCCATGGCATCCGATTGGAAATGGTACCGCTCCCGCTCAGTTCTTCGCCCATCGCCCGCGCCGAGTATCCAGACATTCTCATGGGCCGCAGCCCTCAACGCGACAAGGCCATTGACGAGATCTGCCAGATGATCCGCAATTGCGCCAAGGCCGGCATTCCTGCCGTTAAATACAACATGAGCATCCTCGGGGTGGTCCGAACCCCGGCAGCCATAGGCAGGGGTGGCGCAACGCTCAGCACCTTCAAGTACGCAGGGGCCAAACAAGATCCCCCGCTCACCGAAGCGGGTCCGGTACCCGCAGACCTCTACTGGGAACGCATCACCTACTTCCTCGATAAAGTCATCCCTGTCGCAAACCAGGAGAAGGTAAGAATGGCCTGCCATCCTCATGACCCGGGCATGCCCCCAGGCAAGGGCTGGCGCGGTGTTGAGACGGTTCTTGGCAGTGTCGATGGCCTTAAGAAGTTCGTCAGCATCCAGGAGAGCCCCTACCATGGGCTCAATTTCTGCCAGGGCACAGTCAGCGAAATGCTCGTCAAGCCCGGCAAGGAAATCTACGATGTAATCCGCTGGTTCGGCTCAAGGGGAAAGATCTTCAACGTCCACTTCCGTAACATCCAGGGCGGCTTTCTTGACTTTCGGGAAGTACACCCCGACGAAGGTGATGTAGACATGATCAAGGCAGCACGCACATACAAAGAAGTAGGGTATAGCGGCATGTTGATGCCCGATCACGTGCCGAAAATCGAAGGAGATACCGGCGGCAGGCAAGCCTTCGCCTTCGCATTCGGATACATTCGCGCAATTCTGCAGATGCTTGAGTCCGAAGCTTAGGCAAGGCCCGTGACGGCAGGGTAACATAGGAGTGACCTATGGCCCGCAAGAACACTATGGCTGTCACTTGCCCTGAATGTGACAGTAGAAACGTCCGCATGTCGAAGTGGAAAAACCGCTTCGAACAAATGCTCGACCTTTTTGGCATGCCTCCCATGCGATGCCTGGATTGTGACCATAGATGGAAGCACAGCCTCTGGCGCTTCCGCGAAATGTTCTACGCTCGCTGCCCAAGGTGTTATCGGCTGGAACTCGTCAAATGGGAAGAAACTTATTATCACGTTCCCCGAACCTGGAAGATCCTTACAGGAATTGGCGCAAAGAAAGTTCGCTGTAAGGCCTGCCGTCACAATTTCATCAGCTTCCGCATGGTGAAGGGCACGAGGAAGTGGGATAACACAGACCCGACTGAGCCTCCCATCGTTGAAACAACCATTGAGCTGAACAAAGTCAGCTCTAGAAATGACGACCCAGCTTAATTTGCCTACTGCTTCGGCGGGTTGAATTGAGCTTTGATTTCGTACATCTTGCCGGTTTGAGCAACACCAACGCGGACAATCTTTGTAAACGGCTCAGCATCCTTTGTTGGCTTGCCCTTAGGGCTATAGCTGATTATCAGCGTTGCCTCCCCATTGCGAACGATCTGCCGTGAAGAGAGCTCGTAACTAACATCTTCACCAGCAGGCGTATCCATGGCGAGGATGACAGTGCCTTCCATGCCGTTCTTGAATTTAACCGTTTCCACCTTTGCCACCCCTTGGGTAAATTCAACAAGCTGCCTGTCTGGCCTTACCAGCGACATCATCTTTTTGAGATCAGGATTGAGGTTGATTTGGCCGGTAGGAATCAGCGCTGCGCTACCTGACTGTGGATTCGATTCCATAGTTCCAAACGGAGTTGCCCGAGTCTCATTCTTCGGCTGAAACCAATACCAGCCATCGGCTTCCTCACGCCACCAGCCTTCAACGGGCTGCTTGATGTCCATCGCCCCAACCCCCATCATCGCCATGGTTGTATCGACAAGCGTCAAAACTTTCGCAGCTTTTCCACCATCAGCATAAAAAATCTGCTCAATTTTGTAGCCCTTGATCTGCTTTTTGGGCCAGGAAAAGAACGCATCTTTGCTTTCTTCAGACACGAATGCGTCGCTCTGCCGGTACTTGGCAGCCACAAAGCCATCCCAAAACTTGGAAACTCTTTGCTTTAAAGCAGCTTCTCTCTCGGCAGAAATCTTGATCGGCTCCTGAGCGGAAGCCAGACTGAAAGCCACAAATAAAGCGAGGGTGATGCGATTCATCTTCTTTACGATCCTAACATTCACAGACGCGGGCGCCTCTGAAAGGTTAGCGGCCGGAAATCTTCGAGCCCTCACGAATTTCATCCGTGGCCCGTTGGATAATCTGGTCACCTGCCGCCAGAGCTCCAACCACTTCAACAAGCTCTCCATTTGCAGGCCCTTTGCGAACGTTCACATAACGAGCAAGGCCATTCTCCACTCGAATCACAAAGCTGCGCTCGGTATTGGAGGTAACAGCCGTTGCAGGCACTAGCAAGGTCACCTGCCCTGCCTTAGCGGGCCATTTCACTTCCGTGTACATCCCTGGAGCCAACTTGCCGCCGGTATTGGCCACATCGAGTTCCACCGGCATTGTGCGGGTTTTCGAATCCAGGGTCCGCGAAATGCGGCTCACCACTCCGGAAAAAGTCTCACCTGGATGTCCGCTGACAGTAAAGCTGACTCGTTGACCAGCCTTGACGCTGCTGAAATTTGCCTCCGGAACAGCCACCACAACACGCAGGCGGCTGAGTTGCTCCAGGCGTACAATCGCGCCTGCAGCAGGCCCGGCAAGGCTACCGGGATGAAGCAGCCGTTCAGTCACCACTCCATCAAAAGGAGAGGTCAGTGTCAAAAAGCTTTCAAGATCCTGAAGCGCTCTCACCTGGGCCTCAGCCGCACTACGGGAAAGCTGTATCGCTTCCAGCGCCGCCTGCGCAGATCGAACAGTCTCATCTGCCAAAACCAGTTCATTGGCCGCAATCGCACCCGCAGTTTCACTTGCTTTCTTCAAGCGTGCTGCAGTACTTTGGGCAGCAACAAGCCGCGCCCTTAACTCACCAGCCTGCGCCAGCACCGAACTTGACTTCGCCTGCGCCTCAGCAATCTGGGCCGACAACTCAGGGGCCGATAGCTTGCCAATCACCTGTCCTGTGCGCACAACACTCCCACGATCCACCGCAAGACTCTCGATGTAGCCAGGCACCCTTGCTACAAGCGAAGTCGCTTGAAAAGGGAGAATCTCGGCAGTAAGAGTCACAAAGCGCTCCACTGGTTTTGCCACTACCTGAACCGTCGCCAGACTTTGTGCAAGGGCACAAACAGGCACTACAAAGGCAAAAAGCCATTTCATGC
Organism: Bryobacter sp.; assembly: GCA_044376335.1. GTDB lineage: Bacteria > Acidobacteriota > Terriglobia > Bryobacterales > Bryobacteraceae > Bryobacter. Next base: position 4,461 of record JBIPMY010000471.1, read on the forward strand.
TTTGGCCTCCTTCCGGAAGATCGAATAAATTGCCGGCAAGACAAAAAGAGTTGCCAGTGTCGCCGTAGCCAGTCCGCCAATCACAGCCCTTCCAAGCGGAGCAGTCT
>JBIPMY010000128.1:0-14591 GCA_044376335.1 Bryobacter sp.
AAGTGCCGCACCAGCACCAGACAACGCCAAAATGCCAGGGTCGCGCGAGGGGTCAGCCGAAATGACAAGGCCAACAACCTGGGTATCGTTCAAATAACCTTCGGGGAAGAGCGGACGGAGCGGGCGCTCCATCAGGCGGGCATTGAGCGTTTCTTTCTCGCTCATGCGGCCTTCACGCTTGATGTAGCCACCGGGGTACTTGCCGGCTGCGTAGGTGTACTCGCGGTAATCGCAAGTAAGGGGGAAAAAGCTTGCAGTGTCTTTGGGCTTTGCATTCGAGCAAGCCGTGGAAAGAACTACTGAATCGCCGCAACGAATTACGACAGAACCATTGGCCTGCTTGGCCATCTTGCCGGTCTCGATGGTAATGATATGACCATGGAGATCGATCTCAACTGTATGAATCATCTATTGATTCCTCCTGAGCGCGTCACAACTATAGGACGCGGTGATCTTGAAACAAGATCAAGGAGACGATTTGAATACTGATTGTGTACTCTGCCCTCCGGGACAGAGATCAGGCAATACCCCAAAAACGGAAGCAGCCGGAGAAGCGATTTCCGGCTGCAAATTTGGTTTTAATTGGTTACTTGCGAATCCCGAGCTTGGCGATCAGTGCTTGATACGCCTGAGGGGTACGGCCCTTCAGGTAATCCAGCAGCTTACGCCGCTGAGCGACGAGCAACAGAAGACCACGACGGGAACTGTGATCTTTTTTGTGAGTCTGGAAGTGATGGGTGAGCTGCGTGATACGTGCGCTTAACAGCGCCACTTGCACTTCCGTTGAACCAACATCTTTTTTGTGACGGGCGTTTGCCGCCACGATTTCTTTTTTCGCTTCTACTGCCAATGCCATTTTAAGGGGGGTACTCCTCTTCGTTCCTTAATCAACCTTTTGTTCGCCTTTTAGGTTAGCATAAACGCAATCGTTATGGAAAATCGCGGCGTATGTCTATTTGTAGCTTTTATGGGTGGATGGCTGCTGAACGCGGCTTTGCCGGTGAAAACCGTCCTCGATAACAAAAAGGTGAAAGTGGTGGAAACCACGTATTTGCCTGGAGTTGCGAGGGAAGCAGGCGTGCGGGAGAGTGATCAGGTGATCGTTTTTCTCGAAGATTGCGCTTACGAAAGAAAAGATCCGGTTACCGGAGAATTAACGATTCGGAAGCGGAAATCCGGTGAAGTGATCTGGCATGACAAGGGGGAAGCGGCTCCTCAATTGACCAATCAGGGCAAAACTCCCTACCGCACCATCACCGTTGAGTTGAAGTAAATGTGGTTTGCATGGCTGATGCGATGGGCGAGCCGATTCCATGAGCCAATGGTGGCTGACCGAAAGCGCTCGCTTTTTGCCAGTCTGTCGGGGACGGTTCTTGAGATCGGGGCAGGGAATGGAGTGAACCTTCAGTATCTTCCTCCGGAGGTGAGGTGGACCGGTTATGAACCGAATCGCTATCTTGCTGCCGAGATCGTGGTGCCTGAGGGAGGCGAGTTGGTTGTCGATGCATACCAGGGGCAGCCGGGTGAGTTCGATGCCGTGATCTGCAGTCTCGTGCTTTGTAGCGTCAAGGATCCAGCAGAGGTTCTTGCCGGATTGTATCGATGCGTGAAGCCAGGTGGGCGGTTTCTCTTTGTTGAGCATGTGGCAGCCGATCGCGGGTCGAGATTGAGAGCTGCCCAGGAGCGGTGGTTGCCAATCTGGAGGTGTTGCGCTGGTGGGTGCCATCCGAATCGGGAGACGGCAAAGTTGATTGCTGAGGCAGGATTTGATATCAAGTGGTCGGAGCGATTCGATTTGCCGCTTGGATTGGCAGGTCCACATTTGATCGGGGAGGCCATTCGGGGATGACTACAGACGAACGCGAATTGTGTTGGGCTGAGTTTGAGCGAGCGACGCGGGAGCGCACTCATGCCTTTCGTCAACCCGTTGTGATGAGTGTCGATCAGGAAGGATATCCTTCCGGCCGGGTCTTGACCCTGCGAGCGGTGGACAGGCGAAACGTGAGGCTTCGTTTTCATGTAGACCGGCGTAGCCCGAAGTTTGAACACTGGATGCGGCAACCAGTCATCGCTGCTGTGTTCTACGATGGGCCGGCCAAGTGGCAAGTGCGCGTCAAGGGCCTCGCCGAATTGCATTTTGATGATGATGTTGCCCGAGCCGCATGGGATCAGACCTCGCCCATGGGCAAGCGAACCTATCTGACTACTGCCGCTCCTGGGCTGGAACTGGATTGGGATTCCGGTAGCTCGTATCCTCCTGGCCTGGAACTGCGACGGCCCACTCCGGAAGAAAGCGAAGCCGGCTATGCAAACTTCGCAGTGGTTCTGGTTGAAGTCCTCGAGCTTGATTCGCTTCATCTTGCCAAGGACGGTCACAAGCGCTTTCAGATCATCGAAGAAGTACATTCTGTTCGTCGATTGGCACCCTGATTTGCTACCGTAGAAAGACACAGCAGTCTCCCCGTCTGAGCGCTTCTTTCCCTTGTTGGAATCCATCCAGGAGCGCACATCTCATGACAGTTATGTTTTGGCCAGTCGTCATTTTTATGGCGATCACTTTGGCAATTGGACTTTATTCGTATACGCAAGTACGCGGGTCGAGCGAGCGGTACACCGTATGCGGGAAGGCGATGCCGTTCATTGTGGTGGGTACTGCGCTGCTGGCCCAAGCCGTAGATGGCAACGCAACGATGGGTAATGTTTCGCTGGTGTGGTCGAGCAATATTTGGGGTGGATTGCTCATACCTTTAGGGCTGGCTACGAGCCTTTTTGTCGTTGGGAAATTTCTTGCCGGGCCGTTGAACGAGATGGACCTTTTAACTCTCCCTGAGTTCTTTTACCGTCGTTACGGAAAGCGGACGGAACTCCTGGTCAGCATCGTGACGATGGTTTGTTTTACCGTCTTGATCGCAGGCAACCTGAGTGCCGTAGCGTGGATCCTGAGTGTGGTGAGTGGACTGAGCTATGGGCAGGCATTGATGATCGGGACTGCTGTGATTCTGACATACACGATCGCGGGCGGATTGTATTCGGCGATTTGGACCGACTTCTTCACAGTGCATGTCGCGCTGATTGGCTTCGTAGGAGCGGCAGTTTGGTTGATCTTGAATCATGGAACAGCGCCGTTGAGTGCCGCCGTGGATGCAGGCAAGCTAGATATGAGCGCTCTCACCAAAATGTCTGCCGGAGCGCTGCCGAAATGGGCGAGCTTTTTGTCTCTCGCTCTGGGAAATTCGATGGCGCTCGATTTCATGGAGCGGGTATTTAGCGCCAAGTCTGGAAAGACGGCACGAAACGCTTGTTACTATGCGGCAGCATTGACGTTGGTCGTAGGCGGCTGTGCAACCCTGATGGGACTCTACAGCGTTAGTCTCGTACCTAAAGTGGACGATTCGCGGATGGTGCTGCCAACTCTGGCGAATGGGTTGCTGCCTTATTGGGCAGGGGTGATGGTATTTATTGGCGTGCTTGGGGCCTCAATGTCGACATCGAATGGGGCCATGCTGGTGATGAGTGTTGTGGCGGCGAGAAACCTGTTTGAGCGCTATCGGGAGACCCCGGTGAGCGATAGCCAGATGCTGACGATTTCGCGGCTGATGGCAGTACCAACGGCGATCGTTGCAGCGACCACAGCCTACTTGAAGCCAGAGCCGGGCATTCTCCTGGTGATTGCCTTCGATATCGTGTTTGCGGGCTGTGTTGTGCCGCTGTTTTATGGGGTTCATTCGAAGAAAGCGACTGCGGAAGCTGCCGTGACAGCCATCCTGGTTGGAACGTCAAGCCGCCTGATCGCACACTTTGTAACGCCTGAAGCGTGGGCAGGGCTGGATACTCTTGTGCCACCCGTTTTAAGTTGGATTGCCTTTGCCACAGTTATGAAATTTGGCCGCACGGTGGAAGTATCAGAAGCCGTGACGGCACATGGAGACTAGATTGATGTTCAGAAACTTGTTTTTGTTTAGCATGATGAGTGCCTTGATGTTCGCTCAGGACCCTCCTACAAAAAAGAAAGGACCGGGCGGCCCCAGGATCCCCAAACCAGGTATTAGTACTCCTGGGGTGAAACGTGGCATGGATACAATCAAGCCCGTTGCAGAGATCAGCGTACCGGGAGTACCAGACTGGCAAGTGGTAACAGCAGATGCTCTTTGGGTGTCTAACGGCCCGAAGAATACAGTTCACCGAATTGACTCGAAAACCAATCAGGTTGTCGCTGTTGTTGAGGTGGGAACCCGGCCTTGTTCGGGGCTGACGGCGGGCTTTGGAAGTGTTTGGGTTCCTTTGTGCGGGGCTCGTGGAACGGGTGAAGGCAAGGGCCTGGCACGGGTTGATATGAAGACCAATAAGGTGATTGCCACGATCCCGGTGGGGCCTGCCGACAGCGAAGGTGGAGTGACTGTGAGCAAGGATTCCGTTTGGATTGTTAGCGATGCAAAGGGTGTGCTGACGAGGATTGATCCGAAGACCAATAAAGTGAAGGCTGAAATCACGGTGCCGGCAGGCAGTGTGGCAGTGGAATACGCTGAGGGTGCAGTGTGGGTAACGGCCAACAAGAGCGGCAAATTGATCAAGGTAGATGCCAAAAAGAACAAGGTGCTCAAGGAGATCGAAGTAGGGCCGCAGCCGCGCTTTCTGACCGCTGGTGGGGGCAGTGTATGGACGGTGAACCAGGGTGACGGTACAGTGACCCGTGTGGACGCAAAAACGGACGCTGTGCTTGCCAAGATCGAAGCCGGGATTCCGGGTGGCGGCGGTGAGGTTAGCTTCGGTGGAGGGGGCCTGTGGGTGACGGTTTTCGAGATCCCCATCACCTTCATCGATGCAAAAACGAATACCGTGACCAAGCAGTGGACCGGGCCGGGCGGCGACGCCATACGCTATGGTCATATGTCCATTTGGTTATCCAATTTGAGGCAGCAAACGCTCTGGAGAATCGATCCTAGCCAGCTTTGAAGTGGGGGCTACAAGTCGTTTGGCTTCGCTAAAACTACTTAGGTTTCGAAAAAAATAATCTGAGAAATGATCCAATCTGAATTAGAAAGACGCTAGTAGGATTAGATATGTCCAACCAACGACCCGTTCGCGCCGACGTACAGGCGCTGTCCGGATTGCTCAGGCAATTCGACAATCAACTGAAGGAGCAAGGACGCTCCGAGGAGCGCAGTATCGTACTGGATGCACTGAAGAAGCTTGAGGCCTCGCCAGCTTCGACTCTACAGTCATCCAGCGATATCGCAAATCAGCAGCGTCTTAACCAAGTGAGCATGCAGCAGAGTAAAGCTTCAGCCGCTTAATATTCACCAAACGTTTACCCGGAGGGCAGAGCGGTACCTATGGTACTGAACTGCCCTTTTCCCATTTAGGAGACAGTTATTGCGTCATCCTGTTCGGGGTGTAAATGCGGGTTCAAATGTCAAAGATCTGGCGGCTGTTGGGCCGGGTTGGTTCGGTTGTTTTATGCCGCTAGCTTTGAGGCGCGGTGTTTGTCTACGATGTCGCGGGCTTCTGGCATCAGGGCCATGAGCTTCAGGGTGAGAATGCCGGCGGTGGTTTTGGAGAGGTCTGTTTTGCGGACCTCAAACATGGGGAAGGTTGCGGGGATATCGAGGGTTTTGTCTAGCAAGTAGACTTCGGTGTGGATGTCCATGGCGAGGATGCGGTCTCGCTGGAGTTTGGTGAATTCTTTGAGGGCGCGGTCGGCTCGGCGCTCCTGGGCGATGCAGAGTTTGAGGATGCGCTCCATCTGGGTGAAGATGGTCTCGTTATTGGGTTCGTTTGACCAGCGTTCTTGAGCGTCGATTTCCATCTGTCTGGCGCGGTCTACCTGGAAGAGGGCGAAGACGTAGCGCTCGAAGGTTTGGAGCTCGAGTTCGCCTTCGGGTAGGCATTGTTTGAGGAGCTTGGCCTTTAGCCGATCGTATTGGCTTCGTTCGTGCGGATTGTTCAAGAAGATGGTGGTGGGGTTGGCCTGGAGGCCGTGACGGGTGCTGTTGGCATTGATTTGCGCTTGCGTTGACATGGGTGCTTCATCCTTTTCTGTTTTGAAATAAAAAAGGGAGGCGCACGGAGCGCCTCCCGATTCAGAAGTTAGCAAAACGAAATTCGATTCCGAACTTGAGGTGATGTAAGTGATTGATTCGAGGTGAAAAATAATTCGTGAATGAGGTTTTGGCTGTGCGGTAGTTTCGCTACAGCTTTCTTTACAAAAGTTGAGGAACTGGTGTTTGGGAGCCACGTCAGATCCTTCAGACACGGCATGAATTGATTCCGATGCCGTATAAAAAAGGAGAAACGACTTGCTGAGACTTTCAGGACTCGTACCTGTTTTGACTGGATTGCTGTCAGGCGAGACAACGGCGACCGTGCCGGTGGGGCTCTGGCAGAACCAGGAAGAAGGATTTGTGATCCGGATTGAGGCGTGCGGGCAGGGAAGATTGTGTGGCTTTGCTGTGGGGGCCCCGAAGGACAAGAAGCAAAAGGGCAATCCAGAGGAAGCTTGCGGACGCGAGATGCTGAAGGAATTCCGCTGGAACGAGAAGGGGAAGCGCTGGGAGGGGACCATGCAGCCACCAGGCACTTCGATGAAGATGACGGCATGGGTGACATCGGATGGCAAGAGCTTCTTCACCATGAAGGGGAAGGTGTTGCTGCTGTCGAAGACGATGAATTTTGTTCCTTTCGCCGGCAAGATCGGTGAAGGTTGCCGGGTGCTGTAGCGGAACGGATGAACGCAATGAAACATTTTTCTGTTGTTTTGATTTTGGTGACTGGTTGTCTTGGTGCGGATGCACAGTCAGTTGGGGATTTTCGCGTTCGATCCAGCGCAGACCCGGCGTTGAGCGGGGAGCAGCGGATTGAGTTGATGTTGAAGAGCAACTTTTTATCACCGGGTGCTTATCTTCGTTCTCTAGGGCCCGCTCTTGGGGGGCAATTGAGCGATAGCCCTAAAGAATGGAACACAGATCTGGGAGGCTTTGGGCGGAGGTTCGGAACGCAGATTGCAATCCAGAGCTCGCGAGGGTTGATCCGCTCTGGAGCGGCGGCTGCTTTTGGCTTGGATCCGCGCTATCAGCGGTGTGATTGCACTGGTGGGTGGAGGCGCACCGGGCATGCCTTTTCGGGGTTGTGGATGGGCGCGAATGGGCAGGGGGAGAGGCGCTTTGATCCTTCGAATTTGATGTCGGCTTATGGGGGTGGATATGTGGGCGCGAGCCTGTATCCAGACCGCTATCGACTTGCCGTGAAGGGCTATCAGTTGGGGAGTCAGCAGGCTGGCCAGATTATGTTGCAGAACCTGTTGCTTGAGTTTTCGCCGGAATTGAAGAGATTTCGGAAGAAGGTGTTTCGCCGGTAGACAAATCAAAGTCACTTGTCAGGCGGGCCGAAAACATTGAGTGAAATTCGGCGAGGAGGTTGGGACTGGTCAGGGTGGCCGCCTCCCAAAAAATTCCGGGAACGTCAGAGTTCGTATTGGAAGGATGAGGTAGCCTGAGCCGTTGGTCACTCGAAACTAGATGCACCAATTTGGTGCATAATGGTGCTGTGGGAACCCAAGCGAAGACGGTGCGGCAGAGCATTAGCCTGCCAGTTAAGACTGCGACGCAGGTGCGGGCAATGGCAAAGTCCAGAAGACTCAGTGCTACACGCATGCTTGTTGAGTTGATCGAGAATGGCATAGCGGCGGAGAAGCGCAAGCAGCAAGAGTTCTTCGATCTTGCTGAGCGATTTCGGAGTGCAAGTGATCCGGAGGAGATCACACGCCTAGGTGACGAAATGGGTCGCATGGTTTTCGGCAGTTGAATGCCTAAAATTGAGGTTTGGGACAAGTTCCCACCGGGAGTGCGACAGCATCTTATTGATCGCATGCGGGATCGGCTGATTTCCATTTCGGACCTGAATCAGCTTCGGGAGTGGATAGAGACTAATCCGGAGGTGCCTGAGGGGGATTGGTACAAAGACTTTGGTTCGTTCAAGATCTGTGGCCAAGGGGCTTTAGCCAAGACCTTCTTGCTGAGCGGGCAAGTTGCTAAGGGGCAAAAGCTCTAAACCAATTTCGAGCGGTTGAAGAGGTGAAGACGGAAAATGGGCGGGCCGAAAACATTGAGTGAAATGCGGCGAGGCGGTTGGGGCCGGTCAGTGTGAGAGGCTCCCCAGTGTGTCGAAAGTGCGCCCAAATACTTAGCTGGATCGGTGTGGATGGCGCCGATTCTTCCATCGCGATAAAGCGTATATAACTCCGCAAGGCAGAAGCATCAACGTTAGAGAAAGAATCACGACCTGTCGTTCGCCATTCCGCCGCGCCTCCTCTGAAGGTTGTCCTACTACGCGATCAGGAAATTGGACCTCGACCCCGGCGTGGTGTGAAACCAATCGGGCGAGTTCGTAGTTGACCTGTGGTTTCGCGTCCAGGATCGAGTACGCCGGGGTCCACACCTTCCCGTTGTGATGCTTAAGAAACAGGGCCCGTGCGGTCGACGGTCCGGCTGCAATATACTTCGTGCCGGAGTCGTAGTAGTGGGCCAAAGAGATTTCTTTGATAGCCCGAAAGGGCCATTCGTGTTCGGTCCAATCGCCGGGTTCGCATAGAAACAAGGCGGAGTCTGTAAGTCGGATGTGGTAAGGAACATTGCTTAATGCAATGACAATAAAGAACCCAGCAATCGCGATTGCTCCAATCCGTATGAAGGGCGGAAGTTTCACCGAAGAGAAGATGTAGGATACCGAAAGCCTGGGCGGGGGTTCGCCTTTAAAGCGCTCAACTATCGGATCGTATAGCAGGATCGAAAGAAACAGGGCAATCGGAACTGCCATGAAAAACCAAATCAAGGGGTGGGGCCTTAAAAGCAAAATCGAGCCGCCCTGGGCATTCGCATAAAGTAGGTTCAATCTATCCAAAGCGAAGCCACCAATCAGCGTCCCCAAAGTGGTTCCGGCAAGCAGGGCAAAGTTCGCGATACTAACTGCCCGCCGGGCCTGACTCCCTGCCTGTGCAGTAGCCTTCCTCTCCCTTTCGTTACGCTTCACACTTCACCTGAGGAGAGAATAGCCTACACCGAGCGATGGCTGGCAGTCGTCTGACAACTTCCAGGGAACGCGATTGGGGAAAGCGATTCGGTTTACTGCTAAGTTCTGGATGACCGACGATGCGGCCGTCAACTGGTTGTGATCTCCACGATGCAATTTATGTGGATCTGTCCCATGCGCCGACAGCAAACAGAGGATAGTTACGCCTGTTAGTCTGATGAAATGCATGTCGATCTCAGGAAGCCAGCATCTACCCGTTGGACGCTCAGTTCTGAGCAGACGACCTGGGCACTCGAATTGTTGGCCACCTATCAGCGTGATCTTGGGCTGCCAGCGCGGTGGGTAAGTGAGATATCTCGTCCACTCGTTCGCAAGGACTATTGGGATGAAATGGAGGGCATCGCGTCGCGAGCGAAGGTCTCAGTCGACGATGTAGTCTGTGGCAACCTTTATTACGATGCTCTGAAGGCTGTTCTGGTTGGATGCACGGCGTTTGCAGTAGACACGCCAATGGGACCGCTGCACGCGAGGAATCTTGACTGGTGGGCCGAGAACGATTCCTTGCGTCGGTACACGGTTTCAACGCAGTTCACTGGAGCACCTGCAGGTGAATTCACGACCGTTGGCTGGCCAGGATTTGTTGGTGTGTTTTCAGGGATAGCGCCGGGACGATTCGCGGTGACCTTAAACGCCGTCATTAGCGATGAGCCTTTGCAGGCGGCTTCGCCTGTCGTGTTCCTGTTGAGGCAGGTTCTCGAGGAGGCGCCTGACTTCCAGTCTGCATTGCACACTCTGAGCGAAACCCCACTAGCTTCAGACTCTTTGCTTTTGCTGACTGGAATCAGAAAGGGCGAAATGGCCGTCATCGAACGGACACCCTCTCGCGCAGAAATTCGATCCAGCGAAAATGGTTGCATCTTCGTCACGAACGATTATCGAAGGATGCAAACAGGGTTGCGAAATGTCGAGTCTGAATTGCAGTCAACGGCTTGCCGTCGATACGACCGCGTTTCGGAGCTGGTCTCAACCCTTGCACCCACAGATGCAGAGCAGTGCCTTAGCTATTTGAGCGATACAGATGTACGAATGGGAATCACCGTCCAACAGATGGTGTTTCAGGCGTCGTCTGGCCTGTGTTTGGTGCGTTAGCTTACGCTATATCTCGGCCAGTTTCACAGTTTCAGGGCAAATAGGTTTTGTAGCGTAGCGTTGAGCTTGGGACAATCGCGATGGATAACGGGCCGTCCGGAAGCTGGTCATAATTCACAGGTTGCCGACTCCATGAGCAGGCGTAATTACAAGCCTCTGCTGCGGGGTTCTCCAGTTCAAATCTGACAGCGGGTACCAATGCTTCACATGCTGAAATGGATTTCGCGTTCCGTTTTCATCATCCAGGATCAAAGGACAGAAGCGCAGCGAATCAGCTTCAAGGGACCGAGTCCGGGGAAAGGGGCTGGGTCTTGCTTGATTGAGCCACGAATCGTCTCGAAGTCACCAGCGTTGTTGTGGATCAGGAGCATGTCAGTAGCGAGAGCCGTGGCGGCCATTATGGTGTCTGCTCTCCAACGTGCGTGGCGCTTCTGGCGGGATTCTACGAACACTAGCCCCGATCTTAAGGGATGATTCCATCCAGGATCATGAGTTCTTCCTCGTTGAAACATCCAAAGGCGCGCTGATAACGTGAGAAAGCCGCCTTGGCCGGGTCCTTGGCCTGTCGTTGCTTCCGGCACTCATCCAAAGCCTCTGCGACCACTGTACCCAGCTTGACTCGCTGTGCCCTAGCTGCACGTTTGGCGGCTGTCAGTGAGGCTGCAGGAAGAGAGATTGTGCTGCGAACTTGCTTCGAGAGGCTCATATTTTCATGACGGCACCGAACTTAGAATCACTTTGCATCAACAGTTCCTCTGGAGAGGTAGAAGCTTCGAGAGTGTTGAGGCTTGGAATAGCCCAAATGGCCTTTGGCCTCTAGTGTTTCGAAGTCTGTTGTGGAATGTGCCCGACGGTTGAATCTTGAATCCTACTCTACTTGGCGAACGCAGTGGCTACGCAGGCTTTCACGTTGTTCCAGTCGCGGTCGCTAAGGTGGCCGATGACGCTGAGCTCTGTGCGATGCACCGTTAGGACATATGCACGAAAGTAAGAATCCGTGCGGAGCCCCGCCATTTGCCAATCCTGTATGGCGCAGTCAGACGATGCTGAGGGCTTTGGCACTCGTGTGGTCTGAATTCCCACCAGAACGTCTGGTCGTTCCGCCAAATAGGTTGTGCTGGCGATAACAACCGCAGGCCGGACTTTCGTTTCTACCGCGCCTTCGAGGAACCCAACAACAACGTCTCCTGGCTTCAACTTACTTCCTCTGCTTCGCTCTCCTCAAGCCGCCGAATCGAAGCGGCGCGGTAATCTTTCAAATCTTCCTCGGACCAGGAATCGGACCAGTCGATCTTGCGTTGCGGGGCTAGTGCGCCGAGCCGTTCTATGAGTTGAGTCAACTCGATAGCGGCATCCGGGGCTAGTTTGCGAAAGGCTTTGATCAGGGATGCTTCCTGCGAAGTTACCGATATTTCCATGATTCTTGACACAGTATACGGCTCTCCTGTTGCAAGCGGCACAGATCGAGTCCAGTAGGCTTGACCTATTCGACAGTGGAGTGTTCGGGAATAGGACTCATTCCGGCAGTTCGACTTCAATCTTTCGTAATACCGATGCCGGACATCGCTCTGCGCCAAGGACCTCGAAGTAGAGTCTGATTGCTTGCTGGCCAAGCGTTTTGAAGGCTTCGGCCGAGCTACACCGCCCCTGAATTTGGAATCCCCGCGCTTACGCACGGGGTTGGACGGGGGCCTTCCAGCATTTGGCCCTTTTGGAATCCCCACGCTTACGCATGGGGTTGGGTGGGGTACAGCCCGGCGACATAGGTAACAAAACAGTCCGACGACGCAGGTGAGACTTTGGCCGATGGCTTAGAGGGTGTTCCACTCGGGTGGCTGGACGCCGAGGAGTTCGCGGACGAAGAAGTCGGCTCGCTTGCGGTCGTAGTAGTCTCCCCAGCCTCCGTGGTTCTTGCCTGGGAGGAAGAGGAAGTCGAAGGTCTTGTTGGCTTTGATCAGGGCGTTGACTACTTGCATCGTTGAGGCTGGGTCGACGTTGGTGTCCATCTCGCCTACCGCTAGCAGGAGTTTGCCTTTTAGCTTTGCGGCGTGTTCGACATTGGACGAGGCCGTGTACTCGGGGCCTACGGGCCAGCCCATCCATTGCTCGTTCCAGGAGATCTTGTCCATGCGGTTGTCGTGGCAGCCGGCGGAAGAGGCTGCGGCTTTGTAGAAGTCTCCGTGGAAGAGGAGTGCGCCGAGGGAGTTCTGCCCGCCGGCGGAGTGGCCGTAGATTCCAACTCGTGAGATGTCGTACCAGGGATATTTTGCTGCAGCGGCTTTGTGCCAGAGGATGCGATCGGGGAAGCCTGCATCGGCTATGTTTTTCCAGGCGTAATCGTGGAAGGCCTTGGAGCGGTTGGAGGTGCCCATGCCGTCCATCTGGACGACGATGAAGCCGAGCTCGGCTACGGCTTGCATGGGGTGGGCCGCGTTGAAGGTCTTGGGGACGAAGGAATCGTGGGGGCCGGCGTAGATGTACTCGAGAACCGGGTACTTCTTTTTGGGGTCGAAGTTGGAGGGGCGGAAGATGAGGCCCCAGATGTCTGTAGAGCCGTCGCGTCCTTTAGCGGTGAAGGGCGTGGGAAGCACTGAGTTCGGTGGCAGGGTTGGTTTCTCGAGGGTGGCGATGAGAGTGCTGTCGAAGGTTCTGCGGAGCTCAACAGTGGGTGGCTGGTTGTAACTGGAGTAAGTGTCGACGAAGGTGGAAAAGTCGTCGCTGAAGGCCAGGGAGTGAGTGACGTCTGGATTGTTTGTGAGCGGGGTAAGGCCGGTGCCATCGAAGTTGACGCGGAACCAGTGGAGATAGTATGGATCTTTACCAGGGTACATTCCGCTGGCGGAGAAGTAGATTTTGCTCTGTGCATCGTCGACCTTGGCCACGGATCGAACTACCCAGTTGCCTTGTGTAATCGCGTTTGTGACGCCGCCATTTCGTCGCGCATAGAGGTAGAGATGATTCCAGCCTTCGCGCTCGCTCATCCAGATGATGTCATTGTCGTTGCTGGTGTAATGGGCGTAACGCTTGGAGTAATAACAGAAGAAGGTTGGGGATTCTTCGCTGACCAGTGCGCGCGGGGTACCGCTGCTCGCGTCGACTTCGATGATTCGATAGGCCTGATGGCCGCGTTGATTGTATTCGAAGGTGAAGGCGCTAGAGTCTTTGCGCCACTGGATGGGGCTCATGCTGTAGGGGTTGGCGAAGAGGGTGGGATCGACTTCGATTTGTTTGTTGGTTTTGAGGTTGATGAGGACAGGGCGTGGGATGTCGATGGTGTCGCCGGGCTTGGCGTATTCAACCATCGAGTGTTTGGGTTGGACCTGATCGGCGGGTGAGGATTCGATGTAGGCGATCTTGCGGTGTAGGCCGAGGCGGACGCGGTAGAGAGCGAGTTTGAGGGAGTCTGGCGACCAGGATTTGGCTGAGAGGCGGTATGTGTTGTCTTCTGAGCCGTCGAAGGTGAGGGGCGTGGCCTTGCTTGAATTTACAGGGCGGACCCAGAGGTTGTGGTTGCGGATGAAGGCTTCGGTTTCACCATTTGGGGATTTGAGCGGAGTGGTGAGAGCGGGGACGGTGGGAGCGGGAAGTGAGACGGGGTAGCGGCTGTCGCGAGGCAGGGCGGGGCGTCGCTCTATGGCGTAGGTGTCGAGATCGATTCGATAACGGGCTTCGTCGATTACTACTTCGATGGACTTGTTGTCTTTGTTGAAGGTGAGGGTGGTGAAGGGGAGGCGGTCTGGCTTGACCTCTTTGCCGATGGCGGTGGTGAGGGCTGCGGCAAGTTTTGTGTTGTCGAAGGCGGGGGCCTTTGTGCCTTTGTCTGCGTCGATGATGAGGAAGTCGTTGCCGCGGCGGTACCAGTAGCGCGGGGTGTCGTTGATGGCCGTGGCGGGGCCCGCGTAGGGGGCGGTGCGGGCTTTTTCTGCTAGACCGAAGGCGCGGTCATAGTCGGCTCGGGTGCCCTGGGATTGGGCAATGAGACAAGTAAGAAGAAGAGTGAGCGACAACTTGTACATGGGTTGCATTGTACAGCCGAAGTATCGAGGAAATGTTGATCGATTTCAGATGAGTTCATCGCATGGGTAATCGAGGTGAAGATTATGGAGTTCTTGTTGAAGGTTGGATACTACGGCGTGAGCGCTGTTAGTGTGCTGGTGTTTGGGTTGTTCTTTTTCGGAAACCTGATGGATACCAGCAATCCTGCTGACACATGGGTGTCGCGTGCGGTGCTGATTTTTTCTGGTGTGACTGGATTGGCCTTTCTTGGCTGGTCGTTTGTGGCTGGCCACATGGGCGAGCAGTGGGTTGTTGGGATTGGGCTGGCAGTGGTGGGGATGGTGGTGTTTGGCGTGATGATGCTGGCCGGCATGTTGATGTTCACGAATGTGAAGTGGAACTAAGAGGGGACCATGAAAGCA
>JBIPMY010000472.1:0-4554 GCA_044376335.1 Bryobacter sp.
AAGCCCCTTCCAGTCGATATCCTCATAGCGAGGCACATAGCCAATTGGCGTCTCGCGGCCATAGGCGCGCCCATGGGAGCGATCCACGATCCACTTGAGAACACGCATGTTCTCGCTGAATCCAGGCCACAGGAAGTTGCCATCGGAATCACGACGGAACCAGTTCACATGGAAGATGCGTGGCGTTTGAGTCAGCGTCCGCTGCATGCGAATCCAGTGCCGGAAATAGTCGCCCATGTGATAGCCACAGAAGGGCAGCATCGCCATTGGGTCACGACGAACCTTGCCCACGGCGCCGACCGACGCAGCTGTGGTTTCAGATCCCATCGTTGCCCCGACGTAAACTCCAGCGCTCCAGTTGAAGGCCTGGTAAACGAGCGGGATCCCGGTTGGCCTGCGGCCGCCAAACAGGAATGCGCTAATCGGCACACCGTTTGGATTCTCCCATTCCGGATCGATGGTCGGGCACTGGGATGCCGGTGCGGTAAAGCGCGAATTCGGATGTGCCGCCTTCGCCCCTGTCTCCTTGGCAATTGCGGGTGTCCAGCGGTTGCCCTTCCAGTCGATACATTCAGCAGGTGGTTCGTCGGTCATGCCTTCCCACCACACACCGCCATCGAGCGTCATCGCGGTGTTGGTGAAAATCGTGTTGCGGGACAACGAAGCCATCGCATTGGGATTCGTCTTCATCGAAGTACCCGGTGCTACACCAAAGAAGCCCGCCTCAGGATTGATCGCGTGCAGAACTCCATCGGCATTCGGCTTGATCCAGGCGATATCGTCACCCACGGTCCAAACCTTCCAGCCTTCAAAGCCTTTTGGAGGAATCAGCATCGCAAAGTTGGTCTTGCCGCATGCGCTGGGGAAAGCCCCGGCCACATAAGTCTTCTCACCCTGCGGGCTCTCGACACCAACAATCATCATGTGCTCAGCCATCCAGCCTTCGTCGCGGGCGATGTTTGAGGCAATGCGGAGAGCGAAACACTTCTTGCCTAAAAGAGCGTTGCCGCCATAGCCGGAACCATAGCTCCAGATTTCACGGGTTTCCGGAAAGTGGACGATGTACTTGTCTGAATTGCAAGGCCAGGGGACATCCTTCTGGCCGCCCGTAAGCGGCATGCCGACACTGTGCATGCAAGGCACAACACGCTTTTCGTTTTTGTCGATCTCCTTATAGACCGCCATCCCGATCCGCGCCATGATCCGCATGTTTACCACTACGTAGGGCGAATCGGTTAACTGGACGCCAATCTGCGACATGGGAGATCCGATCGGCCCCATGCTGAAAGGCAGCACATACATTGTCCGGCCCTTCATACATCCATTGAAGAGTTCCTTCAACTTCTTGCGCATCTGGAAGGGCTCAACCCAGTTGTTCGTTGGGCCTGCAGCGTCCTTCGAAAGAGAACAGATAAAGGTACGGTCTTCTACCCGGGCAACGTCGTTAGCGTCAGATCGGGCGTAGTAACAACCAGGCCAAAGGTCCTCGTTTAGCTTTGTGAAAGTGCCTCCTGCCACAAGTAAATCGCAGAGCGACTGGTTCTCTTCGGCTGACCCATCCACCCAGTGAATCGAATCGGGCTTGGTCAACTGGCTCATCTTTTCTACCCACTTGAGAAGGTTCTTGTTTTCACTCAAAGGGGCAGCGTGGTTGCGCTCTTGCGGCATGGAAAGAAAATGTCCTTGATTAGAATGCAAAGCTAAAATACCAGCTTAATCGCCACGGCTTCCGCTAAGCTAGTCCCATGCGGCGATTCTTTGTCTGCGCGCTCGTGTTGGCTACATTAACTGGCCTTTATGCCCAAATACGCTCTCGCTCGGGCGGAACCCGCAAATGGGCCCAGTACGAGTACGAAATGCAAGACCCCGTCGAAGACCCGCCTGATGCCTACGACCCCGGCGAGTTCGTCCTTGGCCGGCTGAGATACCGCTCCAACCGTGATGGCCGAGGCGGCTACGCACGCTGGGGCATTGATGCCAACAAAGGCGACCGCATCTTTCTTTCAACACTGCGACGGCTCACACGCCTCCATACTCAGTCTGTCGAAGACATCATCGACATCGACAGTGAAGCGATGTTCGACACCCCATTCCTCTTTGCGATTTCACCCGGAGACTGGCGCATCAGCGCCTCCCAGGGAGAGCGCTTGCGCAAGTACTTCGACCGTGGCGGCTTCATGATGGTGGACGACTTCCATGGAGGCCGCGACTGGGATAACTTCATGAACGGCATCCATATGATCTACCCCGATGCCCGTGTTGTTGAACTGGGAGACAATGAGCCGATCTTCAAAGTGATCTACGAACTCAAAGAACGCATCAATGTCCCCGGCGCTAACGTCGTTCATGGCCCAGGCTATGAGAAGGACGGCGTCACCCCATTCTGGCGCGGAGTCATTGATGCCGAAGGCCGCGTAATCATTGCGATCTGCTTCAATATGGACGTTGGCGACGGCTGGGAATTCGCCGACTCTCCCGACTACCCGGAGAAGTTCTCCGCAATGGCCCTTCGCCTCGGGGTCAACTACGCCATATACTCGATGACCCACTGAGTTTAGCTCTTCCTCGCGCTAAACTTACAAAAGTGTCTTTAATCCCTTTGTCGATGGTTATCATCGATGACAATCTCGATAGCCTTGAAATGATGCAGGACGCGCTACAGGAAGAAGGCATCAAGGTCTACTGCTTTAGCGAACCCGCACAGGGGCTTCAGTTCATCAGACACAATCGCCCTCAAATCGTGATGACCGATCTGGTAATGCCGCTTATGGATGGAATCGAGACTCTCGAACACATCATGGCATTCGACCCCACCATCGATGTCATCCTCATGACCGCCTACTATTCCACAGAGTCTGCCGTTGAGGCCATCCGTAAAGGCGCAACAGACTATCTCGACAAACCAATCTCAATCGACACACTACGCGACCGCGTTGGAAAACTAGCCCGCCTGCACCGCGCGAGAATTCACGCCCTCGACCCCGATCATTTTGCCAGCAACTCGAACTATTTTGAGGGCATGGTAGGAAACAGTCCGGAGATGTGGCAACTCTATTCAAAAATCCAGCGTGTCGCACCACACTTCCGAACCCTCCTGCTTCGTGGCGCAACTGGCACAGGCAAAGAACTCGTCGCCCAGGCGCTTCATCATCTCAGCGGTACCAAACAGGAGTTCGTCCCTCTGAATTGTTCTGCGGTGGTGGAAACGCTCTTTGAGAGCGAGCTATTTGGTCATGTTAAGGGTGCATTTACTGGGGCGACGGATAACAAAATCGGCCTCTTTGAACATGCCCACAACGGAACACTCTTTCTCGATGAAGTTGGAGACATGCCGATCACAACCCAGGCAAAGCTGCTTCGGGCTCTTCAAAATCAGGAAGTACAACAACTGGGCTCGCTGCGCGCTCGTAAGGTCAACGTCCGGGTGATTGCCGCTACCCACCGGGATCTCCGCGCAATGATTCAACAAGGCCGCTTCCGTGAAGACCTCTTTTACCGGCTCTCAATGGTAGAGCTCGAAGTACCCTCGCTCGTAGACCGGCAAGGTGACATTGAACTGCTAGCCCGAAGCTTCCTCGCGAAGTGGGCAAAGCAATACGATCGCAAAGTGTCTGACTTCACACAGCGCGCGCTAATGATACTCAAACGCCATCACTGGCCAGGCAACGTTCGTGAACTGGAAAATGCAATCGGCCATGCAGCCATGATGAGTGCCGGCCCGGTAATCGACGCAAGCGATTTGCCGCAGTATTTGCTGCAACCCGCCGCCGGAACTGAGGCTGAAACACTGTCCTCGCCCGCTACAATTCCTTCGCTCGCCGACCGTGAAAAAGAGCTTGTCATCGAGGCGCTCAAGAAAAGCCGGGCCAACCAGTCTGAGGCTGCACGCATCCTCGAAATCAGTCGGGACAAACTGCGTTACAAGATGAAGAAGTACGGGCTGGTCTAATGTGAAATCCGCAGGCCGATCGTAAACTGCTGCACGCCAAATGCCTCGTAGGCATAAAAGGTCTGCCCCATCGAGACATTACGCCACTCAGCAAGCAGCCCCATTCCGCTGGCAACCGGCACTCGCAAACGCATCAATGGCTGGTAGTAGCGGCTCGGTCTGCTTCCGGCAGACCGGAACATGCTGCCACCAAAAGTAAAGGTTGCCTTCTTTGGCAATCGAAGGTCGGCAGCCAAAGTACCCGTGTGCGCATTGTCACGGTAGATATTCGGCTCGAGAAGATAAGTCACCGGGTCGAGATATCCGAGATTGGTGAAGATCGCCGAGCGCGTGTAGTCAGCCATCACGGACACTAGCTTCTTCGTCCATTGCACGGTGAGGTTAGCCTGCTGGTTCCTGAAGTTGAGATTCACTCCCGGTGCCGGGTTGGCATTGTTCACCCGCGTAAACCGGGCGTTGAATTGCCACGCCTCAGAAAGCTGGTATCGCCCGCGTAAACGCATTTGTTCGAAGTTCTGAAGGCTGGTTCTGAAGAAGGTTTGATCCCCGCGTCCCACTTCTGTTTCGACGTTTACGGTGAGCTTCGAGAAAGGCCTGTAGATGAA
>JBIPMY010000473.1:0-4550 GCA_044376335.1 Bryobacter sp.
TTTATGACCTCATGGCGTGCTGCAGGATTCCGCCCGGTCAGTGTGTGCGCTCTTGTAAAAAGACGCATCGGGCTAGGCTACTTCACTCGTGCTCAACACGAGCTGGCCTACCTGCTTGCCAAAGGCCGACCCAAAAAGCCGGAATGCGCTCCGAGCGATGTCATTGACTGGGAGTACTCCGGCGAATCCTTCCATCCAAATCAGAAACCAGTCGGCGCAATGGCCAAGCTCATTGCCGCCTACGCCGACGAAAAGACCTTCGTTATCGATCCATTCTGCGGAAGCGGTACGACGCTGCTTGCCGCCCGCGCATGCGGAGTTAGCGCGGTTGGAATCGAAATCGAAGAACGCTTTTGTGAAGTTGCCGCCATGCGGCTCTCGCAACAGGTGCTCGACTTTGAACGAAGAGCACCAATACTCATCCCCTAAGGAGATTCATCATCATGACCCAAGAAGTATTCCCCGAGATCCAGGCCGCAACCCAGGCCCTACAACAAAGAATCGCGCTCACAGAATCGGAAGTGACCCGATTGAAGGAAACGCTCACCGAGAAGAAGCGCTTGATCAAAGGATGGAAGAAGGCCATCAGCGCAGTGACCTCCAGCGGAGCAAAGAAGTAAACCACCGGTCTATCCACCGTCTGATCTTTAGGCCGTCAAGGTTGGGCGCAGCCCACCGCGCTAGCGGTTGCCTTGACGGCCCTTCTTTTTGAGACTTGTGACTTGGGGGAGCAGGTGTTTTGAGCGACCAACGGGAGCGGCCCCGAATGGGGCATGACACCTGCCCCCCTGCCCGACGGCGAGTCATTGGTCTGTTTTCTTGTGCCTCGGTAGAGGCTATCGGTGCGCCTCTATAGAGGCGCTCTCCCCTACTCCACTCCCCTCTTCTTTGCCGCCCGGATAATTCCTTGTTCAAGCGTCGCGCTTAGAGCACCGACAAAATTCCTTGCAGAGATCGAGCCCCAGGCACCTCGCCTTGGCAATGACGCCAAGTCCAGGTCCTCTTTGCAATCGTGAAGCAGCCCGATAATCGCCTGGAACACCTCGCTATGCCGGGTGTCGAACTCCGGGCTGAAATTCTGAATACGGGTGACAAGATCTTCAAACTCAGTTTTTGATTGCGGGCTAAGGTTCAACTGAAATCGAACAGCCCGAGGCGATCTGGCTTTCTCCCGAACTGGCCGAACCGGCTGGGGATGGCGGACGGTAGTTTCTTGAACAAACTGCTGGCGAAACTCTTGCGGCTCTTCCGCCTTAATTCGACGAGGAATCGGCGGAGGTGGCTCATCAAGGAAGTCGCCAATTTCCACCGGCACGTCGTCTGGCAGGTTCAATGAAAAGCTCGCAGGAAGCCCTCTTTGTGGTTTAGCCATTTGCTACCCTCCCAAAGACTTGTTCATCCGGCAACGGATTCAGAGTGCTCTCTTTCTTCTTTGAACCTCGGTTCAACATCTCGTTGACCAGAGCCACAAATTGTTGGGCCTGGGCTTCTGCTTCTGGAACCTCAAAGATCGTCTTTCCGGTTACCGTTGCTTCTCGCATTCGAACGCTTCGCCCGATAGTGGTGTTGAACACAACGTCGCCGCCGAAACGCTCTTTGAGCATCGCGTGAATCTGAGCATCCAAGGTTGCGACCCGGTCGTAGTTCCCGAGGAGCACACCGGCAAGACGGAGGCCAGGGTTGTATTGCTGTCGAACCTTGGTGACGGTTCTCATCAGAAGCTCTAATCCCTTCACGTCATAGCCAGAGGGAAAAACGGGGATGATGAACCAGTCAGCGGCAATGAGCGTTGAGACCATCAGGTAGTCGAGGCTTGGCGGCGTATCAATGATGACTACATCGCGAATGCCTCGAAGCGAGTCGAGCGACTTTCGAAGTCGTAATCGTTGCTCACTTCTCATCTCATCAGTATCAAGAGTCGTTTTCTCCCCTTCTGCGACAGCTACTTGAAGTTCTGATTCCAAGCGAAGTGGAATGCCACTCAAGCCCCTGTTTCCAGGAACGAGCGTCAGGCGCTCTTCAAAGCGATCCCCAAAGCCAAGTTCAATATCTACTGCTGGCTTCTTCTTCAGGTAAGCATCAGCCAGCGTGAAGCGGCCCTTTGCGACCATCAGTTCAGATTCCACCGAGAAGCTTTGAGTGGCGTTACATTGTGGATCTGTATCAACGACACAAGCGGAGTAGCCGAGGTGGGCAAACGCCGCAGCGATTGCCACCGATGATGTCGTTTTCCCACATCCCCCTTTCTGATTCACAAGTGCAATGACTTGGGTCTTTGGAAATCTCATTGAGACCGTATACCTCTATAGAGGCCCTCTCACAATTAGGAAAATTGCAGCTGAATCAGTGTGCCTCTAGGGAGGCGCACCCTATGCCTCTCTAGAGGCACAGGCGGATCTTCGGGGTTTTCGGTCCAAAACTGGTCATCGCGAAGAACGCCATTTTCGGCAACAGTTTCAGCAGGGCTGCCTTGATGTACTCAGCTACCTAAATTGTTCTTGAAATCGGGAGCTGGGGCCGTTAATGATGCTCGTGCCGGTTGTGATCGAGGCGATTTAGATCTTCGCTTCTCGATTGAAGACTTTTGGGACGGAGAGCGCCTCTGTAGAGGCGGTCGAGAGCCTCCATAGAGGCATACGCTCAGAAGGGCCTGTGCATCGTGTGCCTCTCTAGAGGCATAGATTTTTCCCAGTCCGCACTTTCCTACTTTTGCTGTCAGCAATCCATTGCTACAAGTGCAAGCGAGTTAAACCAATCCACCGAGGAGACCTGGGCAGTGATTGCAAGAATCACATTCGAAAAGTACCGTGCATCGAAACACGGTACGCCCAACAACTTTCCACTACCGTACATCCATACACGAATCGCAAGCGTTCTCGATGAGACAGACGGAGACCAAACTGGCAGGGGAGACGACACGCTACGCCACGCCACCGCGCTTTCAATCACGAAATCACCAGCGTACCGTTCACCGAATCACCGTGCCGCCATCCACCACGCCACCGTGCAACGGCACACGGAAAGTAGTCATATCACCGTCAATCGGATCACTGGGAAGTGGTGTAACTCCGCGAAATTACACGCTTTTTTAACGACCAACTGTACAAAACTATGCTCTAAACAAATCAACCACAAGGCCGTTGAAGTTTTTTGGGAAAGGGGAGGCCAGTCATGAGCGCACTCCCACAGGCATCGGCACCGTCATCCAATCGTTCTCCGTATCGAGATGAACTGAACTTCGCGGAGTTCCCACTTGCTTCTTTGTCTACTGCGCTGCCAAAGGATCAAAAGACGCTGGAGTTCACAGATGAGATTTTCGACAAGTCCGTAAACAAGCGCGTGCAGCGCAAACTGACCATCACGGCTTCTGACAAGTATGGACTTCCCACAGCAACTGACGAAGAGGTCATCCTTGGGCTGATTCAATTAAGCGCCCGCAACGACTTCCCAGACCGAAGGGTTTTCTTCACCCGCTACGAGCTTCTGAAACTTCTTGGCTGGGCCGACTCGACTCGGAATTACCAGCGTTTGGAGCAAAGCCTAAACCGCTGGCTTGGGGTGACTCTCTACTACGAGAAGGCTTGGTGGTCGAAGGAAGAGCAGAGCTGGGTGAACGAAGGGTTTCACATTTTGGACCACGTTCAAGTGCTCGACCAGGAGCGGCAGAGAAAATCATCAGCGAAGGATGCGCCTCAGGCTGGAAAAAGCTCCTTCGTCTGGAATGACATCGTGTTTAACAGCTTCAAATCGGGCTACATCAAGCAGCTTGATTTTCCGTTCCTGAAAAGCCTAGAGAGCGCGATCTCAAAACGCATCTTCCGGTTTCTCGACAAGCGCTTCTACCAGAGGCAGCGCTTGGAATTTGATCTTCGCGTTTTTGCCTGCGAACACATTGGGCTTTCAAAGAAGTGCCACAACGGCGAGTTGAAGCGAGTCTTGAGGCCTGCAATCAATGAACTCGAATCCCGTGGCTTTCTGCATATCGCAAGCGATGAAGAGCGATTCGTGCAGAAGGCGAGAGGGGAGTGGTCTATCGTGTTAAGCCGCGCATCGAAGAACGCCGCCGAAATGATAGAAGTCTCGCCGCTCGTTCAATCTCTCATCGAGCGGGGAATTTCTGCAAACACGGCAAACAAGCTTACGCGAGCAGTGAGTGCAGAGAAAATCCAGGAGAAGCTCGGCCTAGTTGATTGGCTTTCCGCAAGGAACGATGCACGAGTTCAAAAGAATAAAGCCGGTTTTCTTTACCGTGCAATCACCGACGACTTTGCATTGCCGGACGACTACCGAAAGGCAGTAGGGGATAAGAAGCGGCAGGTTGCAGCAGTCGTTCCAATCCGGCGCATCGCCCCGAAGCCGGAAGAGCGCAGAAGCACGACCGCTGACCGGCAGCCGCTTGAAAAGTTTTGGAATTCCATTCCTTCAGAAGAGCAGCAGCGGATTGAAGCCGAACTGCTAAAGACAGCTCCACCGTTTTTGCGCCAGCAATACGTTGAAGGCCAGAAGGAGAGGGGACTACTATTTCGCACCGTTCGCCAAGCAATTATTGA
>JBIPMY010000474.1:0-4499 GCA_044376335.1 Bryobacter sp.
TGGCAGTGGCAACTGGGCTGTTGATGGTTTTGATTCAACCAGCTCCGTCGCTAACCTTCCTCGCCCCTTTCGCACTCACACCGCTTCTGATCGCCGCAGCAGAGGAGTACTCTGCCCGTCAACGCTTTTTGATGGGTTGGCTTGCCGGCATCATTCAATGGGGCGGGACCTGCTACTGGATCCGCGAAACACTTGCTCAACATGGCGGAATGCCGGGGTGGCTGGCTACTCTTCTGTTTGTGCTCTTCGCCTTGGCTAAGGGCTTGCACATGGGTGTCTTCTCGACAGCTTCAAGCTATCTATTTGGGGTTCGATGGGCACCACCCGCACTTGCGTTGCTCTACGTTGGACTCGAACGAACCCACGCTGAGCTTGGCTTCACCTGGTTGCTTCTTGGGAACGCTGGGACGGATATGGGGATCCCAATGAAGCTGGCTCCTCTTTTTGGGGTCTATGGGGTGAGCTTCGTGTTTGCCCTATTGTCGGCTTCTGTGGCTTCCTGGTACTTGCGTTGGGATCGATTGCAGCTTGCATGGTGTGCTCCGCTGTTGGCTCTCTATCTGCTGCCGGGTCTGCCTGAGGTCAAAGCTGGGGACATGAATGCCCTGGTGGTTCAACCTAACATTCCGGAAGACGGGCGGATGACTGACGTGCAGATTCATGAGGTGTACGACAGGCTGGCGCGCATCACGTTGAATGGCGCGCTGGACAGGACACACCGCAAGGCTTCGCTTCTTCTTTGGCCTGAAGTTCCGGCGAGTCTTTATTACGAGACAGATTCTGCGTTTCGCAATCAGGTATCCAGCCTGGCGCGGATTAGTGAGGCTCCGTTTTTGTTTGGGACAATTCGATTCGATAAAGAGGGCAACCCTTTCAACACGGCACAGTTGTTGACGGCTACGGGCGACCCCGGTGGGACCTACGACAAGATGAACCTTGTGCCGTTTGGTGAGTTTGTACCGCCTGTCTTCAATGCAATTGTCGGTAAGGTGTCGCAGGAGGCTGGGACCTTTCAACCGGGTACGGAACTCAAGGTCTTTGGGACTCCAGCCGGTAAGCTTGGAGTCTTCATCTGCTATGAGTCGGCCTTTCCGCATCATGTTCGGGCCTATGTTTCGCGAGGTGCTGAGGTGTTGGTGAACCTTACGAACGATGGCTACTTTGGCAAGTCTGCGGCCCGGGATCAGCACCTGTTGCTGGCCCGCATGAGAGCTGCTGAGAATGAGCGTTGGCTGCTTCGGCCGACCAATGACGGATTCACCGCAAGCATTGATCCGGCTGGCCGGGTGATTGATGAGTTGCCACCTTACCGTGTGGCGGCTGGACGGTTGCAATATGCTACGGCGTTCAAGACGACCCTTTATTCAAAGACAGGCGATATCTTTGCCTGGAATGCGCTGGCGCTTGGGATGCTTAGTCTCCTCGTAGCGCGATGGCTGGATTCACGCTAACGGCTCTCCAGGCCGGGATGGCACCTGCCAGAATGGTGACTGCTCCGAGACACAAGCTGGCGGCAGTGAGAATGAGCGGATCGTAGCCTTTCAAGCCCCAGAGTTGAGACTCCACATAACGTCCCAAGCCAATGGCTAGCGGCAGGCCGATAACAAGGCCGAGAGCCAGCATGGAGCCGACTTCTTTCATTACCAAGCCAATGACGGTGGATCTCTCAGCACCCAAGGCTAGACGGATGCCAATCTCGCGGGTTCGTTTGGCAACATTGTAGGCCATGACTCCATATAGGCCAATGGCAGCAAGGATTGTCGCCAGGAGACCAAAGGACGAACAAAGCATCGAGAGCAACCTTTCCAATTGGAGGCTGTTTTCAATGGTCGAAGCCATTGTTTGAACACGGAACATGGCGAGGTTTTCATCGATTCGGCGGAGGTAAGCCCGGACTTCACCGGCCAACTGCTCGACGTCACGCTCGCTCCTTACGTAGAAGGTCATACTTTGGATGGATGAGTCTTGAGCGTAGGGGGTGTAGACAAAGCGGCTGGGTTTCTCTTCTCTCATGTTGGCGTGCTTGCCGTCCCGAATCACGCCGATGATTTGAGTGTCGAGCTTCTGGCTTCCATCTCTATTGAAGCCATAGCCAATGCGCTTTCCAATTGCATCTCCGTTGAAGTACTCCTTGGCAAAGACCTCATTTACAACGGCAACCTTGAGTGAATTGGCCTGGTCGGCCGGGGTAAACTCGCGGCCCATGAGCAGTGGGAATCCCAAGACTCGAAAGTAGCCCGGGCCAACGGAACTGATTCTGGAATTGGTGTTTACGCCCTGTCGCCGTTGGTGACCTTCGATCGACATGGTGGCCAAATTGATTGAATTTTCAATTAGTGCCGTGGAGGCAACTGTCACGTCCTTGACTCCTGGTAGAGCTTCGATCTCTTTACGGAAGCGATCCAGGAATGAAACGGCCCTGGTCTTGTCGTATCCGTTGAGTGAAGTGTCAATTTTGAAGGTGAGCAGGTGGCCGGTGTTGAAGCCTGGGTTGGAATTTCTAAGGTTTAACAGGCTTTTTGCAAACAAACCCGCACCGACCAGGAGTACGAGGCTGATCGTGACCTGGGCCACCACCAGTGCCCGGCGAAGCCAACCCTGCGAGCTGTGAGAAGTAAGGGCGGAACCGCTGCCGCGAATGGCGGGAGCGATGCCGAAGAGGAAGGCAGTTAGAAGGCTGGCGGCGAAACAGAAACCGGCAATGCGCCAGTCGGGGCTGGAGTTAAGGAAGACTTCGCCAGATGAGCCGGAATAGTAAAGCGCCAGGATTGCATCGAGAATCCACAGGGAGAGCATCAAACCCAATGCTCCTCCGCTCATCCCGAGCATTAGACTTTCAACCAGCATCTGCCGGGCGATGCGGGCGCGACCTGCTCCTAGCGCCATTCGGATGGAAATTTCTTTCACTCGAGCGCTGGCACGTGCCAGCAAGAGGTTGGCGACATTGGCACAGGCGATCAAGAGCACCAAGCCGACGACACCTAAAAGGAGGTAAAGCGCACTTTCAATCGTTTTGCGTTCTCCAATGAGGGGAGTTCCTGCTGGAATCAGGGCGAAGCGCCTGGCCCTGAACTTCGACCTTCCCGTTTCAGGAAATCCTGGGTAGGCTTTCAGTTCATCCTCGATCATAGGGCCTACCAGGGAATCAAGATTGGCTTTAGCTAGCTTGGGATCGATACCTTTCTTCAAGAGGCCGTAGATGTGGAGGAAATAGAAGTTGGGGTCATCCATGCCGTCCCAGGTTGTGGTGATCTGCGTCTTTTGGGCCAATGGGACATAGATGCTGGGAACGCTGTCCATCTCAAGGCCGGAGAAGCCTTTGGGGGTTACGCCGATGACTTGATAGAGCTGCGAGTTGATACGAAGATTTTGGCCTATGATACTCGGGTCGGAGCCAAATCGGCGAGCGAAGTAGCCGTGACTGAGAACAACGACTGGATGGGCGTTTTTGTTGATGTCGTCGGTAGGGTCTATGGTTCTTCCATAGGCTGCGGCAACTCCAATGGCCTTGAAGAAATTTCCAGAGACGATCGAGACGGTGACCGTCTCGCTACGCCCACGAAAGCTCAGATTGGCTGAATCATTGAACTGAGCGAATAACTCTTCAAAGCTTTGATTTTGGGCTCGTAGAGACTTGAACATGGGGTTGGAGAATGCAAGTTCGGCGAAGGAGTAGCCAATGCGACCGCCTTGCAAATCGAGAAGGACAAGGCGTTCGGGATGTGCAACAGGCAAGGGTCTGAGGAGAATTTGATCTAGAAGGCTGAAAATTGCGGCGTTGGCGCCGATACCAAGAGCGACGCTGAGGATTGCGATGGCGGAGAAGATCGGCGACTTCCAGAAGCCGCGGAGGGCGAATCGAATGTCTTGCATGGCAATTCTAATAAGGCAATCCTGATGCCAAATTCGAAGTCTTTTGTTTCAGTAACTTGTAGGGCAGGGCTGGTAAATGAGTGTTCGCTAGCGGACACTCGGATACCATCAGTAGTGCAGGCCCATGAATCCTCTACTGTACTTGCCGTTTAATTTTCACAATCTGTCGAGTGCACTCAACGTTTTGACAGCGATGCTGACACCTGCACTCTTGATGAGTGCTTGTGGAAGTTTCATCATTTCGACGTCAGGCCGGTTGGGACGCGTTGTGGATCGTGTCCGCAAACTGGCAGACCGCATGGAAGAAGTGATGCTGAGCGAAACCGATCCAGAGATGCTGGAAGAGCGCAAGGCAATGATCGAGAAGCACATGGAGTTGCAATCGAAACGGGCGAAGCTGCTCATGCGGGCAATGGTTGCGCTCTATATTGCCAGCGGACTGTTTGTGCTTACCAGTGTGTCGATTGGCTTTGTTTCGATCTTTTCGGCGAGTTGGGCGGTGGTTCCGGTGGCGCTTGGTGTGTTTGGAGCCATTATGATGCTGGTGGCGGCGATTCGCCTGATAGCCGAAGCGCGCATGGCCCTCGAGAGCCTAACTGACGAAACAGAGTTTCTCCTTCGACTGA
>JBIPMY010000129.1:0-14306 GCA_044376335.1 Bryobacter sp.
CTGAAGATGCAGCTCCGCCTAACCAGTGTGGTTGTTACTCACGACCTGGAACTCATGCGCAAAGTCGCCGATAGAGTAGTCTTCCTAAGCGAAGGAAAGGTCGCATACTTCGGTCCCGTGGAAGGGCTCGAAGACTGCGACCATGAACAAATTCAGGAATTTTTGCGGCTGGACAGAATCAGCTAGCCACCGTAGCCGGCAGCAATCCGCTTCTTTACGTCTTCGCTGATCTTGATCTTCCCGTCGTTCACCAGATGCTTCACCAGCGTCTCTTCAAAAATGTCAGCTCGCTCTGACGCTTTGCGATTCTTAACGATGTTGACGATCTCAGCACGTCGAGCGGGCAGGAGGCTCATATCGGCAGCCTTCTTGTCGACAAGCTTGACGAAGAACCACTTGCCGTCTACAGTCGAAGGTCCGGACAACTGGCCCGGCGTCCGGGTGAATGCATCAATCACAGCGGATGCAGGCCCAATCCCATCAGCAAATCCCTGGCGGTTAAATTCCTGAGTCTGCTTTATTGTGAGGCCAAGATCTTTGGCAATCGCCTCCAGGTTTCCACCGTTCTTCATCAGATTGATTCCCTGCTGCTTACGGTCTTCCACCAGTTTGTTTCTCGCCGCAACCAGCTTCGTGCCGAGAATGGCCATCTTGGCTTCCTCAAAAGTGGATTGCCTGCTGGGCGTGACTCCATCGACCAAAATTACAGCTACGCGTTCCGGCCCTAGTGTGGAAACTTCAGAAACTTCACCCTTCTTCAGTTGCTTGACCAGCGCAAACAGTTCCGGCTTTGGACCAATGCCGGGAACTGAAGTTGATTCCGACGAATACTCAAACTGGACCGGGGTCAACCCGTATTGCTGAGCGATCGAGGGCACCTGTGTTGGTGCCTTGATCAGTTCCGCCCGAAGCTGATCTGCTGCCTTAACTAAGCCGTCGCTTTTCTTGGACTGCCGTAGGTCTGCCTCAAGTGCACCCCGAACTTCTTCAAATGACCGCATGCCGGCAGGCTTTCGCTCCTGTACGTCTATGAGGTGGTAGCCAAACTCAGTTTTGATTGGGTTGCTCAACGTGTTGAGTGGCCCGGTGAACGAGTACTCGTCAAAGTTCTTGACAGTCTGGCCACGCGTAATGAATCCCACCGAACCACCGTTGGACTTTGAACCCTTGTCATCCGAATACTTGTTCACCATATCTTCGAACTTCGCTCCAGCTTTCAGTTGCTTGTATACGGATTCGGCCAACGCCCGCATCTTTGCATCTTCAGCTTCAGGCTTATCTTTGGTGCCAAACAGAATATGACGAACCTTCGATTGCTCGGGGGAACGGAAGTTGTCTTGGTTTTCCGAATATAGACGGCGCAGTTCGGTCTCGGTCACTTGCATGGAAGCTTGTATTGCGCCGCCATCAAGTACATAAAGCTTTACATTGCGCGCTTCTGGAGTGCGATAGCTAGCCTTGTTTTTCTCGTATTCTGCCAATAACTCTGCGTCGGGAATCTGAACGTTGCGGCCTACTTCCACCGGGTCGAGCACAACATAATCCAGCTTGATCTTCTCTTCTGTATCGCGGAAGGCGTCTTCTACTTCCTTCGGTGTTGCTACTGCGCTCATCAGCATCAGCGTACGCAAACGCTGTGTCTCGATGTCCTTCTTCATGCTGTCTTCAAACTGGGCAATCGTCAGGCCCGTCTGCTTCAGCATCATTTCGTACATTTGGCGGCCTACAAATTTGCCGTCCTGCCACAATGCCGGAACGTCTTTCTGAATCTTCGTCGCCACGTCTTTGTCCGACGCAACCAGGCCTGTTTCGTTGGCATAGCAAGCTACACCCTTAACGGCCACATATTGGTCTACAAACTGGGGAATAAAAATCGCCGCACTTTCGGGGGGAAGGCTCTGGCGGTTCAACATCTGCTGAACCTTCAGCCGCACTTCCTGCGCCGTTACCGGCTCTCCACAAACCTGCGCTACTGTCTCGCTACCGGGACCCGCACCAAAACCGTTCGAACCAAAACCTGGAATCAGGGTTACAACCATCGACAAAGCAACGAGGCCCAAAAGGACTCCAAGAACAATACGCAAGTTGGTATCCTTGCGCCGAAACAGATCAAACATGCAAACTCCTGAACAATTGTGGTGTGGCGGGGGGTGCCGCTCTTTGCCTCTCACAGGCAAACGCTTCTAAATTATAGCGAATTGCAAGTCCTGTCATCCAATAGGGTGTGCACTTCTACGGAATCGACCTCGGTTGGAGCGGAAAACCCAGCGGATTTGCCTCCCTCGTCTGGGACGGCAAGCGTCTCCAACTCACCCAAATTGCCCGCCTCGACACCCACACTGAAGTCCTCAACGCAATCCCGGCGAATCATTCCGCCTGGATTGGCCTCGACGCTCCCGTCATCATCAACAACCCCTCCGGCATGCGTCAGGCCGATCGCGCCGCCCATGAACTCTTCTCTCGCCAGCGTGCCGGCTGCTACCCGGTGAACCTCGCTATGCCCTTTGTCCCCAGGGTCCTCGCCTTCGTCGAGGCCTTAACCCAGAAGGGCTACTCTACCGCTCCACCCACCAGCCGCCAGTCCCCCACCAGCCATCTTTTCGAGGTCTACCCCCACTCCGCCGCCGTCCGTCTCTTCAACCTCCCGCAAATCCTCCCCTACAAAAAAGGCAAACTCGCCACCCGCAAAATTGCCCTGTCCCAGTTTCGCGATCTCCTCGCCACCGGGTTCACCCACCCGCCATCTCTAAAGCCGCAAGATCTGCCACCCATCGGCGACACCCTCGCCCAGCTCAAGTCCTGCGAAGACCAGCTCGACGCCGTCCTCTGCGCTTACGTCGCCGCTCACTTCTGGTATTGGGGGCTGTCGAGAAACAATCTCCTCGGTCATCCCCCCGACGGCTTCATCGTCAACCCAAGCTTCTAAACTAAAGGAAACCCAAGTGCCCACCAACCCCTTTGCCGAACTCCGCGAAAACTACCAGATGAACGGTCTTCTCGAAGCCGACGCCCTTCCCAATCCAATTACCCAGTTCCACCGCTGGTTCGACGACTGCCTCTCGACAAAGCTCCTCGAAGCCAACGCCATGTCGCTAGCTACTGTCTCGTCAGACGGTCAACCCACCGTCCGCATGGTTCTGCTCAAGGCCCTCGACGACAGAGGCTTCTCCTTCTTCACCAACTACGAAAGCCAAAAGGCCAGCGACCTCAACTCGAACCCCAAAGCCGCCATCTGCTTCCACTGGAAAGAACTCGAGCGCCAGGTCCGCGCCTCAGGCAGCGTCGAAAAGCTCACCCGCGAGGAAAGTGAAATCTACTTCCGTGAGCGCCCCCGCATCTCGCAAATCGGCGCATGGGCCAGTAATCAGTCGAGCCGTATCGAAGGCCGCGAAACGCTGGAGGCCGCCAGACGTCTCTATGAACAGAGGTTCGAAGGCCAGCCCGTTCCGATGCCTGATTTTTGGGGCGGCTACCTTCTGCGTCCGATCGAAATGGAATTCTGGCAGGGCCGCCCCGGCCGGCTTCACGACCGTTTGCACTATCATCTACAAAGCGATCAATCATGGCGTATCTCCCGCTTATCACCCTAGCTCTCCTCTCCGCGCAAGCGCAGGACAACCTCACCACCGTCCTCAAGCGAGTGGAAGCCCGCTACAACACAACCAAAACTCTCAAGAGCGAATTTGAGCAAACCATGGCCGTAGCCCAGGGCCGCCGCGTCACCGAGCGCGGCACTCTCTATCTGCGCAAGCCCGGCCAGATGCGTTGGGAATATTCTCAACCCACCGGCAAGCTTTTTCTCTCCGACGGTAAAACCATCCACTACGTCACCCCATCGGCCAGACGAGTCGAAGTCAGCCCGATGAAAGCCTCAGACGACCTCCGCGCCCCCCTCGCATTTCTTCTTGGCAAGCTCGACTTCGCCAGAGACTTCAGCCGTTTCGAGCACTCCCAATCCGGCCCCCAATGGAAAGTCAAAGCTTTCCCCAAGAACGCCAAATCCCCCTATGAATTTGTCGAGTTCTTCGCCGAACCCGACGGGCGACTAAGCCTCGTCACAGTAACAGGAAGAGACGGCTCCAGCATGTCTTACGCCTTCCGCTCCGAGCAACGCAACACGCCACTAGCTGCCGAACTCTTCCAGTTCAAAGCCCCCGAAGGCTACGACCTCGTTACTCTTCGAAGCGAACCCTGACGCTGCCGCATGAGGAGCCAGGTATGGGGAAAGAGAGGCACCGACTCGATTCCATTCATCCAGGCGAAATCCTCGCAGGGGATTTTATAAAACCGCACGCAATCAACATGAAGAGACTGGCGAGAGACCTTCACGTGCCCCCCCCAATCGTATCCACGCCATTGTTCACAGCAACCGCTCGATCACTGCTCTCTGGCTTGCTAACCTCAATCCATGCAAGTCCGAATCGCTCTGGTAGGCGACTACAATCCCAGCGTCATCGCCCACCAGGCAATCCCACTCGCGCTCCAACTGGCCGGCCAACAGAACCTGAGCTTCGACTGGAAACACACCTCCACACTGGGCCCCCTCGATGGTTACCACGGCGTCTGGTGTGTCCCAGCCTCGCCTTACGAAAACGAGGCCGCCGCCATTGACGCAATCCGCTGGGCGCGAGAAACCAAAGTCCCCTTCCTCGGCACCTGCGGCGGCTTCCAGCACGCCGTCCTCGAATTCGCCCGCAACGTACTCGGCCTCGCCGCCGCAGACCACGCAGAAACAGCAACAAGTGAAGACTGCCTGGTCATCTCACGTCTTTCCTGCTCTCTCGTAGAGGTAGAAGAGCCAGTAGTGGCCGTCCCCGGCTCCCGCCTGGCAGCCCTCTACGGCCCAGGCGAAAACCACTTCGGCTACCACTGCAATTTCGGCTTCAACCCGGCCTTTGAAAGCGCCTTCGAAGCCGCCGGCATGCACGTCGCCGCCAGAGACAAATCAGGAGAAGTGCGAGCTATGGAACTTGGCACCCACCCCTTCTTCATCGGCACTCTCTTTCAACCAGAACGCCTTGCCCTGCAGAATACGAACTCACCCCTGGTCGACGCCTTCGTCGAGGCTGCTACTCAGTTCCGTGACCACGCTCGTGATTGACGCTCAATTCCAGTGCTTCGACTTTCACGAAGCCTTTGGCGATCGCCTGAACTTTACGTTCTTGGCGCCAAAGTTGGAGATCCGAAGCTCCACTACCTGTCCAGCTTCATCCCGCTGAAACTCAAACTGGGCCGTAAACTCGATTCTTCCCGTAAAGCGATCCTTGCCGGCGTCAGTCAGTGGGATATCGCCGTGCCGCAGATGTGTCAGCAACAGTTGTCCATTCACCACTCTGGCCGTGTAAGCCGTATCGATTTCTTCGTTATAAAACCGGCCTTCGAAATCCTTTAGTGAGGTGTTTGGTTTGGGAATCGCCCGGCTCGTTCCAGCGCCACTGGCCCCCGGATTCCGCTTCGGCTTCAACAGCCCATGCAGATAAAGATCCGCCACCGTTTCGGCGTCGTTCAATTGGGCAAAGTGCTCATCGTTACTGAGCAGCACCATGGCAAAGCGTTGACCGGGAAAGCGCCAAAACGTACTGCGGAAGCCACCTGCATGTCCTCCGTGGCTGAGTACATCGAGGCCCCTGTAGATCTTCTGAATTTGTCCTTTTGCGTAGTAGCCCACATCCCCTGGCAAGGAGTAATAAACAACACGGTCACCGTTGTTCAGAATGGATGGCTCGTTAAACCGTCGGATCAGATCACGATCGCCGACGATGGGTTCTTCAAAATTCAAAGCCCACTTCAACATGTCCTCTGCAGTCGTGTAGAGATTCGATGGTCCAGCGACGGCGTCGTTTAAGTTGATCCGCTTGTATCTGCCGTCCTCCCTGTAATAAGAATCAGCCCGGCCCCTGATGATCCTCTCGTGGTCGTCATTGAACTGCGTACTGCTCATCTGAAGCGGCTCAAAGATGTTCCGTCTGGTGAATTCCGCGAAAGTCTGGCCGCTCACTCGCCTGACGATTTCTGCCGCCAGCGTGTAGCCCGAATTGCTATAGAGATAAGCGCTTCCTGGTTCAAAGTTCAGTTCTCGCTGCCGGCTGAGTACCCTCAGAACCTGGCTCGTCGTAAACACGTCATCCATCCGCCAGCCTGCTAGTGTTAGCAAAGCCGCCTGATCCCGAATCCCACTGCTGTGCGCCAGTAGGTGCCGGATGCGTATGGTCTTGCCGAAATCTGGAACTTCCGGGACATGCTTGCGGATGTCATCCTCAAGCGTCAGCTTGCCCTGCTTCTCGAGAAGGTAGATGGCAAAAGCCGTGAACTGCTTGGATACTGAACCGATTTGAAATACCGTGTTGGAGCTAACGGGGATTTGATGCTCGAGACTGGCCATGCCGTATCCCCGGACGAGCGCAATCTTCCCATCCCGCACAATCCCCACCGCTACACCTGGGGTCGAAGAATCGTACTTCGAGAAATGAAGATCGAGCTGCTTTTCGATTTCGCTTTTCGTTTGTCCAGAACAAGGGCTGCAAATCAACAAGCTAATAAAAACGAGCCAGGCTGATCGGGATGCCATGTTTTTCACTTGCAGGCGAAGCTGCAATGCCTCCGTTAATAAGTGCAATAGAGTTCCTGACGGCCCCGCCTTAAAAACGTTAGTGAGATCGCTTGCGATTTCACGAAACGCGTCCCCGGGATTCTGCAATACTGCGCTTATGCTCAGCATACGATCAGCCCAACCGGGCGATGAGCAAAACATCTGGGCCATTCTTGAGCCCGTCATTCGCGCCGGAGAAACCTACGCCCTCCCGCGAGAAATGTCCCGTCCCGATGCCATCGCGTATTGGTTCGCTCGCACCCATGAAGTCTTCGTAGCAGAACTCGACGGCCAGATCCTCGGCACTTACTTTTTCCGCCCAAACCAGCTCGGTCCCGGCTCACACGTAGCCAACTGCGGCTACATGACAGCACCCAACGCATCAGGCAAAGGTGTAGCCAGCGCCATGTGCGCTCATTCGATCGAACATGCCACCAGCCGGGGCTTCCGCGCCATGCAATTCAATTTCGTCGTCAGTACAAACGAAAGGGCCGTCCGCCTCTGGCAACGATTCAACTTCGAAATCGTAGGCCGTCTCCCGGGAGCCTTCCTGCATCCCACCCTGGGCTACGTCGACTCCTTTGTGATGTACCGGCACTTCTAACAGCGGCCTTGTTCCCGATCCCAATAGCGCTGGAATGGAATCAGCGATAAGCTTACGAACTGATCCTTCGACGAGGATAAGTTGAACAATGCCGAATTGGTTCCTCGTTGTGGTGCTGGTTGTCGGCGTGCTTGCAATCGGATTGAAGCGCGAGCGCTGCCCAATGTGCGACATCGAAGCACTCGCCCTACAGCGTTAGTTCTAAAATATTCACAAACCCGCGCCTTAGCTGGACTTGAAGTGATGAATGGCCGCGCTCAATAGGTATGAACCAATGACAAACACAAGAATCTTCAAAATGGCTTTCGCCCGCGTCTACCCGCTCTACATAGCCAAGGTCGAAAAGAAAGGCCGTTCCAAAGAAGAGCTGCACACCGTCTTCTACTGGCTCACCGGCTACGATGAAAAATCTCTACAGCGGCAAATCGATGACAAGGTCGACTTCGAATCTTTCTTCGCCCAAGCCCCACTGCTCAACCCAAACGTCTCCAAGATCACCGGCGTGATCTGCGGCTACCGTGTCGAGGAAATCGAAGACAAGCTCATGCAAAAGATCCGCTATCTCGACAAGCTCGTCGATGAATTGGCCAAAGGCAGGGCCATGGAAAAAATCCTTCGGGCCTAACCCGGCAAATTGCCTAAGTCGAACTGCCAACCGACGAAAAGTTGAGCAAGTTTTTTTCTGAGGTTCGGCCAGCCTCAGCTGTGACTCTAACCGTTGCATTGCTCAGCGGCAGGTGACTCCGCCTCTTCGGCCCTGCCTCTGGGATTTGGGACAAGGTCCGAAATCAGCTTTTCTAGTTCCAGGACCCGGATCGGTTTCGCCAAATGCGCATTCATGCCTGCGGCAAGGCACTTGGCGATATCCTCAGCCGAAACGTTAGCAGTGAGGGCCGCAATCGGCGGTTGATGTGTCGAATGGGACCTAATATGGCGCGCCGCCTCAAAGCCATCCATCACGGGCATACTGCAATCCATAAGAATCAAGTCGAAGCATGTGGATTGATTCAGTTCGATGGCTTTTGCCCCGTCTGGAGCACAAGTCCACGTGCAGCCAAGGCTGTCCAGCATGAGCGTTGCTACAAGTTGATTGACTTCATTGTCTTCTACCAACAGAACATGGACGTTCCTTTGCTGCCTGTTCGTAACGCCAGATTCGCTACTTGGGGTTGGAGCTTCAACCGTGGAAACCGGCAGCGCGAACCAGAACTTGGAACCTTTACCCAACTCAGATTCCACATGGATTTGCCCCCCCAATAATTCCACCAGCCGTTTTGAAATAGCAAGCCCTAAGCCCGTGCCACCGAAGCGGCGTGTTGTGGAATCCTCAGCTTGCGTGAACGGTTGAAACAGCCGCTCCAGACCCTCGTGGCCAATCCCGATCCCGGTGTCGCTCACGGAGATCCGGAGCATTTGTACTTCGCTATCGATCGGTTCAAAATCCACCCCAAACTCAACTCCGCCCTTTGGCGTGAATTTGATAGCGTTCCCCAAAAGATTGAGAATGATCTGACGAATTCGCAGCCCGTCGGCTCGAATATGTGAAGGCACGAGCGGTGCAATCTGAATCTTCAGATTCAGGCCCTTCCCTGCAGCTGTAGGGCGAAATAGATTGGCCACTTCATGCAGCAACTCCCGGATAGGTACGATCGTCAATTCTGCTTTTAATTGACCAGCCTCAATTTTTGAGAAATCCAGGATATCGCTCAGAATCCCAAGCAGTGCCTCTGAAGAGCTCTTGATTATGCCCGCGCACTGTGCCTGCGCTTCATTCAGATCCATGGTCAGCAGCACTTCAGCCATGCCAAGCACGCCATTCATGGGCGTGCGAATTTCATGGCTCATCATGGCAAGAAAATCGTTTTTGACTCGCCGGGTGGCTTCAACGCGTGCCATTTCTTCCACACGTTGGCGAGCCTCGATCAGTTCGGTTGTGAGGCGGTCTTTTTCAGCAAGGGCCTCAATCAGCCGATTTCTGATTTCAATCTCAAGTTCGTTGACCATTCACCACGCTTGGCTCGCCAACGCCAACAAGTTCGCTTTGGAGCATCTGTTCCTCAGCTTGGTCTGCACTGAGTACTTCAGCATAGAGCGGGAATACGTTCTCCATATAGAAATCGTGTTCAACGCGTGTCCGCCCGGTAACACAATCGGCAATCACCGATATCTGGAATCCTCTTTCTGCTGCGTATCGACCCGTCGAATCAATGCAGATGGATGCCACGCTGCCACAAAGGTAGAGGTGGGTCACTCCCTGGCTATTGAGCACGTCCTCCAGGTTCGTTCCGACAAAAGCGTTTAGGCCGCGTTTGCCGGGAACTGAGGTAATCCGGTGAGCCAACGGGGCAAATTCAGCAACCTGCTGGCTTCCAACCATCCCAGCCTGAAATGCCTTGGTGTCGCGAATCGCCGCTAGAATACCAATGGGCTCAGCAAGTTCCTCATAGTTTGGAGTGAAGACAATCGGTGTCTCGATGAAGGGCACATCTAAGCCTGAAATCCGGTGCATCAATTCGACCGTTCGGTCCAGGGAGGCCCTCACAGCCCCCGAATTCTCCAGAAAACCGTGCAGGATGCCCTCGGTAGAGTAATAGTCGTTTTGAAATCCGATCAGAATTAGCGCAGAGCGTCTC
This sequence comes from Bryobacter sp., assembly GCA_044376335.1. Classification (GTDB taxonomy): domain Bacteria; phylum Acidobacteriota; class Terriglobia; order Bryobacterales; family Bryobacteraceae; genus Bryobacter. Next base: position 9,827 of record JBIPMY010000129.1, read on the forward strand.
ATGTTGCCTCGATTTCCGTATCGGCACCTACAGGCAGTGTCTTAGTGATTTGTTGATGAACCTTCGATGCGCCATCAATGCTGCGTTAGAACAAAGCATTTCTGCCTGGCTACTCGCTGCAAACCGGGAGCGATTCTACTTTAGGCAAACGCCCGGTATTCCTGCCGCAGTCCGTTCACAAATCGGTCCAACTCTTCGTACCTGTTATAAAGTGCCGGGCTCACTCGAATCACTGCACCTGCCGCAATGCCTCGACGGGCCACCGTCAGCACCTTGTGCTTGTTTAACAAGACCGAAGACAGCCGTTGGGCCTGCACATAGTCTTTGATCCCAGGCAGTCGAAAGCTGGTCACCGCTCCAAAGCGTGCAGGTTCTTCCGGAGTGAGAATTTCAATCCCTTTGAGTTCACGAACACGCTCCACCCAATAGCTGCGAAGCGCTTGCAAATGACGCATCTTGCGGCCCCCGCCGATCCGGTCGTGAAAGTCGATTGCTGCCGGAACACTCAGTGTTGCCGCAAAGTTGACCGTGCCAAGGCTCGTGCGGCTGCGCGTGTCTTCTTTCGGAAACATGGTGCTTCCCATGCACGGCTCGATGTCAGCTAGTCTTGAAGCACGAATCCAGATCCCTCCAGTGCCGATCGGCGCGTTCAACCACTTGTGGAGCGAGAAGCCAACAAAATCAGCGCCCAGGTCAGCCAGCTTGAAGTCCATATGAGCAACCGTCTGCGCCGCATCCACAATCGTATCCACGCCACGCGCTCGGGCCAGGGCTACGATCTCCTGAACTGGCGTTACCAGTCCGGTGCGATTGGACAAGTGAGTCACCAGTAACATCTTCAGATTCGCGGGCGCTGCCTTCAACTGCGCCTCATAAGCGGCCAGAACATTAGCTGTGGTTGCCGGTTCCGGAATTGCAAACCGGATCACCTTGACGCCACGCGAGCCCGCCAGTGAGTCCATCGCCTGCTGCATCTCGTCGTAGTCGAGATCCGCGTACATCACACTGTCGCCCGGGGAGAGACCCCGGTACTGAAGAATCAGATTCTGCAGCGCTTCGGTACCGTTGCGAGCCAGGGCAAACTCACTGGCAGGCGCACCCAGCAACCCACCAACCCTTGCTCGAACCTGCTCCATCCTCATCGTCCGCTCATTGCCGGGGATGCCGTCGCGCACGAAATGAACATTCTGTCTTTGAATGAACTCGGTCTGCTTCAGGTATTCGGAGTAAATGGTGCGAGGCATCACTCCCCAATAAGCGTTCTCAAGGTTCGCAATACCCCGGTCGACGTCCCACAGATCCGGCAGAGTTTTGAGATCCATCGGTGCTGTTTCAATCCTCGTTTGCGCAGCGGCCAATCCAGCCACTACACCCGCAAAATGACGACGTCTCAATTGTGAATCCTCCTGCCCTGCGGCACGTTGATAATCCCCGGGATGAACCCGACCCACTATGCCGGATCTCATCAGGGTAGCGAACTTGGTGCATTCTCCTTCTCTTGCGGCCTGCGCATAGCTTCTGCACTTGAGAAGCATCCCCGGGTTTTCGCAGCTCTACCGTGGGACGAAGTTTTCAAGTTTTTCTCTCTCTGACATATTTTTCAGCACTTCATTTGCCCTTAACAGATGTAGGCCAGAGCGCTTCTGTAGCTCGCGAATTGCGCTCGGTCTTGCCTTCTTGCCCTCATGGGCAGGATCAGTCCAGCGATCTGATGGGCTGCGAAACAAAAACGGAGCACGGTTGATATGGATAATTCAAGTGAACAAAATGCGGTGACGAAGTGGGAGTGGGTACCAGCACATCCAGAACTTTTGCCCAAAAAACTCCGGACCATTCCGCCCCCGCCCCCACCACCGCAACGCCCGCGTCGGCTTTTCGTCGGCCTGCTGATGGTCGTACTCGCACTTGGCTCTTCTGCGATCTACCTCCTCTGGGCCTCAATGCAGCAAGAGCGTGAAGCTCGCCAGCAGGCTCTTGAGCGCCAACAGGCGTGGGAATTGGAATGGCGAGCTCAGCAACAACGTCAAGTCAGAGCCATGGAATCTTTGATGCAACAAATCGAAATTGCTACTGCACAGCCCGAGTTGCCCCCCGAAAGCACGCTACCTCCACAATCCGAAGTACGGAAACCAACGCCCTCTCAAGTTGTCTCTCAGCAGCCCACCCCAGCCATTGAAGCTCCGCCCTCCGTTCCTGCAGAGCTGCCGAAGCCTTTGGAACCCCCACAGGAGCCAAAAAGCAAAGAGCGCGTAAAGATGGAATTGAGCCCCGAGGTAGAAGCACTTTCCGAGGACGGCCCACCGAAGCGCAAGCGCGGGCTTGCGAAGTTCCTCACGAGTTCCATCTTTGTCGACAGTGCCGTCTTGACTACTTCTCTTTTGGTTCCACCTTCGATCCCCCTAACTTTGGCCCAATCGCGTCTCGGGCGCCGCCTCACCGGCCGGGTTCTGAAGAAAACGAAAACGGATAAGACGCTTACGGCCAAGGTGGTCCGCGATGTCGGTGACATGCCCATTACCCAAAGGCGCCGCAGATAAGCTCCCCTGCAAGATGCCGCATGCGATACACCCGATAGATGGCAGGAAAAGCAAGCTCAGGGGTGTAGTTAATGCAACAGCTTGGGCGACACCTCCATCTAGCAGGAAGCGAGGGAGAGCATATTCAAAGTGCTGCCTCTCTCTTTAACTCAAGCCCAGACTGGCTCACAGCCCGCACATCCAAAGTAGTCTAAACAGGGGAACTCAATCATTGGGCACCGCTCTTCTTCCCTCAGACAGTTTGGACATAAACTCTGGAAGCGGCAATCCTGTTGAATAAACAACACCAAAGAGAAACAGCAGAGAAAATCCCAAACACTCCAAGAGCAATTGCAAAGACCCATCTTGCAGCAACACGGGACCTGATGCTTTAGGCTGGATGGAGTTAAACCGGGACGCTCCTATCAATTGCAAAATAACCATGAACCATAGGAGTTTGAGGGTATACCACAGAGGCAATAATCTTTGAATTTCTGTTCTCAAGTGCCTGAGCCTATCCAATGCTTTCATCTTGCGATTCCTTGGGAATGACATCAGCTGACGCTAGATCCTGACTTTGCAATGATGCTACCTCGAACGCTGCGTCTTTGTGGGTTCACCGCCAAAACAATGCGGTCCCCTTATCTTACCCCCCCCGTCTCCTACAGAACCCGGCGTTCGGCTTCGGTGATCGGGGCAACGTTGATGCTGGCGATTCGCCGACGCATGAGCCCGGCGTCGTCGAACTCCCAAAATTCGTTGCCGTAGGATCGATACCATTGACCGCTGGCGTCGTGCCATTCATATTCGAAGGTCACGGCTATGCGGTTGTCAGCGAAGGTCTAAAGTGTCTTCTTCAAGCGGTATTCGAGTTCCTTCTCCCACTTGCGTTGCAAGAAGGTCTTGATTGCCTCCCGCCCTTGCAGGAATTCCGCGCGATTGCGCCATTCCGAATCCGGTGAGTAAGCGAGCGGTACACGTTCGGGATCACGCGAGTTCCAGGCATCTTCGGCCAGCTGAACTTTTCTGATGGCGCTTTCAACGGTGAAGGGCGGCCTGATTGGTTGTGTTGGTGTCATTGATTGATTCCTTTCGTTCTGCTGCTAATTTCACCAGCCGCCTTCGCCTTGGTCCGGTCCGACGATCTGGCTAACGCTTTGGCCCAGTGACATGGGTGACAAACGATTGGAATTCTGGGGGCAACCGAAAGAGTCCAAGCCAGGGCGGCACCGTCACCGCCACCGACAGCTACGACCCCCTCGGAAATGGGGACAGTCTGAAGAGCACCTTCCGCAAAATGAAATGGGGACAGTCTGAGAAATGGGGACGAAATGGGAAATGGGGACAGTCTGAAGAGCACCTTCCGCAAAATGGAGAGAAAAAAGTTTCGCTGTACTCACTCTACAAGCGTATGCCTCGAACAGCCCGGCGCGTTTTGCCCGGATTTCCCCATCACATTACCCAACGCGGAACTGATCGACAGATTGTTTTTCATACCCAACGAGACCGCCGCGTCTATCTGGATTTGCTGAAGGAGTACAGCCATCAAGCCGGAGTCAGTATTCTCGCTTACTGCTTGATGCGCAATCACATACACCTGATTGCGGTGCCTGAAGAGGAGAACTCCCTGGCCGTCTGCCTGCGCCGAACGCATGGCAGATATTCGCAATACTCGAACGCGCGGCGAGTCCGAAGCGGCCATTTGTGGCAGAACCGATTCTTCTCTTGTGCGATGGAAGAGAGCCACTTGTGGAGTGCGATCCGCTATGTCGAGATGAACCCGGTGAGGGCTGGATTGGTCCCCACAGCGGAGGACTTTCGCTGGTCCAGCGCGAATGCGCATTTGAGCGGAAAAGACACTTCGCACCTGCTTGACATGCAGTTTTGGAGCGCTTCAGGTGGGGCGAAGCGATGGGAAGAATTGCTGACAAGCCCGGGAGATGAGGGCCAGCTCAAGCGTTTGA
>JBIPMY010000130.1:0-14297 GCA_044376335.1 Bryobacter sp.
CGTAATCGGGATTCTGCTCTTTGTTCTGGCTGGGGTGGGACGCTTTGTTTACGGCTATTTGAATGATGCCCCGGAAGTAGCCGTCTACCGCGTAAAGTCTTCTTCGTCTTCCACTTCGGCCAGTGGTACCTCACAAACAGTGATCCTCAATGCCACCGGCTACATCGTGGCTCACCATAAGATCCAGGTGGCGTCAAAAGTTGTCGGGCGCGTGTTGTGGATTGGCGTTGAAAAGGGAGACCGCGTCAAAGAAGGCCAGGTCATTGTGCGGCTCGAAGATGACGAGTACAAGGCGCAGCTTCAGCAGGCAGTGGGGCAACTAAAGACTCTGGAGGCGCGGCTCGAAGAGCTCACCAATGGTTCGCGGCCGGAAGAGATCGCTACCGCCCGGGCGAATGTCGATCAGGCGAAGGCAGATTTAGCCAATGCCGAGATCACCCTGAAGCGGACCCGTGAGTTGGTGCGCGAGAAAGTTTCAGCCCAGCAGGTCCTGGATGATGCCGAGGGGCGGGTAAATTCTCTCCGGGCCCGCGTGAATTCACTCGAGAAAACCTTTGAGCTCGTGAAGATCGGCCCACGCCGCGAAACGATTGATGCCTTACGCGGCCAGATTCTGGAAGCCAAAGGGCGCGTGGCGTTTTATGAATCCACCTTGTCGAACACGCTCATCAAGGCCCCAGTGACGGGCACCGTACTCGAGCGCAATGTCGAGAAAGGAGAGTTTGTGACCACCGGTTTTGTGGGCGATAAAGGCGCTAAGGGCTACGTGGTTTCCCTAGCAGACCTCAACGACCTGCAAGTAGAGCTCGACATCAACCAGAACGACTTCGCGCGCCTCGACCGTAAGCAGAAGGGCACGATCACAACCGACGCTTATCCAGACCGCAAGTACAGCGGCATGATTGCCGAGATTGCTCCTGAGGCAAACCGGCAGAAGGCGACGGTGCAGGTGAAGGTGCAGGTCTTGCAGCCGGATGACTTCCTCCGGCCAGACATGAATGCAAGTGTGGCGTTTTATGAAGAAGCCAAGGCGGGGACTGCCCCGACTGCTGCAAAGCCGGTGGTCTATGTCCCGACCGCGGCTGTCCGCAATGATGCTGTCTTCATTTTGTTGGGTGCCAAGGTAATCCGCCGCGCGGTCCGTGTCACTGGCACGACGAGTGAAGGCTTGCGGGTGGAAGAGGGTCTGATTGGCGGCGAAGATCTGGTTTTGAATCCGCCAGCGGACTTGAAGGATGGCGCGAAGGTGAAGGCAAAGGGAGCTGCAAAATGAGCGAAGTCGTAATTCAAACCAAGGATCTGACGCGGGTCTATAAGCGCGATCAGTTTGAGGTGACGGCCCTCAAGGATGCCTCGATCGAGATACGCAAGGGTGAGTTTGTAGCACTGATGGGGCCCTCGGGGTCGGGCAAATCGACGTTGCTCTATCTGATTGCGGCAATGGAGCGGCCGACGAGCGGCACCATCGACGTGCTCGGGCAGGACCTGCGCGCGCTGTCAGACAAGCAGGTGGCGCAGTGGCGTAATGCACATGTGGGCTTTGTCTTTCAGAGCTTCAATCTAATTCCGGTGTTGACGGCGATAGAGAACGTAGAGCTGCCCTTGCTACTGACAAATCTGAACGCCAAAGAGCGGCGGGAGCATGCCACAACGGCCTTGCGTCTTGTCGGTCTGGGAGACCGTCTGACGCACCTGCCGAAGCAGTTATCGGGCGGGCAGGAGCAGCGCGTTGCGATTGCGCGGGCTCTGGTGACAGATCCCGATTTGATTCTCGCCGACGAACCCACGGGAAACCTCGATTCCCAAAGCGCACAGGATGTCCTGACGATGTTGCGGACGCTCAATCAGGAGCATGGCAAGACAGTGGTGATGGTGACACATGACCCTCATGCGGCCAGCTTTGCCTCGAAGGCGCGGTACCTCGAAAAGGGCGCATTATTGCCTGAGGGGCATCTCCCGCAGGACTGGTTTGTGCGCCCGGCCTGATGAGTTGATGCGCTGAATTCGCTAGGATCGCATCAAATAGGCACGAAGTTGAATCTGGATGATCAAGCCTCGGAGGCCATCAAAGAGTACGCCGAGAAGCGGCATATTTCATTGGGGCAGGCTGCGTCTGATCTTGTCCAATGTTTTCTAACGTGCCAGACTCTACGGCAGCCTGGACTTCACCAGCTCGCTCAGCTCCTTGCCATCAACATTCTTCCCGGCCAGCTTGGCGGTAGCAGCCTTCATCACAACGCCCATCTGTGCTTTACCCGTTGCCCCGGTCTCAGCAATGGCAGCTTCCACGGCAGCGGCGATGTCTTCGGCGCTAGCCTTCTGCGGCAGATAGCCTTCGATGATCTCAAGCTCTGCGGCTTCTTTCTCGGCCAGCTCTGGACGGTTCCCGTTCTTGAACTGCTCCATCGAATCCATCCGCTGCTTGGCGAGCGTCTTAAGCATCGCTTGCTCTGCTGCCTCGTCCGGGTCTTTCATATTGTCGGCCTTGTACTTCAATAGGGCCGTCTTGATGGCACGAACGACACTCAGGCGCAGCTCTTGCTTCGCCTTCATCGCTTCGACCATGTCCTTCTGGATACGCTCTGTCAAACTCATGCTGTTTGCTATTCTAGTGAATACACCCCCGGAATACCCGTTTTGTTGCAAATTCCATTATGTACATCAAGAAAAATCGCCTACTAACCCCGGGACCAACACCACTTTTGCCTCAGGCTCTTCACGCCATGATGGGTTCGGATATCCATCACCGCACTGAAGATTTCCGTAAGGTCTACAAGTCGGTGCTGTCCGGCCTCAAAGAAGTCATGCAGACGCAGAATGACGTAATCGTGCTGGTTGCGTCCGGATCCGGGGCCATGGAAGCTTCCATTCAGAACTGCTTCTCTTGCGGCGAAGAAGTGCTGGTTTGCACGGCTGGCAAGTTTGGCGAGCGCTGGACTGCACTCACCAAGGCCTTCGGCCTGAAGCCCACCGTAATCGAACAGCCCTACGGCAGCGTCGTTACACCAGAACAGGTGGCCGCCGCCCTCGAAGCCAACCCCAATATCCGTGGCGTCTTCGTACAGGCGTCTGAAACTTCCACCGGTGCCGCACATGACATCGAAGGAATGGCGAAAGTCGTGCGCAAGACCGATGCGCTCTTCGTGATCGACGCAATTACCGGCCTCGGCACCATGCCGCTCAAAATTGATGAGTGGGGCCTTGATATTGTCATCGGCGGTTCACAGAAGGCGTTTATGATTCCTCCAGGACTCGCTTTCCTCTCGGTGAGCGAACGTGCCTGGAAGCGAATGGAAGAATCCAAAAACGCACGTTTTTACTTTGATTTGCGGCGCGAGCGCAAGAATGCTCTCAATGGCGAGAGCGCCTGGACGCCTGCCGTAAGTCTCGTGTTGGCTATGGATGAGGCCTTGAAGTACATCAAGAACCTCGGCATGGACAATCTGATCAAAAATGCCCAGTTGCTGGCCACCGCAACCCGCGCTGCCGCTACGGCTCTGGGGCTTGAATTGTTCTCCGGGAAGAACCCCGGCTCTTCGGTTACGGCGATCTGTGCCCCTGCGGGTATGGATTCGAGCGTGATCGTGAAGGACTTCCGCAACCGCTTCGGGTCCATTATTGCCAACGGTCAGGGCACGATGAAGGGACAAATCTTCCGCGTCGCTCACCTTGGCTACTTCGATTTCGCCGACCTCTTTGCAATGGTTGCCGAACTCGAAATCATCCTCGCGGCCCACGGTCAACCCGTGGAGTTTGGGCGCGGCGTGGCCGCAGTTCAAAACGTGTATGCCGCGGCGGCCTTAGCTAAAGAAACTACCAAGGAACCAGTTGCTGTCTAGACCCGAATGAAGATTCTTGTTGCCGAACCCATTGCTCAAGCTGGCTTTGACCTGCTAGCCGCTGTACCCGGATGGACTGTAATCCAGGCCGACCCGAAGACTTATCAGGAACACCTCTCCGACTGCGACGCACTGCTCGTGCGTTCCGCCGTCAAGGTGAATGCCGAATTGATCAAGAAGGCACCCAAGCTGCGAGTCGTCGGACGCGCCGGCGTTGGTGTCGATAACGTCGATCTCCAAGCTGCCACCAATGGCGGCATCCTGGTAATGAACACCCCTGGCGGCAACGCAATTTCTGTTGCCGAACATACGGTGGGCCTCATGCTGGCCATGGCGCGTTCGATTCCGAACGCAAGCCAGTCCACCAAGGCCGGCAAGTGGGAAAAGCGCAAGTTTATCGGTACCGAGTTGCGCGGCAAGACGCTCGGTGTTGCGGGCCTGGGCTCCATCGGCCGCGAAGTCGTGATGCGCGTTCGCAATTTCGGAATGCGGATTATCGCTGCCGACCCTTACGTCAGCACACAGCAAGCAGAAGATCTCAGTGTCACGCTTGTTGACCTCAACACTCTATTTGCCCAGAGCGACTACATCACCCTGCACGTGGCTCTCACCCCCGAGACCACAAAGATGGTCAACGCTGAAACCATCGCCAAAATGAAGGACGGGGCGCGCATCGTCAATTGTGCCCGCGGCGAGTTGATCGATCTTGATGATCTCTTGAAGGGTCTTGATTCCGGTAAGTTAGGCGGGGCCGCACTCGACGTCTTCGACCCAGAGCCCTTGCCTTCCGATCATCCCCTGTTGAAGCAGGAGAACCTGATTGCCACTCCTCACATCGGCGGCTCCACCGAAGAGGCACAGGAAATTGTCGGCATCCGCATTGCAGAACAGGTGGCCGAGTACTTGCAGAACGGCGTCGCAATCAATGCCGTAAACATGCCGGCTCTCTCACCTGAGCAATACCGCGCTCTCGGCCCATACATTTCTCTGGCCGAACGCCTGGGTACATTCGCCTCCTTCATCAGCGACTCCAATCCAGTCATGGTGCGCTTTACCTACCATGGCCGCGTTGCTGAGTTAAACACAACACTCGTTCGCAACGCAGGCCTGAGCGGCTTGCTCCAGCGTTCACTCGCAAGCAAGGCGAACCTGATTAACGCCATGCAAATTGCCGGCGATCGCGGTTTGAACATCACCGAGAACCATCTGCTACGCTCTGGCCACAGCGATTCCATTCGCATCGAAGTAGAAACTTCAGCCGGCAAGACAAGCGTTGAAGGCGCGATGATTCTCGACAAGCCCCGCTTGCTGAACGTCGACGGGATCTACTGCGAAGCACCCCTCGATGGCTATCTGCTTTATCTAAAAAATCTCGACGTACCCGGCGTCATCGGATACATAGGGACGGTGATGGGCAAGAATGGCATCAACATTGCCAATTTCTCGCTCGGCCGGGAAGAGTCTGCAACGCAAGAGGGTGGCCACGCAAGAGCAACGGCAATCATCTCGTGCGACGCAGCGGTTCCAGAGCATGTGCTTGCACAATTGCTTGAGAACCCGAATATCCGCCAGGCACGCAACATCGAATTCTAGGCTCGCGCTGTCCCCGGGAGTAGTAGCTCGGGTATGCAGGGCGTCAAAAAACAAAACCTACCAACTAAGATCTGTCTCGTTTGCCAGCGTCCCTTTGTGTGGCGCAAAAAGTGGGAACGAGACTGGGAACACGTGCTGTATTGCAGCGACCGTTGCCGTGGCAACAAGGCGACAGCCAAGGGGCAGGCGTGATGGAGCGGAGCTTTGCCAGCCGTCAGGAATTGGCAGAATACCTGGCGCAGGAATTCCCCGCCGCCGCAGCACGCGATGCCCAAATCAGCCCAATTCCGGGAGGCCGTGAAGCGGCTGAAGCCGCCCTGTCCGCCATCCAACCAGACCGCTACGGGTTCGACCGCAACTACCTCGATGGCCATGTCTCGCGCCTCTCGCCTTACATCCGGCACGGAATTCTCACCCTTACCCAGGCCAAAGAATTCGCATTCGCCAAGGTAAAGGATAGACTGCATGCCGCAAAGTTCGTCACAGAACTCGCCTGGCGCGACTATTGGCAGCGCCTCTACTCAGCAATGGGCAAAGGCGTATGGGAAGATCGCGAAGAACTCAAAACCGGCTTTCCTCCCGGTGCCTACGCATCGCAATTGCCAGCCGATATCGCAAACGGTGAAACCGGCCTTGCCTGCATGGATTCCTTCGTGCGGGAACTCAGATCCACTGGATATCTGCACAATCACGCCCGCATGTGGTTTGCCGCCTACGTAGTTCATTTTCGCCGTGTACGCTGGCAGGCTGGAGCAGCATTCTTTCTCACGCATTTGCTCGATGGAGACCCGGCATCGAACAACCTTTCCTGGCAGTGGGTAGCAAGCACCTTCTCACACAAACCCTACTTCTTCAATCGCGAAAACCTTGAGAAATACACCCATGGCGTGCACTGCAAGCGCTGCCCTCTCAGAGGACGCTGCGATTTTGAAGGTAGCTATGAACAGCTCGAATCGAAGCTGTTCCGAATCGAGGCAAGATGAATGAGCTGATCTGGCTACACCCGGATTGCCTGGCCGCCGACAACCCGGCCTACCTGAAATACCCAAAGGCCAACGCCCTTTTTGTCTTTGATGAAGATGAGATCGAAGCCGAAGAGTGGAGCCTCAAGCGGATCGCTTTTCTCTACGAAACCCTGCTTGAGCTACCAACTGAAATCGAACGCGGCAACGTTGTCGCCAGGCTGCTCGAAAAGCGGCCGACGAAGATCGTCACGGTGGATAGCGTCAATCCCCGCTTCCGCACCCACGTTCAAAAGCTCGAAGCGCAGCTGCCAGTAGAAGTATTGCCAGCCGTACCTTTTGTGAACTATCGCGGCAGCTTGGACCTCAAGCGTTTCTCCCGCTACTGGAAGCGCGTGGAGCCCATTGTTTTCGACAAATGAGCTACCAGGTTGTTTGGTTTAAGCGCGACCTGCGTATCGAAGACCATCGCCCGCTGCTGGAGGCATCGCGCCGCGGCCCCGTCTTGCCGCTCTACATCATCGAGCCAGAGTGGCTGGCTTCACCCGATTTTGACCCCTCTCACTTCACCTTCGTACGCGCAAGCCTCGTTGAGCTCGATGAGCAATTGCGACGCCTCGGCCAGGGCCTGGTAGTGAAAGTAGGAGAAGCAGTAGAGGTCTTGCGGCATTTGCCTGTAGCGCATCTCTGGGCCCACGAAGAGTCTGGCAACTGGACAACCTACCAGCGTGATCGACGCGTGCGCAAGTGGGCCAAAGAAACCAATACGCCCTTCACAGAATACCCGGCCAACGGCGTCGTAAGGCGGCTCAAATCCCGCGACGGCTGGTCTCGAAACTGGGAAGACCGCATGGCTGAGCCCATCGTAGACGCGCCCGCCCGCCTCACATCATCGCTTGCTGCAACGCAGATTCCAACCGCGAAGGATCTCGGCATTGGCCCCGACCGCCGAAATCTCGCACAACGTGGCGGAGAACGAGAAGCCTTTGAAACTCTCGATAGCTTTCTATCCGCGCGGGGAGTGCGCTACCACATGGAAATGTCGAGCCCGGTAACCGCAGAAAGCAGCTGCAGCCGCTTGTCGCCCTATCTCGCCTACGGCAACCTGTCCACCCGCCAGGTGGTGCAAGCCACTCGCCGCCGCGTTGCAACGTTAAACGAGTTTGACCCTCCAACCTGGAAGCGCGCCCTGCGCGCCTTCGATGCACGCCTGCACTGGCGATGCCACTTCATGCAAAAGATGGAGGACGACCCGAGAATCGAATTCGAAAATTTCGTCCGCGCCTATGACGGAATGCGCGAGCCACACTGGAATGAAGAGTGGTTTGAGGCCTGGAAGGCAGGCCAAACAGGCTACCCGCTCATCGATGCCTGTATGCGAATGCTGAACCAAACCGGGTGGATCAATTTCAGAATGCGCGCGATGCTCGTAAGCTTTGCTTCCTACCATCTCTGGCTCCACTGGCCAAAGCCTGCCCTTCATCTGGCGAAGCTCTTTGTTGACTATGAGCCCGGCATTCATTACAGCCAGTTTCAAATGCAGTCCGGCACCACCGGCATCAACACCCTCCGAATGTATTCACCAATCAAGCAGCAGGCAGATCAGGATCCCGAAGGTGTCTTTATCAAAGAATGGCTGGGGGATCTTCAAGACTATCCACCGCCGATTGTCGATCATAAGGAAGCCATTGCTTTAGCCCGCGCCCGAATTGGCGCTGTGAGAAAGCAGACCGGCACCCGAGAAGAAGCCCGCACGGTTCTAAAAAAACACGGAAGCCGCAAAAAAGCACCTGCCAAAAAAGCTGCTGCAAAGAAGCAAAGTCGCCAGCAGATGTTATTCTAGGAATACCCCGATTCGAAGGGGACAAAGAAGTAAAAAAGCTAGGGATATTCCCAAACGACGCGGCGAAGGGGCGCTCTTGTGAAATTCACATCAGACGCCCCTTCTCCCTTCTGGAGGTCATTTTTTCCATGTCGAAGATGCTTGAAGAGATCCGCCAACAGCCTGAGGCCTTGGCCAAAACACTGAAGCAGGAATGGAAGGGCATCGAAAAGCTCAAGCAGCAATTTGAAGCTTATCCGCCCCGCATGATCGTGCTCGCCGCACGAGGCACCAGCGACAACGCAGCCCAATTTGGCCGCTACCTGCTCGAACTGCTCACCGGGATCCCGGTGTCCCTGGCTGCGCCGAGCATCTATACTCTCTATGGATCAAAACTGGATCTTGAAGACACCCTCGTAGTCGGAATTTCGCAGTCTGGCGAATCTACCGACACCAATATCGTGCTGGAGCGCGCCAAAGAATGTGGCGCATTCACTCTCGGCATTACCAATGAACCGGATTCCACTTTGGCAAAGCTCGGCCACGCAACGATTCTTGTACGGGCAGGCAAAGAAAAGTCAGTCGCTGCAACCAAGACTTACACCGGGCAGTTGCTCGCAATGTACATGTTGGCCTACGCCCTTGGCGGCAAGCTGGCGCTCAAAGACCTTGAGAAGCTCCCCGAGCTTGCCGCAAAGGCCCTGAAGCTCGAGCCGCAAGTGGCCGCCATGGCAGGCCGCTACCGCTTCATGCAGCACGCTGTAGTTGTCGGTCGCGGCCTCAACTACGCCAATGCCTTTGAGTTTGCATTGAAAATGATGGAGACTTGCTACGTGATCGCCGAGCGCTTCTCAAGCGCCGATCTTCTCCATGGCCCGATTGCGATGGTTGATCCACACTTCCCCGCCTTCGTCTTTGCACCCTCTGGCGTAACCTGGAACCCCATTTCCGAACTACTTGCCCGCGTCGATGCCACCACGCACGAAACCTTGCTGATAACAGATAAGAGCAATCAGGCAGCCTTCGAATCTAAGCGCCGGGCCTTCCGCATTCCCGTGGCCATCCCTGAACTCTTCACCCCAATCCCTTACATCATTCCCGGACAACTCTTCGCGGGATACCTCGCCACTGAGAAGGGTCTCAATCCAGACCAGCCTCGCTCCCTTACCAAGGTGACTCAGAACCTTTAACTCATTCGTCCAGCCCACCGCAGGAATCGCCACATCTCAAAGCGGTGCTGCCACAGGAAGGCCCAAAACTCGCGGAAGCCGATCGCCTCTGCGTGAGTACCCCAATAGGTTTCCATGCGCCAGCGTAGATAAGGGCTCGCCCAGGGGCGCAAGCGATAGCCGCGAGAAGACTTCCAGAGGAATGCAAGCATCTTGGCTAGGGCACCAGGCTATTCGGCTTCGCCCCGGCCTTGGGCGCACCGGCATAATAACCAGAGCGAGTACGCACCATCGGGCGATTCGAGCCGCTGGCCGTCACACGTATGCTTCGGAATGTCCCGTCAAGTTCCTGCACGGTAGGCGTGTACCCAATGACGTACTGATTTCGGATATCTTTAGCCACTTCCAGCGCCAGTGCATCCACCTCTTCGAGTGTCTTCGGAAAGAAGCAAAGCCCGCCCGTTGCCTTGGCAATTGTCTCCAACGCCCGTTTTGCTTTCTTCGATTCACGAGGGATCTCGTCATTGAGCAGCGCAATCGAATAGATCACCGCGTCTGTGGTGTGCGATTGAGAAATTAGCTTCTCGAGCGAAGTCTTGCTCGCAGTGTCGGCGCCATCGGTAATCAGCATCAACACCTTTTTGTCGCGCTTGGCCTTCGCCTTCAGATGGTCAATCGACATGCTGATCGCGTCGTACATCGCAGTGCCCCCACGAGCATCAATCCGCGTCAACCCTTCTTCCATCTTCTTGATGTCGCCAGTGAAATCAACATCGAGAAAAGCATCGTCATTAAAGTTAACAACAAAGACCTCATCCATACGGTTGGATGCCTTTACCATCGCAAGCGAAGCCGACTCGGCTTTATTCCGGCGCAGACGCATACTCCCGCTGTTATCGACGATCACCCCAAGGGAAATAGGCACGTCTTCGCGGCGGAAAATCTTAAGCGGCTGCTCAACGTTGTTTTCGTAGACCTTGAAGGCTGCTCGCGGCAAGTCCGTAATGATATTGCCCTTGCTATCGACAACGGTTGCATTGAGTACAACCAGACGGGTATCGCTGCGAAAAACCGGATCTTCTTGCGCGAAGAGAACCGGCGCTGCGATGGCAGCCGTCAAAAAAGAGCGACGGCTATTGAACGGGGGCATAATATCCTTGCCGCCAGGATGGTCGCAAAGCAGGGAGACCTCTTGGCTGAACTAGCTTGACTTGAACTTTACGGTATTTTCCGTCTCTGTCCTGATTCTTGGGCGAATAGCCGATCAGGTATTGGTTTCGAAGTTCAATTCCAATTTTAGCGGCAACATCTGGCAATTCGTTAACGTTTTCGATGGAGAAGTGCTTCCCACCCGTTTGCTCTGCCAGGTCGTTCAGCAGTCCCGGGCCGGATAATTCTTCGGCAGTCCTGCCGCGCGCCCCAACAGATTCAAAGATTCCAATGGCGTAAAGCTGCACGTCGGCTTCGCGTACCAGGTTCTTGATCTCGCTTTCGGTATAGCGGCTGGAGTTGTCACCACCATCAGAAATCACAAGCACTGCCTTGCGAGGGTTTTTGGCTTTCTTCATCTGGTTCATCGCAAGGTAGATACCATCCAGCAGCGCGGTTCGGCCCTTGGCCTGTGTGAAAGTCAGGCGGTTCTGGATCTCTTCAGTGTTGCTGGTGAAAGGTACCACCATCTCGGGCCTGTCGTTAAACTGAATCAAAAAGAACTCGTCATCAGGATTCGCTGTCTTGAAGAACTGCGCCGCAGCCTGACGGCTTTTCTGCAGTTTTGAGCCCATGCTATTGCTCGTATCAAAAACCAGTCCCACCGATAGCGGTGCGTCTTCGCTCGCGAATTGGGCAATTGTCTGTTCAATTTTGTCTTCGAAAATCTTGAAATGCTCGCGTTCAAGACCCGTAACGAATCTGTTGAGTGGGTCGGTCACTGACACCGGTATCAACACAAGGTTCGTATCGATTCGCAGGTTTGCACCCTTGGAAGAATCAGCATCCTCGGGTTTCATCGGACGGCCTTCACGCCTCTCGATGTTGACACGTCCAGGCGGGGGTACTGTTTCAGACTTCTTGGCCGGGGGCACAGTTTTCGCTTGCTCAGATGCATCAAATCCAGGCGCAAGGGAACTTACCAGGATTACCAGAAGGAACTTTGACGCTGCTAAAGATCTGCTTTTCATCGGAATGCCTTGCCCGGAGCTATTTCCTGAAGAATACCACTCAGGCCACAATCACCGCCTACCCTTAAGACGGTAGAAACTGGCGAAGCGGTGCATAGAAGGCACGAATAAAGTCTTCGGCCGCAGCTTGAGCCTTATCGTTAGATTCGTTGCTGTTCAGACCAATCACGACTCTCACAAGCGCAGTGTCCGTTCGATTGTCCTTAATGGCATCAAGCATGGTGTACAACTTCGCTTTGTATTCGCTGGCTACAGCGCGATCGCGGCTTTGGTACCAATACAGCACCAGACTTTTGGTATCGCCGCGCTGAATGATGTAGCGATTCACTTCAATGGGCTCAGTTCTGCCAGGCAATGCCACTGTGATGTGGTCGTTGACAACGGGTGTCCAGCCAGCACCCGGAAGGCAGTTTTTCGGTGAGTGTGGTACTGCACCTGTTCGTTGGCTTCGGAATGCGGCGACAAAGAGGTTCGCCCCGACCCCGAGAGAGTCATTGCCATAGGACCGGTTAAGCGTATCGTCTGCCCGAAGAACAGCCTGAGTCTCCGCATCAACAACACCTTCTTGCGTCTTATGCCAAAAACCAAGAGTCTGAGGCAATCCAACCAGGGGTTGACTTGCAGCAACTCTTTCAGATTTTGTGAAGGTGAAATATGCGATGGTCTGAACCGCAAGTACTCCGCTCAAAATGAGAAGAGTCGAATTAAGAAATGGATTCTTGGCTTGCTTGAGATCTTGCATTTGAAATTCCTTGTGAAAACCAGTTGGCGAAACGGTGGAAGGCGAGCAACATACTGAGGGCAACCATGAAAATCACCCAGCCTTCTGCAGTATGAAAGAAACCTTCAGCCCACTCACTCTTGTATTCGTAAAGCACCCCGGTCATGGAGACCCGGAAAGCATTGGCGGCGATTGCAATTGGCACCGTCGCGATGAGAAGAATTGCACGCATCCAACCTCGAGAATCAAAAAAGAATCCATAGACGAGAGAAAGAAACGTGAGTGATAGCAGTGAGCGGATTCCGCTACATGCTTCTACTACCGACAACTTGTGCTCAGCTAGCTCGAGCACATTGCCGTCTCGCAATACTGGAATCCCAAGAAGCAGAAGAGATTTCTCGGCAACGATGCTGGCAAAGATCTGAAGCGGAAAAGTAATTGCGGTGTAAATCACAGTGGGAATTGGAACCATGAAAAACAGGAGAAAAATCGGGAAAGCAGTCAGCTTCAAAAGCTGTCTTCCCCCGACAAATAGAACTGCCCCCGCTATCGAAAAGACGATAGAAGTTCGCGTAAGGAAAAGCTCTGCGGCAATAGTACCCAGAACGTATTGAACCCCACCATAGAGCATCACTACCAAGCCAAGGTAGTCACGGGTCAGTTTTGTCGACAGGATTTCATCCTTGCGCTGCCAGGCGATATAAGCTGCCACGACCGGAACAAAAAAGCCATGCCCCATATCGTCATCATTCATCCATTGAACAACAAGCCTCTCCAGCATTGGATAAAAGGACGCGATCATCAAGCCAGCAATCCAGGCCATCGGCACCCAAAATGTGGCGGAAAGATTTGGGGTTGGCTGCGCTACAGGCGTCGCCTGTGAGCTCTCCTCAAGATTGGCTTGAACTGGACTTTCCATATACTCCATCCAGCAGAACATTCTGTTCTGCCTCTTCTCAAGGTACAACAGTGTGACTGGTTCTAGGACGATGGTAAGTTTTCACCTTAGTACACTAAGATAATGCGGAGCTTGATACCCGCTGTCTTCGCCGCACTCCTCCAGCTCTCCGCCCAGCAGGCAATCATGCCAATCGGGCAAATCAGGCCGGATATGACTGGGGTGGCAAGAACAGTATTTCGCGGCCAGGATCCGGAAGAATTTCCGTTGCGGATCCTTGGAGTGCTGCAAAATAGCGGCCCAGGCCAGAACTTGATTCTCGCCCGGCTTTTGACTCCCAGGCTCGAACAAACCGGTGTCATGCAAGGAATGAGTGGCAGCCCTGTATACATTGAAGGCAAGCTGGTGGGTGCCATTGCATTTGCCTTCCCATTCGCCAAAGAACCCATTGCCGGAATCCGGCCCATCGAAGAAATGCTTCGCGTGGAAAGATCTTCCGCTTCTATCCGGGCGGAGCGCGTGCACCTTGGCTCGACAGAGCTGGTTGCAAGCCGCAGCCAAAGCGAGACCAATCAAGCCAGCGCAGTCCTCACCCCGATCTCGTTTGCCGGCATGACCGAGCGCACAGCCCAACACTTTGCCGGCCAATGGCGCCAGCTTGGCTTTGCTGTGCAACAGGGAGCGTCGGGCAGCCAACCCGGCGGCGCAACTTCTCCTCTGCGGCCCGGCGACATGATCTCCGTGCAGTTGATTCGTGGCGACATGAACTCTGGCGCAGACGGTACCGTTACTCACATAGCCGGCAACCAGATCTTCGCCTTCGGTCACCGCTTTCTCGGCGGCGGCGCAGTTGACTTTCCCTTTGCCAAGGCAGAAGTCATCACCTCGATGCCAAATCTCAACATGCCATTCAAGATCAGCCAGTCGCTCAAGCCGGTTGGCACCATTTTCTATGACGGTGAAGCCGCCGTAAAGGGCGAGCTCGGGCGCGCACCCAAACTTGTTCCCATCACGATCCGCTACCGCGATGCTGCCGGCCTCAAGGAATACAAAATGGAGATGGTGAGGCATTCCCTTCTCTCCCCCCTCCTGCTCCAGATGGCTCTCTTCTCC
>JBIPMY010000131.1:0-14291 GCA_044376335.1 Bryobacter sp.
AGTGGCCGCAGGGGAGCACTACGAGTTTGTGAGGTGCCCCGCTAGCTTTGACGCAGGCCAGGATTTCCTTGCTGTACTGGGGCAAAAACGTCGTGTCGTAGGTGGTGTAGATGAAGAGGTTCTTCTTCTCCTGGTGTTTGGCGAACTCGTCCATGTAGAAGCGTGGACTCATCGAATCCCAGACGGTTTGCAGGCGCTCGAGGGTGAGGTGCTGCTCTAGACTCGCCTTGATATGGCGGGTGGAAAGGCCTGTCCAAACTACGTCGCCGAAGCGGGCGGAACAATGGTTGAAGACGTTGACCTTGAGGCGCTTGTCGAAGGTGCTGGCAAGGAAGGCGAAGGCTGAGCCGAGGCTGGTGCCGACGATGCCGATGTTTTCGTAGCCGGATTGCTCGAGCCAATCGACAGCCGCGCGGATGTCATGCACGGCCTGACGGGTGGCATGGAGAGTGCGGCCGATGTTGGAGGAGACGGCGTAATCGGCGCGCGTGAGTGGCGGAGGCATGCGGCGGTCATGATAGGGCAGGCTGAGCCGCAGGGCCGGGATGCCGAGTTTTTGAAAGCCCTGACAGAGAGCGACGTGCTGCTGGGCGTGGGAATTCCAGTGTGGGAGGACAAGCACGGCCCGCTTGCGCTTGTTCTCTTTGCCCTCAGGCATAGGGAACCAGCGGCATTCGACGAGATTGTTCTCGGGATAGGGAGACTCTAGTGGCGAGGTATAACGAAGCCATTCGCCGTCGAGGGTAAAGTCTTTGGGAGTGGTGTGCTGGAAGTAGGCAGGGCCATTCGCGATGGTTGCTTTGTTTACTTCGCTGAGCCAGGTTTCTTCGTCACCGCCGTCAAAGGGGCAGAGGCCAGGCAGTTGCACGTCCTTCAGCCATTCGGTGCCCCATTCAAAGGGCCGCACGACACGGTCTGTGGAACGTGTGGCGAGGTCTGTTTCCCATCGGTCGAGCCAACGCTCGTAACGCCGTTTCAACATCTCTTAAGCTGCCTTCTCCTTTGTGCCAGCAAGCGGCACGTTGTCCTTTACGTGATCCATGTTGACCATCTCGGAGATCGCTGCCGTGAGGTTTGCGTTACGCAGGTTCCAGATGTAGGCCTTCTGCATGGGCTTGAGGTCGCCGGGGACAGCGGCGTTGAGTTTGGCCATGTGTTCATTGGGGGTTTGGCGCGGGGCGCGGAAGTTGAAGGGCCGCGCGGACTTCATCGAGATCATGCCCATGCCGGCCTTCTTCGCAGCAGCGAGGGCGTTGTCGACGTAGGGTGAGTTCACCATGTTGTAGGCGACCATGGCGGCCGAATAGACCTTGGCCTTGACGGCTGCTTCGAGGACACCGCCTGGATCTGTATGCGAGGAGAGGCCCAGGTGGCGGACCTTGCCGGCTTTCTTGAGCGTCTCGAAGGCCTCGAAGATTTCGGGGTGATTGAGGATCTCGTAGGGGGTGTTTGCGCCGTGCGGGCACATCAGAAGGTCGAGATGATCGGTGCCGAGGGTGGCTAAGGTTTTGTCGACGCTGTCGAGGATGATCTGGCGGTAGTTCTTGCCACGGTCGATACGTTCGCCGTATTGCTTGGCCATGACGTTGGCGAGGGAGGCCGCATCGAGTTCATCGCGCTGGCCGTTGAAGTAGTTGATGAAGTACTCGGGGGCGTCGGCTTTGCGGCGGGCGATCTCATCGAGGGCGAGGCTGCGGAGGCGCTTCTGCTCGGTTTCGTCGAGCGATTTGTAGATGTCCTGATAGAGACGATTGCGATTGACGTCCCAGATGGAGACCTTGGAGTTGATGAAGAACTTGTCGCGCTTACGAACCTTTAGGACTTCGGCGTAGCCCAGCTCGCTTTGGCCACCGCCGTAGGCCGGGGCGGTGTCGAGGTAGTTGAGACCCATGTCGATGGCCGCGAGGACGTGGTCGTAATTTTTGGGCGAGATCGTGTTGCCACCCATCACCACTTCGCTGACCATGAAGCCCGTGCGGCCGAGTTGACGGTAAGCCATACCGGACTGCTTGTTGCGCCATTCACCTTTGGTTTTTGCGGATGCGGGGGCGGCCTTGAGGGCGAGTGCGGAGAGGAGGAGTTCGCGGCGTCTCATAGCCGTTAGTTTAACTGTTCTGAGACAGTTTCCCATTCGAGCATCAGTGCTTCGATGGCTTCGCGCTCTTTGGCAGCTTCAGTGGCTATGCGCTGGCTCTCGTCGGCGCTGACGTAGTTGCTGAGTTCGGCCTCGTAGCTGGCGACGGCAGCCTCGCGTTTGGCGATCTCGGCTTCGACGGCGACGAGGCGGTCTTCGAGCTGTTTCACCTTCATCGGGTTGACTCGTTTGGCAGACTGGGACTTCTCTTCGACGACGGTTTGCTTTTCAACTACTGCGACGACTTCAGGCACTTCTACCTGCTTCGATTTGGCACGCAAGTACTCTTCGTAGTTGCCTGGATAGACAGTGACGGTGCCGTTGCCTACTTCGAAGACTTTCTTTGCAAGTTCGTCGATGAAGTAGCGATCGTGACTGACGAAGACGACGGTGCCTTCGTAGTTTTTGAGAGCTTCAAGCAGGACGTCTTTGGCCCGCATGTCGAGGTGGTTGGTGGGTTCGTCGAGGAGGACGAAGTTTGAGGGCTGAGTGAGGAGCTTGCAGAGCGCGTAGCGATTGCGCTCGCCGCCGCTTAAGACGCCGATCTTTTTGAAGACGTCTTCTTCTCGAAAGAGGAAGCAGCCGAGGAGGCCGCGCAGCTCTGTTGCGGTTGCCTTGGGGGCGGTGGCGCAGAGGTCGTCGAGGATTTCTGATTCGGGGTCGAGGGCTTTGTATTGGTCCTGAGCGAAGTAGTCGAATTCGACGTTGTGGCCGAGCTTGTACTCGCCGGAGCTGAGGCCTTCGAGGCCGGTGAGCAGCTTGATTAAGGTGGACTTGCCTGCGCCGTTGTGACCGACGAGAGCGATGCGATCGCCGCGTTCGATGTTGAAGCTGGCGTTATCGAAGACCTTCTTGTTGCCGTAGCTTTTGGCGACGTTTTTGAACTCGGCGACGATGCGGCCGCTGGCCTTGGGCGTGGGGAACTTGAAGTGGATGATCGGCTCTTCTTCGGGGATCTCGATGATCTCCATCTTGTCGAGCTCTTTGAGGCGGGATTGGGCCTGCTTGGCTTTGGTTGCCTTGGCGCGGAAGCGATCAACGAAGGCTTCGATCTGGGCGACGCGATCCTGCTGGTTACGCTGGGCGGCGCGCATTTGTTCGAGACGCTCGTCTTTCTGGCGCTGGTAGTGGGTGAAGTTGCCGGCGAAGATGGTGACCTTCTTGTTCCAGACCTCGACGATTTTGGAGACCGTGACGTCGAGGAAGTAGCGATCGTGCGAGATCAGGATGAAGGCGTTGGGGTAGTTGTGCAGGTACTCTTCAAGCCAGTTGCGGGCTTCGAGGTCGAGGTGGTTGGTGGGTTCGTCGAGGAGGAGGGCTTCGGGTTTCTCAAGGAGGAGCTTGGCTAGGGCGATGCGCATCTGCCAGCCGCCGGAGAACTCTTCGCAGGGCTTGCCCCAATCGTCTTTGCTGAAGCCGAGGCCGGTGAGGATGGAGCCCACCTGCATGTCGATGGTGTAGCCTTCTTTGGCGCGGAACTCGTTATCGAGACGGGAGAACTTGTCGGCTGCTGCGGCGTAGGCGGCGCTTTCGTGATCAAGATCTGACATCGAAGAGAGGGTTTCTTCCATGTCGCGCTCCATCTGACGGAGGTGCTCAAAGACGCTAGCGCATTCGGCGAAGACGCTGCGGCCTTCGAGCTTCAAGCCATCTTGCGGGAGGTAGCCGAGGCGCATGTTGCGCATGCGGGAGATGTCGCCGCTATCGACCTGTTCGAGATCGGCGATGATCTTGAGGAGGGTGGATTTGCCTGTGCCGTTTGCGCCGACGAGGCCGATGCGGTCTTTGGGACCAATCAGCCAGTTGACGTCATCAAAAAGAACCTTCGGGCCAAACCGCTTGCCCGCATTGCTGAATTGGATCATTACTGCCTGAGGATTACCTGTCCGCCGCGCTCTGGCGTCAATTTGCCAGTTTCGACTGCGACTTTGCCGTTGACCACCACGTAGTCGAAGCCGCTGGAGTACTGGTGGGGATTTTCGAAGTTTGCGTTGTCGCGGACGCCTTCCGGATCGAAGACGACGAGATCTGCGGCGAAGCCTTCACGGACGAGGCCACGATCTTTGAAGGCAAAGATCTGGGCCGGGAGGGAGGTCATCTTGCGGATGGCGTCTTCGAGGGTGAGGGTCTTTTTGAGCCTTACGTATTCGTTGATGACGCGGGCGTTGGTGCCGTAGCTGCGGGGGTGGGGACGGCCCGCGCCGAACTCGCGGACGCCACCGTCGCTGGCAACGGCTGTGTTGCGGTAGCGCATGATGTTGTCGACGTCTTCTTCGCTCATTGCTTTGGTGACGACGCTGACGCCGCCTTTTTCCATGAGTTCGAGAACGGTTTCAACGTCTGCTTCGTGAGAGGTGGGACGGCCGCGGAGGGCGGAGATTTGGCGCAGGTTCTTGCCTTCGTATTTAGGCTCGAAGCTGCAACTGGCGACGCTGGTGTATTCGAAGTCGCTATAGCCGCGCTTGCTGTTGGAGGCGAGGACTTCGTTGAAGATTTTCTTGCGAGTGGCGGGGTCTTTGAGACGCTCGACGAGCTTGGCGTGGCCGCCAGCGAGAGCCCAGGTGGGGAGAGTTGTGCCGAGGCCGGTGGAGTAGGCGATGTAGGGGTATTGATCGACAGTGATTTCGACGCCTTTGGCGCGGTAGTCTTCGAGGAGGTCGATCATCTTCTGGGTGTTGCCCCAGTAGGCTTTGGTGTCCTGCTTGAGGTGTGAGATCTGAACGCGGACGCCGGCGAGGCGGCCGACTTCGGCTGCTTCGCGCATAGCATCGAGGACTTGCGAGCCTTCGTCGCGCATGTGTGAGGTGTAGATGCCGCCGTACTTGCCGGCTACTTTAGCGAGTTCGACCAACTCTTCGATTGGCGAGTAAGTGCCGGGGACGTATTCGAGGCCGGTGGAGAAGCCGACTGCGCCGGCCTGCATGGCTTTGTCGACCATGGCCTTCATGCGTTCGATTTCCTGTGGGGTGGCTTTGCGGTCTTCAGAGCCCATGACTTCGATGCGGATGGAATTGTGACCAACGAGAGTGGCCACGTTGATGCCGGTTTTGATCTCCCGAAGCTTTGCCGAGAAGTCGCGGATGTCGAGTTCTGAGGAGCCGCAGTTGCCTGTGACGATGGTAGTGACGCCGTCGCGGAGGAAGTTTTCAGACTGGGGGAATTTGACGATTCCGGATTCGGAGTGGGTGTGAACGTCGATGAAGCCCGGGGTGACGATCTTGCCTGCGGCGTCGATGGTGCGGGTGGCAGTCTTACCGCTGAGTACACCGATCTTGGCGATCTTGCCGCCGGTGATGCCAATCTCGGCGCGGAACCAGGGGTTGCCACTGCCATCGATGATGCGGGCGTTACGAATGATGAGATCGTAGTCGGCAGCGAGGCAGCCGAGAGCTACCCAGGAGAGAAGGAGGAGGCGCTTCATACGGAGCTAGTTTACGAAAAAGTCGAAGCTGCGTGCGAGGTAGTTGCGCAATTCGTGGCGCGGGACAACGGCGTCGAGGAATCCGTGGGTAAGGAGGAACTCGCTGCGCTGGAAGCCTTCTGGCAGTTTCTGGCGGATGGTTTGTTCGATGACGCGGGGCCCGGCGAAGCCGATGAGGGCACCGGGTTCGGCGATGTTGAGGTCGCCGAGCATGGCGAAGGAAGCAGTGACGCCGCCGGTGGTGGGGTCTGTGAGGACGCTGATGTAGGGGATGCCCAGCTCATCAAGGCGCATGAGGGCTGAGGAGATCTTGGCCATCTGCATGAGGCTGACGACGCCTTCCTGCATGCGTGCGCCACCGGTGGCGCTGACGATGACAAGCGGGTTTCTGTTGGCCATGGAGCGCTCAACGGCGCGAGTGATTTTCTCCCCCATCACTGCGCCCATGCTTCCGCCGATGAACTTGAGTTCCATCGAGCAGGCATTGACGGTGTGGTTGCCGATTTGACCCTGGCCGCAGAGGATGGCATCTTTCATGCCGAGAGATTCCTGCATGCTGGCGAGACGGGCCTTGTAGGGTTTGGAATCGAAGAAGCCCATGGGGTCTGTGGAGGTGAGCTCGGCGTCGAACTCGGTCCACTGGCCGTCGAAGATGAGATCGAGGCGATCCCGGGCATCGATACGGAAGTGATGACTGCACTTGGGGCAAACCCAGCGGTTGTCCTCAAGATCCTGACGGAAGATGATTTGCTTGCACCCATCGCATTTGACCCAAAGGCCTTCTGTGCGAACGGTACGGTCGCTATCGCTGGGTGTGTCCACTCCAGGCTTGTCGCGCTTGAACCAAGACATGAACTAATAGTTTAGCGAGGATATGGGTGTCCGCGCAGGGTGGCGAAGGCGCGGTAGATTTGTTCGGCCAACATTGCGCGGGCCAGCTCATGGGGAAAAGTCATTGCCGAGAGGGATAAAAGCAGGTCGGCACGGGGCTTCCAGAGGGGTGGGAGGCCGTCATGGCCGCCGATCAGAAAGACGACATCGCGGGCCAGGCGCTCGCCTTCGGAAACGAATTCGATGAAGCGGGCGGAATCCCAGGGCTTGCCGGCGGGGTCTAGGAAGACCTTTTGTGCGGCAGCGTGGCGAGCGAAGATATCGTAGCGATCGGGGTTGATTTCGCGCATCGCAACGGTGGCCCAGCGGCCGGTGCGTTTGAGGAATTCTTCGGCGATGGCATTGGAATGTTCATCGCGGGCTTTTCCGATGTAGAGGAGATCCAGTCGCATGGTCGATACTATAGAGTAATCCCGCACATGTCTATGGAACTCAGTATTCGTATGCAGGACGGTTCCACCAGAACCGTTCCTCTTCTTGATAGCAGTATCGGCCTTGGCCGCGCCACCACCAATGAACTCTGTTACCCGGAGGATTTTGGACTTTCGCGTCAGCATCTGGTTTTTGAAAAGATCGATGGGCAGTGGATGATCCGGGATCTGGGCAGCAAGAATGGCACGGTGGTGAATGGGTTCCGTATTGTGGCCCCGACGCCGTTGAGCAATGGCGATACGGTGCATGCCGGACACTTGCAGATCAGCTTTGGCGGCAAAGAGCCGGAAGGCGACACGATGAGCCAGACGGTGGTGTTTGTGGAGACGGCGGATGTGGAGTCTGCTCCGAGCAACACGGTGGTGTCGAGTCTGAGTGATGTGAATCCTGCGCAGTCGATGACGAATGACCGTCATGCTGCAGCGCTGGTAAGAGCAGGGCGCGAGTTGGCGGGGCATCGGCCGTTGAACGAGTTGTTCCAGTTGATTCTGGATCTGGCTGTAGAGGCCGTGGGAGGGTCGCGGGCGGTACTGATGACCTACGAGAAGGAAGAACTGGTTGCACGGGCGAACCGGGGAGAAGGCTTCCGGATCTCGAAGACGGTAAGGGATCAGGTGCTGGTGCAGAAGAATTCGTTGCTGGTGCGCGATACGGCAATGGACGATGTTTTCAAGCTGCAGGCGAGCATTGTGATGCAACGGGTTCGCAGCTTTATGGCTGTGCCGCTGCAGACCAACGAAAAGGTGATCGGGTTGGTGTATATCGACATGCCGGACATCACGCGCGAGTTTTCTAAAGAAGACTTGAGCCTGTTGACGGTGATGGCGAATGTTGCGGCACTCCGGATTGAGCATGCGCGGCTGAATGAAGTGGAACAAGTAGAGCGGAGCATCTCGAAAGAGTTGTCGCAGGCTGGGGAGATCCAGCGGAATCTGCTACCAAGGCAGGCGCCGCAGATCCCCGGGATGGATCTTGCTGGATACAACCTGCCTTGCCGTACGGTGGGTGGGGATTATTTCGATTTTTTCAATTTGTCGGACGGCAAGATTGCAATCGTAGTGGGGGATGTCGCGGGTAAAGGCATGCCGGCGGCGATGCTTATGTCGAGCCTGCAGGCGCGGCTGCAGATTCTGGTTGAGACGGACGAGAACCCGGCGAGCATTGTGCAGAGGCTGAACAAGAGCATTTCGGGGAATTGCCCGGACAACCGCTTCATCACGTTCTTTCTTGCGATCATCGACCCGGCGACCGGGGAGATCCGGTTCTGCAATGCGGGGCACAATCCGCCGCTGCTGGTGCGCGCCAGCGGGATTACCGAGAAGCTGGAGGGCGGAGGAATCATTCTGGGGATCCTGCCTATCGCCCAGTACACCGAGCACAAGAGCAATATCCAGTCTGGCGACACGCTGGTGTTGTTTAGCGACGGGGTGAGCGAAGCCATGCCAAACGGGAGTGACGAGGACTTTGGCGAGATGCGGATCTCGATGGCGATTCTGAACCGCCCCAGTTATAGCTCAGCCAAAATGATTGAAGGGGTAATTGAGGATTTGCAGGTTTGGTGCGCTGGCGCACCTTATGCTGACGATGTCACCCTACTGATCGTAAAAAAGTTGTAGGATCGTCTAGGGGATTTAACGAATGTACTCATACGGGGTGAGTGTTTTCTTTCCGGCGTATAACGACGCGCCGTCCTTGCCGGCCTTGATCGGCAAGGCTTTTGCTGTGCTCAGAGAGCATGTTTCTGACTTTGAGGTGATTGTCGTCAACGATGGCAGCCATGACAATACGGGGGCGGTGCTGCTGGAGTTGCAACGCGAATACGGGTCGCAGATGCGGATTGTGACGCATGAGGTGAACCGGGGCTACGGCGGGGCATTGCGGAGCGGGTTTGAGGCGGCGACCAAAGAGTTTGTCTTTTATACCGACGGCGATGGGCAGTACGATGTTGGCGAATTGCCGAAGTTGCTGGAACGCATGAGTCCGGATGTCAGCTTTGTCAACGGGTACAAAATGGAACGAAATGACCCCTGGCACCGGATCTGGATTGGAAAGACTTACAACCAGTTTGCGCGGCTTCTTTTTAACGTCAGCCTTCGCGATATTGATTGCGACTTTCGGTTGATCCGGCGGAGCCTCTTGCAATTGATTCACCTGGAATCGACATCGGGCACAATCTGCGTTGAACTGGTGCGAAAGCTGGAGTTGTGCGGGATGGATGTAGAGGAAGTGGGCGTACACCACTATCCTCGTTTGCACGGCAAGAGCCAGTTCTTTCGGGTGAAGAGTCTGTTCACGACTTTGTTTCAGTTATTGCGGCTGTGGTGGTGGTTGCTGGTGCTGCCACGTCTGGGGCTAAAGCGGGCGAATGCGCATACCCATAGTTAACCTGAAACCTTCACTTGCCGAGACGCAAGGCGTATGGCAGCAGAATCTCGACTCGATGATGGAGCGGGGATTTTTTATCCTCGGGCCGGAGTTGAGCCGATTTGAGGAATCACTGGCAGCGGCGATGGGTGCGGGCTTTGCGATCGGGGTGAGTTCAGGATCTACGGCGATCGAGATCTGCTTGCGGGATGCCGGGATTACCGACGCGAAACAGGAAGTACTGACATCGGCGCTGACTGCGCCATTTACGGCAGTCTCGATTGCGGCCGCAGGTGGGACACCCCGGTTTGCCGATATCAATCCCGAGACATTGCAGGTGGATGCAGAGGATCTGGCAGATCGGATCGGGAAGAAGACGGCGGCGCTGGTGCCGGTGCATCTTTACGGGCAGCCTTGCGAGATTCGATCGATTGCCAAGACCGCGAAGAAGCATGGATTGGCGCTGATTCAGGACGCATGCCAATCGCATGGGGCCTTGCCTTTTACCCAGTATGGGGACTATGTTGCGCTGAGCTTTTATCCGACCAAGAATCTGGGTTGCCTTGGTGATGGCGGGGCGATTTTGACCGGCAAGGCTAGCTTTGCCAGGCGGTTGCGTCAGATCCGGGATGGCGGGCGTGGTAGTGGGGGTTTGCCGCAAAACCAGATCGCTTACGTCAAGGGGATCAATGCGCGCCTCGATGAGCTGCAGTGCTGTTATCTGAATGCGTTTCTGCCGCGTCTTGCGCAGTGGAACGATCAGCGGCGCAGGCTGGCGGAGGTTTACGACAAGATGCTGGCCGGGGTGGATGGCGTGCAAGTGATTCGCCGTGGGCCTGAGAGTGTTTGTCATCTTTACGTGGTGAGAGCGGCCAAACGAGACCGGTTGCGGGAATACCTTGGAAAGCTCGGGATTGGGACGGGGATTCATTATCCTGTGCCCTTGCATCTGCATCCCGCGTTTGCAGCGGCCAAGCAAAAGCCGGGGTCGCTGCCACATGCGGAAAAAGCAGCAAAGGAAATTGTGTCCCTGCCTTTGTGGCCACAGCTGCCAGTGGAACAAGTGAAAGAATGTGCCGAGGCGGTACGACGATTTTATGCTTGATCTGAGCCGGTACAAAGGGTTGCCAGTACTGGTGACTGGGGGGCTGGGGTTTATTGGAAGTAATCTGGCACTGAGGCTGGATGAGCTGGGAGCGATGGTGACTGTGGTGGATGCGCTGGTACCTGGATGCGGGGCAAATCGGGCGAATCTGGCTGGATCGAAGGTGCAGTTAATCGAGGCCGATCTCAGCGAGCCAGGAGGGTATGAAGAGGCCATTCGCGGGGCGCAGGTGGTGTTTAACCTGGCCGGGGAAATCAGCCACATCCATTCCATGGAGTATCCCGAACGGGATTTGCAGATCAATACAATTTCGCAGCTGCGATTTCTGGACGCTTGCCGTCGGCTGAACCGTGGCGTGAGAGTGGTTTACGCGGGCACACGTCAGGTGTTTGGGAAACCCCGGTATCTGCCCGTGGATGAGGCGCATCCGATACGGCCGGTTGACTTCAACGGCGTGCATAAGTATGCCGCTACGATGTACCACCTGATGATGAGCGACCTGGGAGATCTGGATGCGATCGTACTGCGACTGACCAACGTGTATGGGCCGCGGATGAGCCTGAGCGTCGCTGGACAAGGATTTCTTGGTGTTTTTGTAAGGAAGGCGCTGCTGGGCGAGACGATTAGCGTGTTTGGTGAAGGGGACCAATTGCGGGACCCGGTGTATGTCGATGACGTCGTGGAGGCATTTCTATCGGCAGGGCTTGCAGGGCAGCTAGCGAAGAGGGAATGCAATATTGGCGGACTGGAGGCGATTTCACTCAGTGATATCGCAATTGCGTTGAGTGGCAATGTGGAGAAGATTCCTTTTCCAGAGCACTTGCAACAGATCGATATTGGCAGCTACCACACGGATTCGAGCCGGGCTGAAGGGTTGCTTGGCTGGAAGCCGCGCACCCCCTTTGTCGAGGGAGCGAAGAAGACGTTGGACTTTTACCGGGCCCGGCTGAGTGACTATCTGAACCCGGAGGAGAGCCTCCGGCGAGAATTGCCTGAACATGCTGGAGTGCGGCGAAGATTGGTTTTCAAGGCGATTCCATGAACCCGGCAGAATTTCAAAACATTGCCCGGGCTGAGGAAGAGATGTGGTGGTTTGCCGGGATGCGCAAGATCCTGGAGGCTTGGATTGGCCGGTTGCCGGAAGCGAAATTCGGGCGGGTGCTGGAAGGCGGATGCGGGACCGGCTTTATGTCGAAGTGGCTGGCCGGACGCTATGGATGGCAGATGTTTCCAGTGGACCTGGACTTTGCCGGGTTGTCGTTTGGGAAAGATAGCGGCGTACCCAGGATGGTGCAGACTGACATCTCACGGCTTCCGTACGAGGATGGGGCATTTGATGCGGTGGTGAGTCTGGACGTGCTGGTGCATTTTCCGCGGGGAGGCGAGGCGGCAGCGCTCGAGGAATTCTGGCGGGTGCTCAAGCCCGGGGGGAAATTGATCTTGCGGGTTTCTGCCCTAGACGCATTGAGGAGCCGACACTCGATTTTTGCGCACGAACGGCAGCGCTTTACGCGGCAACGAATTACTGAAGCAGTTGGGGGTGCGGGATTCGAGGTACTGGATGCGTCCTATGCGAATTCGTTGCTGTTGCCAGTGGCCTGGTTCAAGTTTCGGGTGTGGGAAGAATTGACCCGGCAAGAACCACAAAGTGGGGTTGGAGTGCCGAATTCATTATTGAATTCTTTGCTTTATGTGCCGTTGGCGTTCGAGGGTTATTGGTTGGGCAGGGGCGGGCGCTTTGCCTTGGGACAAAGCATTCTAGTACTGGCAACAAAGCCGTACTAAGGTGATTTGCTGGTAAAGACTTCAAGGGAATAGGCCGATGAGTGCATTAGCGCAGTGTGCGTAAAGACCCTATGAAAAAGAACGTTGTTCCTCTTGTTGTAATCGCCTTGGTGGTGGCTGTACTATCGACCGGCATCTTTTACGGGTTGATTGTGAGTCGAATGGATGGCTCCTCAACTACGTCGAACAGTCTTCGATTTGTAAGCGTAAATGGGCTGGAAAAGGGTCAGGTGTTGAAGGCTTCAGACTTCCAGCTTGTGGCCAGTGCTGACCCTGGAATGCCTGTGCCGGCACGAGCCGAAGATCTGGTGGGACGACGGACGCTGGACAAAATAGAGGCGGGAAGAGTTTTGACCGAGAGTCTGTTGAGCCCGCTGAGCGAGCGAGGGCTTGCATCGGGGATTCCTAACGGGATGCGAGCAGTTACGGTACACATTTCGGATTCATCGAGTGTGATTCAACTGATTCATCCTGGAGACCGGGTGGACATCCAGGCATTGATCAGCCGCCAGAAGAATGGTGAGCCGGATGTGGAATTGAAGACACTGCTGCAGAACGCGACAGTCTACAACGTGTCGAGCGAGGCGAATGCGCAATTGCAGGGACGGTTGGTTTTGACCGTTTTGAGTAGTCCTCAGGATGCAGAGCGGTTGAGCGTTGCCGATGCGGGGGCAAGGCTGCGGGTGGTTCTGCGGAACCAGAAGGATCATGAGATTGTACCGTTGGCGTCTGCGTCGGTGCTCAATCTTGGTGCAGCCGCCAGGCCTGTGGTAACGAGTAATTTCACGCCAGGAGCGCCGCAGGTGCGCGCAGCAGTGAAGCCTGCTGAGCTGGAAGTGAGTTTGATCGAAGTTTCGCCAGCACAGATGGCGATGCTGGCGCCCGGGATGAGAGCTGATACGTTGAGCATTTCGAGCTCTTCGGCACAGCAAAACCTGATGGCGAAGCTGGATGAGATGAAAGCTCCGGTGCTGGCCCGATCGAGAATGGTTGCTGGCAAACCAGGAGCATTTTCGTGGAAGGCTTCCGACAAGACCTCGATTCAGGTGCACATCGAGGAGCAGGAAAATTCCGCTGACGGGTCTTCACAATTGCGAATTCAGCCGGAGGTATCCGGAACCACGTTTCGACGCCTCGACAGCAGCATTCAGGTAAAACGGAATCAGGGGGCCATCGTCAGCGGTCTTTTGCCAGCCGATCAGGTGGGGCAACTGCGCGAACAACTGACGCCAGGGGCGAGCCCCGGGGGTGGAGAAGTGCTGATGATCATCAATCCGGTGCAGAAGAAGTAGTTCGCTATGTCTCCCAGTCTTCTGCTTACAGCGATCTTTGCCGCTACCTTCACCTTGGTGGTGTTGGGGCTCTATGTGGCAACGACCTGGTTTAAGGTAGAAATTCCTTCGACGGGAGAAAGCGTGATCAGCGGAGAAGACAGCCCGCTGCTTTTGCGCACGCAAAACATATCGAGCATTACCTTTTGGGCGGAACTGCTTGAGCGATTCACATTTGCAAAGAGCCTCAGGCGGCTGATGTCAGAGGCGGGTCTGACTTGGTCGGTAGGCAGATTCACGATGATGATGTTGCTGGCTGGCGCGTCGATCGTGGTGATCCTTTCCCGGATCAACTGGCTTCCGACAGTTGCGGTTGGGATTGGCGGAGTGGTTGGGATGCTTGCTCCATTCTTTTACGTGAGTAATAAGAGAACAAAACGATTTGAACAATTTGAATTGCATTTTCCGGATGCCCTGGATTCGCTGGGACGCGCTATGCGAGCCGGGCATGCACTGGCGGCTGGAATGGAGATGGTGGCGAATGAGGCAACGCAACCTGTTGGCGGAGAATTCCGCAGGGTAGTGGAGGAGTGGAAGTTAGGCCGGAGTTGGGACCAGGCACTGCAGCATCTATCCGAACGCGTGCCACTCGTGAGTGTGAGCCTGTTTGTAGCAGCCATCCGGATGCAGAGCAGGACAGGTGGCAAGTTGCATGAAGTGCTGGCCAGGGTATCGGATGGACTTCGTGATTCTACCTCGCTTGACGGAGAGATTCGAGCGATTGGCGCGCATGGGAAACTGACGGGTCTGGTGCTGACAACTGTGCCAATCGTCATTGTTGTGATGCTGCAATGGACAAGCCCGGGCTACCTCGATATTCTGACCGAT
>JBIPMY010000132.1:0-14224 GCA_044376335.1 Bryobacter sp.
AGCCTCAACTTCCCAAAGCGACTTCGCGACGAATACCTGGCCAAGTACGCAAATGAGCCAAGGCCTGCGCGTCCCGAACCCAAAGAGATTCTGGTGGAAGCCGGACAATCGCACAACTGGTTCTTTACCGATTCGATTCTCAACAACAAACCCAGCCGCGAGAACGCCGAAGAAGGCCACTACGCCGCTACCGCCGCGCACATGTGCAACATGGCTTACCGCAAGGGTACGAGGGTTAAATTCGATTCAGCATCGGGCAAGGCCACTACCTAACAATGCTGCCGTTGATGCTCATCCTGTCTTGAGGCAGAATGTAATCCACGCGATTCGCCTCAAGTTCGGCAACACGAAGCAGACTGTTGGCAAAGCCAAAGGCGTAGCCCATGAATTGCCCGGCAGCGTCTGCGGCGAGTCCGAAGCCGAGCATGGGTGCAATCCGCAATAGCCGCATCTTGCCCCCCGGAAGCCTGGATAGCAGAACTGCAATTCGCGAGAATCTCAGTGGTGCAATCAGAGGCGATCCCACGACCCATATCCAGCGCTGAACCAAAGTCGAGTTGAGAACACGCGACGCCCCAAAGACGCGGCCTCCGTGGAATTGAACCTTCATCCACGCGGGAAACAGCGCAAAGTTCAGATGCGACACTCGGGCCTTGGGTTCAAACCATAGAGCTTTCCCTTGCCGGGAAAATTCATAATGCAGGACTGTTTCTGCCTCCAGCCATTCTTCGAGTTTTTCGTCGAGAGCAATCAAATCGGCCCTGCGGTAGGAAGAATTGTGGCCGGGCAGAAAATCCCTAAGGCCGCCTCGCCCGGGATGCATGAATGGGCCATAGCCAATCACAAAATCGCACCAGCTGATTGTGTTGCCTGGGTTGGCATTTTCAAAGGCCGGCCCTACTACGTCCATCCCTTTGCGATGGGCCTCCAGCAAAGCCTCGAGCCATCCAGGCTGGGGGAAGCAGTGGTCTTCACACAGCACTACGATGGGGGCTGTGGCTGCCCGTACACCCGCCGCATTTCCGCTTGCTACAGAAGCTCCATCGGTGCACTGGACGGTTTGGATACTGGCAAAGCCGTTGCAGTCTGCCGGAGAAAACTCAACTGGGCCAAGAGTGCCTACCAGCACCAGTTCGAGCTCGTTTGCGCCTTTTTGTGTGGCCAGACTCCGGACGGTGTTGCGCACTACTTCAAAGGGCCCACGCGAAACCAAAATGGCACTGATGATGGCGGCCATCGTCAGTCTCTTCGGGTTATCTTCAGATTGCGAAAGTGAGCCTCGGTTCCAGGCCCGAGCCACAGCGCGACAGCGCCTTTGGCCTGTCCCATCCGGAGGTCGTTGACGATCAGCGTGGGCTGGCTATTGCCATGTACAAAGAGCCGCGCCTTGACGCCATCTACTTCAACCCTCACCTTCGTCCACGCACCGGGTTCGAGGTCCACATAGCTTTCGTATTTTTCGGGAAACTCCTTTCGCAACCGCTCCCACGGAAACTCGGGAGTGGAGATGTATTGGGCGCTGTGGTTGCGCCGCACCTGATCTTCGGCCCGGCCATTGGTGGGGCGAAGATAGAAGGCCTCAAAGCGCGAAGCATCCCCAGTTACGCGAAATGCCACACCCACAAAGCCTCTCGCCGTCGCTGAAGCCCCGGCCCCTGGCGCACCAGCCATTTCCACTTCAATGCTGCCGTTCGAGAATTCAGTTCCGGAGATCACAACCAGATTTTGATCGCCGTCGCCGGTGACCCGAATTGACTTGAGATCCCGGTAAACCACAGGGGTAATTTTCGTCTTGTGCGGGACTAAGGAATCAGTCGTCTGAAGAGGAAAGCTCTGGGCTAGGAGCAGGAGCGACATCAAATGCATCCCCCCATCCTAGCTTTCGGGCTCGCTTGAAGCCATCCTTATTGCGTTTTGTTGTGACAACCCGGCGGCGCTCCGGGGCCATACACAACTCGGTTTCAATCCTGCCTGGTTGAATCAGCGGGTGGCGCAAGACCCTTGGCAAGCCTTCAGCCAAATCCCCACGCCAGGCTGCCACATAGCTGAACTTCTCGTCTTCGTATCCAAGCGTGCCGCCCTTCAATCTCCGGTGAAGCGCACTGCGATTGAGTCGCGCCGAGAAATGGCACCAGTCCAGATCTTTCGCCGGGCATTGGGCAGCGGTAGGGCAGGGAGCCAGAATCGAAGCACCCAGCTCAATCAGCCGCGTGCGTGCCCCAAGAATCCAGTTAAAGCCGCGCGGTGTACCTGGTTCGATGAGAATCAGCAGTTGGCCTGCCGCCTTCCATGCCTTCTCCACCAGCAGCGTATCGCTGCGGCCTTCGCCAAGCGCATAGCTGCAAACCACCACATCGTGCGCTGGCAGTTCGGCAATTTCTTCAAACTTGCTGGTCCTCCAGATGGCCTCCGGGAGAACCTGTTTTCCTATATGCACCATGGCGGGCATCTGTTCGATCGCCGTCACCGTCGTAAGCGAAGGCCACTGCTCTGTCGCGGCCAGCGCGGCTGCGCCGCACCCCGCACCGAGGTCGAGCAACGATTCCGGGGCAAAGTCTTCCAGGCCGCTTCGGGTTGCAAGTGCCTCCCCAATCGCCTCCCCTGCCGCTCGATTCGCCGCATAAGTCGCCGGAAATCTTACTGCCAGATACGCCGCCACCAGCAACTGGTCATCCAGCCGCGGTGCCAAAGTATTGCGCCCGGCCCGGTAGGCCTCAGACAAAGTCTCAATCGCCGCTCTCATCCGTTCTGTCCCGTAGCGGTTGGTCAGAATTTCGGCCTCTTGTTGCCAATCAAACATGAGTTGAACTTAGCAGGAACTGAAGAGGCCCATGTGGTGTCCAACCCAATAGAGCGGTAAGATCACTGTCAGGAGCCCGGAAATGGCCGAGAACAGTTTGGGATTTCGTAACGAAGGCGGCGAGCCAGCCGCACAGCTATATAAAGACGCGCTCCTTGTGGAAAGACTCCGCCAGGGCGAAGACGAAGCATTCGAAGAATTGCTGCGCACCTATGAAGACCCTGTCTACAATCTGGTCTACCGCTTGCTGAATCAGCCGGTAGATGCACCCGACGTGGTTCAGGAAATTTTCGTCAAGGTTTACCGCAATTTGGGGCACTTCCAGGGCAATTCCACGCTGAAGACCTGGATCTACCGAATTGCCGTCAATGAGGCCTATAATCATCGGCGCTGGTTTAGCCGACATAAGAAGAATGAAGTGGGCATTAGCGCGAGCGACGAGAATCATCTTGGCCTCTCCGACGTCTTGCCGGATCGATGCCGTTCGCCCTTCGATCTGACTGCCGACCATGAAACTCGGGCATTGATCGAAGAAGCGCTGCTAAAAATCAATCCCGTCTTCCGATCGGCTGTCGTTTTACGCGATATAGAAGACATGAATTATGACGAAATCGCAGAAGTCCTGCAGATTTCACTTGGCACCGTGAAATCTCGCATCATGCGTGGGCGCGAAGCTCTTCGTGTAGAGCTTGAGGCCATGCTCAAGCCGGCACAGGCATTTGGCTGGTCTGCCCAGACCGTGACAGGACAATCCTAAAAGGAGGCATCATGCAAAAGGAAAACGCTCACCACGAAGTTCGCGCCCTGCTCAAGGCCCTGCCATCCCGGCGGCCAAACCATGACCTAAGCCTTGCCCTTCAGATCGCTGCCAGCAAGGAAGCCTCCCGCCGCCAGAAATGGGCCAATGCGCCTGTGTTTCTGGTGAGGCTCAACAACAGATTCCAGTTATGGAAGGCCAACATGATGCGCCCTCTGGCGCTGCCTTGCGCCGGTGGCATTGCTGCCGCCGTTCTGGTTTTCACGATGTTTATCCAGATCCAGCCAGTGCGGGCCAACGCCCTCGTTGAAGATCGCCCAACCGCTCTGTACACCGATCCGGCCGCAAAGACTCTGGCGCCTTTCGAGCCACCCACGGCGGATGCCGAAGTGGAAGTTTCGATCGACGAATTGGGCCGCATCGCAGACTACCGTGTCGTCAACGGCAACCCCAAGCTGAACATCGAAGTGCGCCGCAGTGTCGAACGTACTTTGCTTTTCACCGAGTTTACTCCCGCCACTAGCTTCGGCCAGGCGATACCTTCGAAGCTGCGTCTGACGCTGCGGCGCGGTGCCTCGGCGATCACCGTGAAGGGTTAATTTGCCCCGCAAATTCGGACAACACTTTCTTAGAGACCAGTCGATCCTCGAACGTATCGCCGCCGCTGCCTGCCCCGAGGGCGAACAGGATTTGGTGGTTGAAATTGGCCCGGGCCGTGGTGCCCTTACCCGCTACTTGCTCCCGCGGGCAAACAAGGTGATCGCAATTGAAGTTGACCCGGCCATGGTCTCGCACCTCGCCCTTTACTTCGCCACCGACACGCGGCTTGAGGTGCGTCATCAAAACGTCCTCGATGCCAATCTCCAGGAATTCGCACCATGTGTCATCGCTGGTAATCTGCCCTACTACATCAGTTCCCCGATCGCATCCAAAGTCTTTGAGGCCGCTGGCGTTTGGAAGCGCGCCGTCTTTCTCGTTCAGAAAGAAGTTGCCCTGCGCATGGCCGCAGCCCACGGCAATCGCGACTACGGCTACCTGAGTGTCCTCACACAGGTTCACTCCAAGGCAACGATTCTTTTCAACGTCCCGCCCTCAGCTTTTTCTCCTCCACCCAAAGTCGATTCGGCAGTGATCCTGCTCGAACCCAAAATCTTTGATGCAGCCGAGGCCAAACGTTTTCTCAAATTTGCCTCGCGCGCCTTCGCTCATAAACGCAAGACGCTGCGTAACAATCTGGCCCCTTTCTACGGAAAAGCCGCCATCGACGCCCAGCCTGAAGCTGGTTTGCGGGCCGAGCAACTCTCCCCCGCCCAACTCCAGGACCTCGAGAATCGCCTGTCGGCGATTCCCCCCGATGCTATCCTGAGCGTTTGATGCCACGAGTTCGCTTCGCCCCCTCGCCTACGGGATATTTGCACATAGGCAGCGCCAGAACCTTCATTTTTAACTGGCTTTATGCCCGTCACAATCAAGGCACGATGATCCTCCGTATCGACGATACCGACGTCGAACGGAACACCGACATTTCTCTGAATTCCATCTTCGACGGCCTGAAATGGTTGGGTCTCAGTTGGGATGAGCAGTACCGGCAGAGCGACCGCATTGAGTTGCACCAGCGCCTTGCCTGGCAGATCTTCGCCGCCGGCCACGCCTATCGCGACTTCACCCCCGCCCATCAGGGCGACGACGACCGCGAAGGCCCCGGCACCTGGCTCTTCAACTCAGACGCCCGTGAGATGAGCGCCGAAGAATCCCAGCGCCGCGCCGACGCTGGCGAACCCTTCGTCCTGCGCTTCCGCGTACCCCGCCACGAAGCCCGCTACATCAAGTTTCCCGATGCCGTCTACGCGACACAATCCAAGAGCGTCAACGATATTGAAGACTTCGCACTGCTGCGCTCCAACGGCATGCCTACCTATCACATGGCATCCTGCGCCGATGACATCGACCTCAAAATCTCGCACATCATCCGCGGGCAGGATCACTTGTCCAACACCTTCAAGCACATCCTGATCTTCGAAGCTCTCGGTGCCCCGGTGCCGGTCTTCGCGCACCTGCCATTGCTGGTGGCACCCGATGGCGCAAAACTCTCCAAGCGCAAGCATGGCCCTGTGGTGAGCGTGATGACCTACGAAGCCGCTGGCTTCCTGCCCCACGCCTACATCAACTTTTTGTGCCTTCTGGGCTGGAGCCCAAAAAACAATCGCGAACAAATGTCGCGGCAGGAACTGATCGATGTCTTCTCCTTTGAAGGCATCAACCGCTCAAACGCCGTGGTGAACTTCAGCGAAGCAGACCCGATCGACCCCAAGGCCACCTGGCTCAATTCGCAGCATTTGCGGTCTATGCCGCTCGACGAGCTCACACCGCTGGTGCGCGAAAGCATTGTGCGTGCCGGGCTGCCGATCCCCTATAGCGACGAAGAGTTGCCCGCCGTAGTGGACATCCTGCGCTTGCGCATGTCGACGCTCAATGATTTTGCCGTTCTCTGCCGCTCTTTCTTTACAGACGATTACGAAATGAATCCTGCCGCTCTCGAAAAACTCAACGCCGCTGGCGCAAGAGAAGGCTTGCGGGAGCTGGGTACACGCCTCGAGGCCTCTACAGACTTCAGCGAAGCCGCCATCGAAGCGGAACTGCGCAAGATCGCCGAAGAGCGTGGCCTCAAGGCTGGCATCCTGATCAACGGCTCGCGGGCCGCCCTCACCGGCCAGCCTGTTGGCCCCAGCGCCTTCCATGTCTTCACCGCCCTCGGGCGCAAAAAATCGATTGAAAGGTTGCTCGCTGTATGAACGTGATTGGGCTCGGTGGATTACTCGATGATGCCGCATGCGCTCTTGCCGTAAACGGTACGATCGTCGCCGCAATCGAACAACGCAAGATTGCCCGCAATCACAACCCCGGCGCTCTGCCCGTAGAAGCAATCGAAGCAACTCTTGCAATCGCCAAACTGCAATCGGCAGACATTCATCAGGTGGCCATTGCCCGCCCACTCAGCTCTTCTCCCGATAGCCTGCTCAGCCTTCGCGTCAAGCAGCTATTCCCCAATGCCCGGCTGCTCATTCTCGATCATCAAACTGCCCATGCTGCCAGTGCCTTCTACGCTTCCGGCTTCACTGACGCAACTGTCCTGACTCTCGACCGAGCAGGCGACCTTCGCTGTGCCGCACGTTTTCAAGCCAGCGCAGGCAAACTGGAACTCGAAAAAGAATCCTACTTTCCCGATTCTCTCGGCGATCTCTATGGCCGTGTAACCGAGTTTCTTAGCTTCCGCTCGCGGGCGGATGAACACAAAGTGCAATGGATGTCTGCCGCTGGCGACAACCGCTTTGTCTCTCTTTTTGAATCTGTTCTTGGCTACCAGGCTGAATCATGGCCCTCGCTCGATCGCAGCTATCTCGATCGCGACCGCCTTGGCGCAGGCGGCTTTAGCGCCAAGTTTTATCAGGCCCTGGGCCTCGCCGACGGCTGCGCGCCAGGTGCTGCGGTGCAGCCACACATTGCCGCTGGCTTGCAGCGCGCCATCGAGCGTTGCGCTCTGGCCATGGCTGGCAAGTCTGAGAATCTTTGCCTTGCTGGTGGCGTTGCCTTTAACGCTTTGCTGGTGCGTGCTTTCGAAGCTTCCGGGCAGTTCAGCAACGTGTTCGTCCAGGCTGCCGCCGGCAATGCAGGCACCGCCATCGGTGCCGCTTACGCCGCGAGCAATGGCCCGCGCTTCCCGCTACAGTCTCTTGCTCTCGGCCCTTCCTACGACTCGGAAGCGATCAAGCAAGTTCTTGAAAACTGTAAGCTCAGCCCCAAATTCCTGCTCACCACCGACGAGCTCATCCAGTCTGCCCTTAGCGAACTCGCAGAACATCGCATCATCGCCTGGTTTCAAGACCGCATGGAATTCGGCCCCCGTGCCCTCGGCAATCGCAGCATCCTCGCTTCGCCGCTCGATCCATACGCGACAGAAAACCTGAATAGCTTCATCAAGCACAGGGAAGCCTTCCGTAAGTTTGCCGCGTCTATTCCTGCCGAGCATGCAGCAGAATACTTTGAAAGCAGTGCCAATGCCCGTAATCTGGCTAGCGTCGCAACCGTCAAGCCGGAATACCGGGCCAGGTTTGCGCCAGCGCTGCTCGGCGAAGACGGCATCCGCCTCCATGTCGTCGAGAAAGACGAGAATCCGCTCTTCCATCGCCTGCTGATTGCTGCAGGAGAACGCACAGGCCTTCCTGTTCTTTACAACACCAGCTTCAATCTCTTCGGCGATGCTCTGGTGTGCAGCCCACGCGATGCCGTTCGTAGTTTTTACTCAAGCGGCATCGATGTTATGTTTGTCGGGCAATTCCTACTTCGCAAGTAGAGCTTCAATGGCTGAAGCTGCAATCGGGTGATAGTTCTCTTTGTTTTTGGCAAACAGAGCTTTGGCCCGGGTCTTGCCTTCGGCTGTTTTGGCCATCTCCTGATAGAGCGGCTTGATGAATTTTTGACGGCCTACACGCCCGAGAAATTCCTCAAGCGCCCCCTGCGCCGGCGCATACTTGTGGCGAACGGCCAACAGCAACCAGGCGTCCAGGATCTCGCTATTCTTCGACTGCGTAAATGAGTAATCCTTGTCGAGCTTGGCCATCTGCTCTGCCGTCAGAGTCTCAGGCAACGCACGCAGAAAGTGCAGCCATTGCTGTGCAACCCATTCTTTGGGATTAAGTGCCTGCCCTTTCTTCCACTT
This sequence comes from Bryobacter sp., assembly GCA_044376335.1. Classification (GTDB taxonomy): domain Bacteria; phylum Acidobacteriota; class Terriglobia; order Bryobacterales; family Bryobacteraceae; genus Bryobacter. The sequence goes on from JBIPMY010000132.1 coordinate 8,275, forward strand.
CGCCACTTCCTCATCAACCGTGTTCAGCAGAAACGAATTGATCTTGGGTGTGGAAGCAGGCAACCCGGGCTTGTAAATCCACTCCTTCACGTCGAGCTTCAGATTGGGAAGCTTTTCCTTCAGGTATTTCTCGAAGGTTGCCGTCGTGATGCTCTGGAATGCGAAATGATCGAAGTACCCGCGCACGAAGGGGTCAAAGCGTTCGCGGCCAATCTCGTCTTCGATCGCCCGCAGCATCAGGGCACCCTTCACATAAGGAACCAGCGTCACACCTTCCTCCGGGTCGCGGCCCTTCAGATCGACATGGAGCACTTGATCCTTCTCTGGCAGCTTCGCCATCTCTTCTTTCAATTCGCCGATCTCAATGGCAAACTCCATCTCGCTGCGCTGCTTTCCATAAAGTACTTCCTGAATGCGGCGCTCCACATAAACCGTAAAGCCCTCGTTGAGCCAGAAATCGCTCCAGGTGGCATTGGTTACCAGGTTCCCGCTCCAGCTATGCGCCAGCTCATGCGATATCAACGAAACAAGGCTCTTGTCACCGGCAATAATCGTAGGCGTGGCAAAGGTGAGCCTTGGGTTCTCCATGCCGCCGATCGGGAAGCTGGGCGGTAGGACGAGGACATCATAACGGTCCCAACGATAGGTGCCGTAAAGCTGTTCTGCCGAGGCAACCATCGCATCGAGATCAGAGAACTCCTTAGCCGCATCGTCCAGCATTGCCTTTTCGGTGTAGACCCCGGTGCGCCCGCCGATCATCCGAAACTGGATTTCGCCAACAGCCAGTGCCAGTAGATAGGGAGGCACCGGTTGCGTCATGTCAAAGCGATAATCACCCGTCGGGGCGGCCGTGCGCTGATCATTGTTTGCACTCATAACGGCAAAGAAATTCGGCTGCGTGCGGATGCGTGCTTTATAGGTGATGCGAATCCCGGGTGAATCCTGAAGGGGAATCCAGGTTCGAGTGTAAATTGGCTCCCCCTGGGTGTAGAGGTAAGGGGATACTTTGCCGGCCGTCTGTTTTGCCGTCAGCCACTGCAAGGCCACCGCAGTTGGGCTGGTCTCGTAGGTGATTCGAACAAATCCTGTTCCCTCAGCCAAGCTGATTTCCAGTGGAGACCCAAGAATCTTGTCTGCCGCGCCAAGCTTGAATTGCGCAGGCTTGAAGTCCTGACCATTGGCAGACGCCTCCACCTTCTCTATCTTCAAATCTTTCGAATCGAGTATGATCTTGCCGCGGCCCTGGATCTTGTGGGTTACCGTTCCACTTAGAACTCTCCGCTCGAAATCGACTCGCAGATCGAGCTCACTGTGCAGAACCCGAGCCTCTGCCGGCTTGGCAAAAGAATGATCATCCTGGGCAAACGACACTTCGCTTTGTACCTCTTCTATCTTCGGAGCACAGCTGGCAAGAAAAATGGCCGTAGCCAGAATCCCGCACATCGACGACATACGCATTCCACCATTATGATCAAATTCAAAAACGAAGAGCCCCAGGCCTGTTTTCAGGGCTGGGGCTCTGAACCGGAAAATCCTCGTTATTTGGATTTGCGCGGTGAGAATTTATTCAAGTCTGCAAGCAGCCCGCTGGCTGCTGCCGGGGGCTTGGGGTTGCCCTCGATGATTTCCTTGTTCGTCATGGTCTTACCGTAAAGGTCTTTGTTGCCGTCGAGGTCTTGCCGCAAAGTGGCTCCTTCGAGCGAGATACCGGCAAACACACCACGGCTTCTCGAATAGCTCAAAATCTCAGCTGTGAGCAGGATGTCGGTTTGCGCACTGCTGGTACGTCCCACCGGGCCTGCCGCCACACTTGCTTCGCCACCCAGTTTGAATTGATTGTTCAAGAGCCGGTTAGCTCCTTTTTTGTTCATCACGAGCAAAATTACGTCGCTCTCGCTGCCGCCGATCTGAAAACCGACACTGCCGCCTTCGACGATGATACTCGCCGGCGATCCCCAGCCATCTCCGCTTGCATTACGGCACGTAAAGAAGCCCTTGCCGTACTTGCCGCCAACAATAAACGCTCCCTTCTTCAGACTGGGAATGACAACTGCGCATTCACTCTTGTCGAGTAAGTCTTGAGGAATCGCCTTCTCGCGAACTTCCATAATCTCGTGCAAAACATCACCGGCCGCCTTAAGCCTTTTCTCTTCATTACTTTGAGCAAACAGGCTGCTCGTGAGAACCAGCCCCATCAGGGCAAGAGTTTTCTTCATAAATCTCCTTCTTCTTCTTTGATTATCCCCGAGTCCGCTACGTTTCCTGTGATTCAAGAGTAAAGACCCAATTCAACTCACCGGTCTCACAGTAAACTGGTAGTTTATGACCCTCGAAGAAATCGAGCGGGAGTACGATCAGCTCCGCCAGCAAGCCGAATCTGTGCGGAGCTATCTTTGACGCCCCCAAAAAGAAAACACAACTCGACGAACTGGAAAAGTTAATCGGCGATCCGGAATTCTGGAACAATCCCGAAAAAAGCCAGGAAGTAATGCAGAAGCGCAAGCGCCTCGGCGAAACCCTCGACCAGGACCGCCGCATCGCTACCATGAGCTCCGATGTCGCCGCCCTGCTTGAACTGGGCCGCGAAGGCGAAGACATTCTGGAACTGCTCAACTCCGAAGTCGCCACCTTTCGCGATGCGCTCTCCCAGCTTGAAACCGGCATGCTGCTCAGCGGCGAGCACGACCATCTCTCTGCCATCCTGAATATCCACCCCGGCGCCGGCGGTACCGAAAGCCAGGACTGGGCTGAGATGCTCATGCGCATGTACCTGCGCTGGGCTGAACGTAAAGACTTCAAGGCCACCATCACCGACCAGCTTGATGGCGACGGCGCCGGTATCAAGAGCGTCACCATCGAGGTGGAAGGCGAAAACGCCTATGGCCTGATGTCGAGCGAGATTGGCGTGCATCGCCTGGTGCGCATTTCTCCCTTTGACGCCAACGCCCGCCGTCATACGAGCTTTGCCAGCGTCTATGTCTACCCGCTGATCGATGACGAAATCAAGATTGAGATCAAGCCCGAAGATGTCCGTACCGACGTTTTCCGCGCTTCTGGTGCCGGCGGCCAGCACGTCAATCGCACCGAGAGCGCAGTCCGCATGACACACATCCCCACGGGGATTGTCGTCCAGTGCCAGAACGAGCGCTCCCAGCACAAGAATCGTGCCAGTGCCCTCAAGCAGTTGAAGGCCCGCCTCTTCGAGCACGAGCTCGAGAAGCGCCGCGCCGAAGACAAAAAGAGCGAAGACTCCAAGCTCGAAATCAACTTCGGCAGCCAGATTCGCAGCTACGTGCTTGCTCCCTACCGCATGATCAAAGACCACCGCACCAAGTTCAGCGTCGGTGACGTAGACCGTGCCCTCGATGGCGACATCGACGCCTTCATGCACGCCTGGCTTGTCTACAAAAAGACCGGCAAAACCGCCAGCGACGCCAAAGACGAGATGCCCGACTAATGGTCAGCCGGGAGCAAATCGCCCAGGCGGCCGCTCTCATTCGCTCAGGCCGGGTTGTCGCCTTCCCAACCGAAACCGTCTACGGGCTGGGCGCGAATGCGCTTGACCCCGCTGCCATCAACCGCATCTATGCCATCAAGGAGAGGCCAAAAACCTCGCCCCTGATCATACATGTTTCCAGTGTCAACATGGCCAAAGGCCTGGTAACTCACTGGCCGGAATCTGCCGATCTCCTCGCCAAAGCTTTCTGGCCGGGGCCACTGACTCTGGTGCTTCCGAAGAACGACAGGATCCCGGTAGAACTGACGGCTGGTCTTGCTACGGTTGGATTGCGGATGCCCGCCCACCCTGTCGCCCTTGCGCTGATCGAAGAATCCGGCCTCCCCATCGCCGCCCCCAGTGCCAACCGCTTCACGCAACTCTCACCGACAACGGCGCAGCATGTAGCCGACGGCCTCGGCGATGCCGTCGACCTGATTCTCGACGCAGGCCCCGCCGAAGTCGGGATTGAATCTACGGTCTTGAGCCTCACTGGAAGTCAGCCAGTACTCCTGCGCCCCGGTATGGTGAGCCGCGAAGCGATTGAGGCTTACCTCGGCCCCATCCTATTGCTGGATCAGGCAGGACTTGCCCACGCTTCGCCCGGTTTGCATGCCAAACACTACTCGCCGAGAACCCCACTCTATCTTCTGAGCGAGAATCAAGCGCTTCCCAAATCAGGAAAAGGGATTTATCTTTACTGGTCGAATCCGCAGGATGCCGTCGAATCGCAAGTAATGCCGGCCGAGCCCGAAAAATACGCAGCAATTCTTTACGACACCCTCCACCAGGCAGATTTGCAAGGTTATGACTGGATTGCTGTAGAAGCCCCTCCATCAACTTCGGCCTGGGCCGGCATCCTCGACCGTCTTGAGCGCGCCAGTATTCGCTAGCTAAGGTTAAAGGCGTATGGGCCTCTACCGATAAGGCCGTAGATGCTGTCTATCGAAACGGTCCGCTTCGGCACTGTACGCTTTCAAGAAGATGAAGTCATTGAGTTCCCGGCAGGCTTGCCAGGATTCGAGCAAGAACATCGCTTCTTGTTGATTGAAGCCGCTGAGAGCGTGCCGCTCAAGTTCCTGCAAAGTGTAACAACCCCTCAGTTGTCCTTTGTTTGTGCGCCCCTGCCGCTGGTTTCCCCCAATTACGATATGGTGCTGCCGCGCCAGGACTGCGAAGCCCTCGCATTGTCTGCCGATTGCCGCAGCCAGGCTTCGAAGCTCGACTGGCTTGTCATACTTTGTTTTGCGCGTCCGGAAGAACCGACGGCGAATTTGCTGGGCCCGGTGGTGATTCGTCGGGACGTGGGCCTCGGTGTGCAATCCATCCGCGAAGATGCGCGCTATTCCGCAAGGCAGCCCCTTTATTCTGCGACCGCGCCACAGGAGCAAGCCTCATGCTAGTAATCCGCAGACGTGCCGGCGAAGGTTTTCTGATTGGCGATTCGATCGAAGTCGACATCCTTGAGGTTGAGGGCAACCAGGTCAAAATTGGTATTCGCGCTCCGCGTGAGACCTCGATCCTGCGACGTGAAATTGCCGCTACCAGAGCTTCCAATCTCGATTCGGCTCATGATGTAGCACCAAAGACGCTCGAAGAGGCCTCCAAGCGCTTGCGACTCACTGCCCCCCCTCCGAAACAGGGCTAAACATTTGCCACTAAGGCAAATTTTTGTTTCAAGTTGGCACACTCTGATTCAAGCTGGCGCACCGGGTTCCGATATGGCTCTTATCAGCAACGATGCCGAGGTGGTGCAAGGCCACTCGTTTGGAGAGGATTTCCGAACGGTTGAACACAAAGGAGTGAATCATGGCATTTTCATCAAACACCAACATTGCGTCCCTACAGGCGCAGAGCTATATCAACAACAGCAGTGACTTCCAGGGCAAGACGATCAATCGCGTAACCAGCGGTTTGCGTATTGTGAACTCGGGCGATGACGCCGCGGGTCTTGCAATCGCCAACGGCCTTCGCAGTGATCAGGCGGTTCTTAATCAAGGTATCCGAAACGCAAACGACGGTCTGAGCCAGCTTCAGATCATCGATGGCGGAATTAACAATATCTCAAAGCTTCTCGATCGCGCTCGTACTCTGGCGACACAGTCGGCGTCTGGCACCTTTACGGGGTCTCGCACTGTTCTGAACAGCGAATTCAAATCGGTTGTTGAAGAAATTGACCGTCAGTCGCAGGCGATTGGTCTCAACACGGGCGGCGGTTTCGCCAAGTCTCTTAGCGTCTTTATCGGCGGCGGCAAAACCTCGAATGGCATTACAGCCATCAGCAACGGATCGGCCTCGGTTGATCTGAGCAACTCTACGGTGGACGCGAAAAGCCTTGGCCTGAAGGGTGTTCAGGCAGTTGGTGTTTCAGGACAAGACATTGGCAACGGCTCGGCAACATCTGTATCGACGATTCTTGCCAATGCCACCAACACCGGATCTCAGGCTGCAGGC
>JBIPMY010000475.1:0-4434 GCA_044376335.1 Bryobacter sp.
TGCCGCGCAAGACACTTGTGGCGTCAGCAACTTTTGGGGATATTCAAATGTCAAAGAGCCAGAGGATGGGTGCGGGCCCACGCCTCAAACTATTATTCGGTGGCTGGAGCAAGTTTTTAGGGTGGGATTTGGCGGTAAAGCTTTGATAGGGATGGACTTAGATTATTCACAAATTGTTGTGAATGCTAAAGTTCTCATCGGCGGAACGGTGTGGGCAGGCGGGGAGGAGGAGGCGGCAAGAGATGTCGAAAATGAGATTTAAGGAGAGAGTGGCCAGGCAGGTTTTCGACTGTCTTTTCCCTTGGCTTGGTTGCTGCAGGGTGATTTTTGAGTTGGAGCGGGCATATCCGCCCCAAACGTGATCTGGTGAAAATCCGAGATTTTTGGCTTTGCACTAAGTTGCAGATTCATTGCCACTTAGGACGTGGCGCCGGATTTTGTCAGGAAGTCTTGAGGCATTTTGTGGCTTAGTTTGGAAGAGAGGACAAAAAAACAGTGAGAAAAATGGACAACTAGCGCTGGGACACATCAGAGTGATGGAATTCCCATTCTACTGGTACAGTTGACTTCTGCCGATCAGCATCGTAAATGACGATGTTTCTTTGGATCGTTCTTGGTATTTGTGCGCTACTGTTTGGCCTGTTTATTGCTGGCTGGATTAACTCGATTCTAGCGTCAGTTATGCGCAATTATAAATTAGAAAAGTTGATCTCACCGGCCATCGAAGCGGTCCAGGGCAATCTTCCTTCCGCCAAGGATCTGGTAATGGAGTTTGCTGAAATTCCAGTGACCAGAAATCACCTCTTCTCGAGGTTGACCGAAATGGGAAGGGCTGACTTGTTTCCCGCCCTGGATCGAGAAATTGACAAGATCGCTGAGTCTGAGTTGGCTTGTTGGTTAATGCATAAGAACGAGTTGGGTTCTGCGCCAGCCGCAATCGAATTTGTTCGTGCGATGCCAATCTCAGAGCCAGGCAGAAGCGGAAAGATCTTTCTCTTTCGATTTCGCGCCCCAAGCCTTCACTGGGCCGAGGATAGAGGTTGGATGGCGGGAATCGTGGGACCTTACTGGGACAACGCAGAATCGGTAGATTCTTCGTCCTGGGCATTTAGCGAACTTACGCCATTTGATCAGTTGACAGAAGACCAGCACGTTGACTTTCTACTGAAAGCGCTGAAGACACCGATCCTTGTCGTTCGCAGCTAGGGAGACTGAAAGCCTGATCTGTCCCGGGTTCACTTTTGCCCTAAAACTGGTCACCGCGACAATGTTCTTCATCGATTGTTACCCACTCGAAGCCAGGACTTCGGTATAGTCTCTTTCTGAAAATCGGGAGGCTGTGGCAGGGAGGAAACGAGTTGTTGACTCTTCCATTTTGGTTGCCGGGGCGGCCATCGCCTGCTTCACAAACTATCCAGAACTAAGGCGTTGGCCGGAATAGGTGGCGTATTGCCTTCGGTGGCGGTTGTGTTCAGGAATTCCTGCCAGTTTTGAGTGGCCCCGGATTGCGGCAGAAGGCTATGTCTCGGATGTGGCTGCTGTCGATTCCACTGAGGTGGGCAGAAGAGCTGGACCAACGAAATCGATCGGGAGATTCCACAAGACCGGGACGGATGGGGTCCCAACGGTGGCACGACGCCATGGCGCAAGAGCAGAAGGGGTTATGCCAGAGGTGCCCGCTACGGACCCGGCGAGCGTTGTGATGCCGGGCGTACTTAGTTTGTGCTTCCCCGCACGCAAACGCAGACCGACATCCGACCGGGATCGCTCAGACTGCCTCCCCGCGAGAATGACACCTTCAGGATGGTGGAGGCAGATCCATACGACCCATCTGGCGACTGTATCCCCTCGACGTATCCGCGAAAGTCCTCGACCACTGCTCCAGTGATCGTATTGCCCGTGGAGAAGGTGACTCGGTCTATCCGGAAGCCATAGCTTTGCATCAGGTCACGATAGGCCATGATCAGGGGCTTACGTTGTGATGGAGCCACCGTGTAGCCAGCTCGCAAGCACGGCATCGATTCGATGTAGACCTTCTCTGTGCGCAATGCCTGATTGGTGCCGATCAATTGAAGCCATGCTGGCCACTGTAGAGGAGGCGCATCGTTCTTTGGTACATGAGGGTTGGTGCTGCTAGTGGCCGAAACCCGCTGTGCCTGGTAGCGGCCAGTTCCCGCTGGCGGCACATAAAACGTGCTGGCCTGCGCTGGAGGTGTCTTCGAAGCGCAATAGATCCTAACGGTTGTCCCGCTTGGTGCCGGGTGAAACTGCAGCATCAGATCACAGTCTGGTGCGGCAACCCGTGCCGCCATCCCAATCCCGTCGGCATTCGGCCCAAACGCCAATTTCGCTTTGGCAAATACTTCCTTGTAATGCTCCACAGCCTCCGCTGGCTTGCCGGCAAACAAGTAGCTCACCTCGACCATCCCTGGAGAGTCCACAACCGCTGGCTTCATGCCTGGATGCAAGTCAAGCCAGGACGGTAGAGTTCCTGCCAACATGATGGCCCAAAGAGCAAAAGTCATTGAATCGTCCTCAGTGCCGCCATCGGAGGCTTTGAGGCTAAACTTTAGATTCCATGCGAAGGGTTGGGCGAGTCGCCTGGTTAGCGAAGATGTAGAACGCCAACTTGTCGGCGGCAGTTTTCCTTATGACTTTGGGCCAGGGCAGGACGGGCTTTAGCAGCCGCGGCTGTGGTACCAGAAGTTCAGCTTGCCCTCAGCGTTGAAGAGGGGCAGCCATCCATAGGCCAGGACTTTTGCCTCTTCGTTCTCTCCGCCGCAGGCGTGCTTTCCACTGATGAATTCCAGCTTGAGCCACTTTTGGCCTTTGAACTTGAAGGTGTCCACAATGTTGAAGGTGTCGAACTTTTCGGGCACCGGAAGAGTGAGTGCGCGGCCTGGAGCTTTTGCCAGTCGCGATTCCGGGTTGGTCAAGTAATCGTGTCCCAGCGAGTCACGGGAGACGCCAAAGAAAGTATCCAAGTCGTGAAACTTGAAACCTGGCTTCCACTGAATCCATGCTTTGCCTTCTTTGAGGCCAATCTCAAGCCACTGCTTCGTTCTGGAGAACACTGCGATGCTTTGCTGGTCTTCGTAACCCAGCTCTACCCAATCGAGACTTTCTACTGAGTCCAGAAGGCGTGCCGGGGAGCGCAGATCTGGCCTCTTATAGAGCTTCAACGGGATGCCTGGCCTGGGGCTCAAAGTGCCATTTTCAGGCTGCTGAAACAAAGCAGGGATTTCGACGAGGCCAATTATGTTGCTGGATACTGGCTGGGCAAGGAGAGAGGTAAGGCACATTACGATGCAGCAGGTGAATCGTAGCAGTGCGGCTTCTGAAATGCCTTGCTTCCTTTTTGGCCTGTGATTCATTTCTTCTTAGTAAACATCTAAATCTTTGCCGATGGCAAAGGGACCGGTATAGGTAGACTGGATCTCTTTGGTGAGTTGCGATTCCGGGACGCCCCAGAGAAGCAAGTGGGTGAGAACGAGGAGCTTGGGTTTGGCGAGTGCGGCGATCTTGCCGACATCAGGACCGGAGGTGTGGGCGTTGCGGTGGTAGGCCTGCCACTGGGGCGGGCGGCGGGTGAGGCCGAGTTCGCTATAGACCTCGTGGACAAGGATGTCGCAGCCGTTGCAGAGCCTGGCGATTGCTTCGTTGTAGACGGTGTCGCCGGAGACGACGATGCGCTTGTCGGGGGTCTGGAAGTGGAAGGCAAAGCTGTGGGGCCAGCCAGCGTGCTCAACGGCGATGGCAGTGACGGTGACGTTGGCGTCTTTAAAGACCACGCCGGGTTTGATTTCGGTGACGTCGATGCGGTAGGAGGCAGGATCGCCTTTTTCGAGTTTGTGGACGCGGTTGTCGATGTCTTCTTTGTAGGCGGCCTGGATGTGGCGGGCCATGGATCTGGTGCCTTTGGGGCCGATGAGCTTGAGAGGGGCGTGACGGTCTAGAACGGCAGGCATGAGATAGAAGTCGGGGAGGCCGGCGGTGTGATCGGAATGGAGGTGGGTGAGGAAGGCGGTTTTGAGGTTGGCCGGGGCGAGGGCCTTGATTCCCTTCTCTGCGGCGGCAGAGGCACGGCGGACGACGCCGGGACCAAGATCGACGACGTAGGAAGAACCATTGACTACGATGGCCGTGGAGGGGCCAGAGCGGAGAGGGTCGGCATTGGGAGTGCCGGTGCCGAGGAGGACGACTTGAGTTTGGGCCCAGGTGAGCAGGAGCAAGTGCAGCATCAAACTAAACTATACAGAAGGAAGATATGGGAGCCAAAGCAAGAGAGCGAGAGATTCTGGAGCAAGCGTGGATTGGGGATGCGGTGCTGGCGCTTTATGCGCGGCGGCGGATTCTGCTGGAGGGGAGAGGGATCGATAACGAGAAGGCAATCCGGATGACATCGAACCGGTTTTTGCAGATCACGGGGGAGGC
>JBIPMY010000133.1:0-14119 GCA_044376335.1 Bryobacter sp.
CTCGAAGTCGTCGGCCCGGTGACATAAAGATAAGAATCCGGCCCAAAGGCAAGGTGGTATGCCGCAATCGACGGCTCAAGCGTCGCAAAAACAAATACGTCACGCGCCGGGTTGATCTTGAAAATTGTCCCAGACCGATCCCCAACATAGAGATTCCCCGCCGGGTCAAAAGCGAGTCCGGTAGCAATTCCCATCCCCTCGACAAATGTCGTCATGGTTCCAGAGGGAGTGATCTGGTAGATGATTCCGTCGTTGCGCGAGGACACATACAGCATCCCGTCCTGGTCAAAGGCCAGCCCCGTGGCATTCATGATGTCGCTGGCAAAGGGCCGGCAATCGTAGTTCAGATCGATCTTGTAAACCGATACAGCCGTCTTCTGCCCGCGGCTCCCCGAAAAGGTCGTATAGATATTACCTTCCTGGTCACAAGCCGGGCTTGCAACAGGATGCAGGCTATCAGCCACCTGAATCCCGATGGCGCAATGATAGGCGTTCGAAACAGCTCCCTCGCGCCTCACCGTAAGTTCTCCGTAGCTCGGAGCATCCGGCACGCGTGCAATCACCATGCTGCCTGAGCCAACCACCACCGCCCCATGCGCATCGCCAAAGAGCACCTCGGGACGAACTTCACCACCAAGATTTGTGCCACGAATAGTGAACTCGCCACCAGGCAACGCCGCTTCCGGCTGTACGCGATCAATGTGAATAGAAGACATGAGGGATCTAACTCTATTTTTACAGAGGCAGATTGAGAAAGTTGTGGAGAATGTAAATCCCGAGCGCCGCGTAGAAGCCCGCCATCAGATCATCGGCGATCACACCGATCCCGCGCGGCAGCTTTTCAAAGAGATTTACCGGGAAAGGCTTCCAGATGTCAAAGGCCCGAAACAACCCAAACGCCACGAGATAACTCAATGGGTTGTCCAGATCACACCAAATAAACGCAAGCATCTGCCCCAGCACCTCATCCACCACAACGCACTGAGGGTCCTTTAACTTCAACTCATCAATCAGGACATTGGTCGCCCAAATCGAAGGCAACAATCCAATCACAACCAGCCCCAACAGATGCACCGGCGTAAAGTAGGCGAAGTGATGCAACAGGTACACGCCAACAACACCCACAAGAGCACCTGCTGTACCGGGAGCTTTCGGCACATATCCAGCGTAAAAACTGGTAGCGATTACTTCAGCGATGGCTATTTTCATCGTCCGCGTCATCCTCGCGCCGGGCCGGCAACTCATCCATCGTTTCGCCCGGAATCCGGTACTCTTCATCCGCCCACTTGCCAAGATCCATCATCTGGCAGCGTTCGCTACAAAAAGGAAAGTAGTCATCGCCTTGCTTGGAAGGCTTGCGGCATAGGGGGCACTTGGCCTTGAGGAGCATCGTAGTTAAATGTGCTGGTGCTGACGCTTGGGCGCAGCATTCAGAATCGGAAATGGATTTTCGGTGAATCGAGGCAGGTTCGTTTCCGGCGCACCAAACACCTCACCAATCAAATCATAATCGTGAGCTTCGGTGATACGGATCCGGCGGATCTGGCCCTTGGCCAGCGGCCCATCAGACACATCATTGATCAGACAGTAGCCGTCGATCTCAGGCGCCTGCGAAGGCAAGCGGCCCTGCCAAAGCATATCTGTCTCCTCCGACGGGCCTTCAATCAGAATCGGGAATTCCTGCCCAATCAACTTCTTGTTGATCTTGCGAGAGATCTTCCGCTGCACCGCCATCAGGCTACGCTGGCGATTGTGAATCGTGCGGCCATCCACCTTGTCGCCGAGCTCAAACGATTTCGAAGTCTCTTCATCGGAATACTTGAACACACCAAGGCGATCAAACTGCGCCGCTTCCACAAACTGCTTCAACTCTTCAAAGTCAGCAGCCGTCTCGCCGGGGAAGCCAACAATCATCGACGTACGAATCGCCACGCCTGGAATCGTCGCGCGCATCTTCTCAAGCAACTTCAAGAAGAAATCGCCATTCGACCCACGCTTCATCAGCTTCAGCACATTGCGGCTCGAGTGCTGCAGCGGCATATCGATGTACTTCACCAGCGACGCATGTTCGGCAATCGTATCAAGCATCTTCTGCGTCACCCGGTTTGGGTAGCAATACAGAAAACGCACCCACTTCTCAAACGGAGTCTCAATCGAAGCTAAGCTCCCCAGCAAATGAGCAAGGCCATCCTTGATCCCAAGGTCTTCCCCGTAGCTGGTCGTATCCTGGCCAATCAAATTGATCTCACGAACACCAGAATCAAAAAGCCGCGTAGCCTCAGCCACAATCGACTCAAAGCGCCGGCTGCGAAAATCCCCGCGAAACTGAGGAATCACGCAGAACGTGCAAGGGTGATCACACCCTTCAGCGATCTTGATGTAAGCCGAATAGCGTCCCGTCGTGAGCACGCGAGGCGAAAGGTCATGGTAGAGGTAAGGCGTCGTCTCCAGGCTGAACTTTTCGCCCTCACAAGCCGCAACGATCTTCTCGAGGTCATTGGTGCCAACCATGGCATCCACTTCCGGCAGACTCTCTTCGATCTCGCCGCGAAAGCGTTCGACAAGACACCCAGCAACCACAAGCCGCTTGGCCTTGCCATGCTCCTTGTATTTGCCCATCTCGATAATCGTATCGACGGACTCTTGCTTGGCCGGATTGATAAAGCTGCAAGTGTTGACGACAATCACATCCGCATCATCGGGAGACGATGTGAGCTCATGACCATGCGCGGCAAGCTGCCCCATCATCACTTCTGAATCCACAAGATTCTTGGGACAACCTAAACTGACGAAACCTATTTTCAAACGTAATTACCCAACTATCAGGTTAGCGCGATTTGCTATCCTCATCACCAAATGGATATCGATCGTCGCAAAGTGATCACTGCACTCGGAGGCGCGTCAGTCGTCGAACTGATGAACCCCGAAGCCCGCGCCGAAGCCCTCGAAGACTATCTCTCCCAGCAACTCGACGCCACTATGGCAGCCAAGCTAGGCGTCCCCCTCAACACCCCAACAGTCGCCGAGCTCGAAGACCAGATCGAGACCCGCCCCTTCCGCAAAGGCGTCGGCACCCTCTTTGCCGTCGGCGCATCCACACCCTTCGGCAATCGCGTCGCAGGCGAAACCGACAACGTCGCCAAACTCCCGGCGATGCCCGCCAAGCCAACTCTGCTCGATTTCTACAAGCTCCGCTTTAACCCCGCCACCCACATCCTTCAGAGCGCCGACAAAGCTCTCACCTCCGGCATGCCCGAAGAAATTGTCCTCGCCTGCCTCCTCCATGATTCCGCCCACGCGCTAATGAAAGCAGACCACGGCTGGTGGGCCGCCCAACTCTACGAGCCCTACGTCTCCCCCAAAGTCACCTTCGCCATCCGCTACCACCAGGCCCTGCGTTTCTTCCCAGACCCCAGCGTCAACTACGAGTACCCGATCCTCTACAACAAGATCTTCGGCAAAGACTACGTCCCGCCTGAATACATCAAACAAGCCCACGACTACGCCCGCAAACACAAGTTCTACATGGCCGCCCGCATGGTAACGGTGAACGATCTATACTCCTTCGACCCCAACCACGTCGTCGACCCCGCCAAGTTCACCGACATCATCGGCCGCCACTTCAAGCAGCCTAAAGAAGGATTGGGCTACGACAATTCTGCCGTAGCCCATATGTGGCGAACGATCATCAATCCCGACGTCGGGCTTTAGTAGCTCAACTTCTTCAAATACTCAGCCGACAGCTTCAAGCTATCCAGCGGATTCCCAGGCGTCTGATCCTGCTCGACAAAGAAGTGCTTCGCCCCTGCAGCCACCGCCGCACGCATCACCGGCGCAATCTCGATCACACCAGTCCCCACGCTCTGGAAAGCTTCCTTCGGCACACGCTCGTTATACTGCGTCGGCATCTTAGTCACATTCTTCAAATGCACCAGCGGAATACGGCCCGTGTACTTCTGAAATACCTCAACCGGCGGAACGCCCGCCACCTGGCTCCACATGATGTCAAACTCAAGGCCCACCAGCTTGGCATCGGTGTTCTTCATCAGCACATCAATCAAACGATCTCCAGTACCCGCCACCGGCTCAAACTCAAACGCGTGGTTGTGGTAACACAGCTTCAGCCCCGCCGCCTTTGCCCGCTCACCCGTCTTGTTCAAAACATCGGCCAGCTTCTTGATCACTTCAACCCCGCCACGGTCAGCAGGAGCAATATAAGGGCAAACCACATACGAGATCCCCTTAGCCTTCGCGTCATCAAGCGTCGGGTTCAGCTTGTCGATGTCCTTAAAGAAATAGCTCGTGTCAATATGCAGGCTCACCGGCTTCAGCTTCGTCTGCTTCAGCGAAGACCAAACCTTGTCCATGTTGCCGCGAATCACTTCAGCTTCCGTATAGCCAAGCTCCTCAAGCGACTTCAACGTCTCCAGCGGCTTTTCGTTAATGATCGAGCGCAGCGTATAAAGCTGAGCGCCAAAAGTCTTCAGGGTCTTTGCTTCAAGGGAGGGCAGCGCAAGCGCAGCACCAGCAACAAGGCTTCGTCGGGTCATAGACATATCAACCAATATCTTATGCCACAAATAAAATGGCCGGAACCATTTTCAGGTTCCGGCCTTGAGCGAGACTAACGTAGTTTGCGACTCTCGTTTGTCGAACTGTTGAAGAAAAGACTAGTCGCCGAGGGCGCCTGCGGTCTCTTCCTTCTTGGGAGCAGGTGCGATACCCATCAAGCCAGCAGGCTTGATCGAGTCGAGAGACACAAAGCCCTCTACCGTCTGTTCCTTCAGGATTTCCTTGCGGTACAGCTTTTCCATTTCCTTGTGATGTTCTGCTTCCTTGATCATCTGGGCGCGGGCGCGGAGCTTCTCTTCGCGGGCGTTCTTGGCGATGCCCTGTGAGTCGAGGTCGGTCTGCTTGCCGGCTTCCACTGCGTCCTGGTTCAACACCAGCGAGTGGTCGATCGAGTTCATGTCGACATTCTTGTTGCCGGCGTAGATCTTGTGACGGCCATGCTCTTCATACCACTTGGTGAGCGTTGCAGTCATGTGCATCTTCTCGACAATGTTTCTCCAACCCACACCGGTGTTGTAGGCGCAGAAGGAGATTTCGCCTTCCTGCGTGGCGTAGGGGATGATGCACTGTTCGGTACGGCGGAAGTCGTAGTTGAACAGATCCTGGAACCACATACCTGCGATGAACAGGAAGTTCCAACGGTCCTGACGGCGCATTTCGATGTCGGCCATCGTACGCTCGCCGGTCACCTTACCGTAGCTCTTGCCAGATGCACCCATCGACTTGTCAAACTTCTTGAGCAAGTCCATGATGCGGAAGTGGGTCGGAGCCTTGTACGGATCGTAGTTGCGGATCAGCGCGATCGAAACACCAAAGAGCGACCAGAACTTCGAGCGGGCTGCGTCGTTCAACTTCGCAACGTCCTTCGAGAACTGTGCTGCATTGAGGAAGGCCGTTACAGGCGCTGCTTCCTTGGTTTCCTTGTCCACCATGACGGCCATACCGATGCCGCAGTTCGGGTGGCAGCCGCAAGACAGCTGGCCCCAGTCGGCGTTCGGTCCGTGCACGAGGTCAGCAAAGTCAGAGAAGGTGCTCATGAACGAGATCGGGAACCAGTCACGCTCGGGAACACCGATGCCGGTCTGACCCTTCACGTCATGGGCGAGGTGCGACAGCGTGTAACGCTGTGCTTCGCGGCGCTCGGGGGTAACTTCTTCGTCACGGCCGGTAAACGATACAGGCTGGAAGCTGAGGAACGGAATCTTCTTCGGGTTGTCGAGAGCAAACTCAACAATACGGCCTACCTGTTCGTTGTTGATGCCGTTGATGATCGTCGTTACGGGAACGATGTCGATACCGTTCGACCAGCAATTTTCGATCGCACGCATCTTCACGTCAAACAGGTTGCCTACTGCGCGGTGCGAGTTGGCAGCGTTGCCGATACCGTCGAACTGAAGGTACACATAGCGAAGGCCAGCTTCAGCGGCCTGCTTCGAGAATTCCACCGAACGGGCAAATTCGATACCGTTGGTCGCGGCCTGTACGGAGTTGAAACCCACCTTGCGGGAGTAACGCACTGCGTCGAGGAAGTAAGGCGACATGGTGGGCTCACCACCAGAGAACTGAACCGACATCTGGCGACGCGGCTTGATCTTCAGCGCGTTGTCCAGCATCGTCGTGATGTCTTCCCATGAAAGTTCATGAACGAAGCCAACCTGATTGGCGTCCATGAAGCAGGGGTCGCACATCATGTTGCAGCGATTGGTCAAGTCGATGGTCAATACCGAACCGCGGCCATGCTTGATCGTCGACGAACCGTGGTTGTGCAGGTCTTCGTCGTTATGGGCCTTGATGTCACGGCCGGGGAATACTTCTTCAAGGTGCTTGAAGAACTTGGCATCGATCGCCATCACGTCTTCAAAGTGACCATGGGTGGGGCAATCCTTAACCATAAGGATCTTGCCATCACGCTCGATGATCTGGGCCTTGATTTCGCCAACTTTTTGATTCTTGAGGATCTCAACCGGCAGTTCGCCGTTGATGATCTTGTTGCGGATGTCAGGCACGCACTTGGGGCACAGTGAATCTGTGGTGCGCGGCCAGCCAAGTGGCGGCTTCGTCTTCTGGTAGCTCTTGAGCAACGGCTTATCCGACCACTTCGGGGTAAACGAAGGATTCGGGTTGATGGAATTCAGCTTTTCGAATACAGCCCAAGTGGCGTTCGCAGCAAGCGATGCAGCCTTTTCGACAAACTTGACAGATTTAGACATAGTCTCCCTTATAGAGTCGCAATGGTTTGGTGGGTTGGCCCACTCATAATAATGCGAGATTAATGGAAACGATTTAAGAAGACATCAACTCTTCGTTGAATGGCTGCATTCTGGGGTCGAAATGCACGTACTCCAGTTGAACTGCAAGGACAATATACAAAGAAAAGGCGAATATCAACCCCGCAGGGGCAGCTTCTTCGTCGTTTGTTCTACTCTTTCGAGGTCTTCAAAGGGCAATTCCTGCGCCAGCATCTCCCACCGGCGCGTCGCAGGACCAAAGCCAGCCCGTGCCGCCAGTGCCAGCCAAGCCAGCCCCTCGTAGCGGTGCGGCTCATCCTCGGCCGCTATCCGGTTCAGAATCAGCCGCCCCAGCAGATACTGCCCCTCTGGCAAGTTCCCCTCCGCCGCACACCGCAGCAAATCCTCCGCCTCACGATTCTTCTCAATCCGCACCCGCGCCTCTTCAAGACACGCCCCGGGCCGCTTCGCCGCCAACGCCGCCTGAAACCACCCATCCGCCACCTTCGGAGCAAGCATCGGCAACCGCCCCTGACGGCTCAGCATCACCGCCTCCCACCGCGCATCCAGATCCCCACCTTTGGCCAGCGCAACAAGTTCTTTCTGCGCCCGAGGCTGATCAATCGATTTCAGAATCGACGCCAGATCCACTGTCATCATGAACGCCAGGCTCAACCACATGGGACGATAATGACACTGTGCCTGTCGATGCGCAAATCCTTCTTGATGCTGCCTTCTCAGAAGTCTTCGAGCTGGCAGGCATCACCCCAGCCCGTCCCCACCCCGATCATCAAAGGCACATCGATTGGGTAAATCGCGGCCTCGCGGCCGGGATGGGCTACCTCACTGATCACCGTGCGCAAGTCCGCCAGGATCCACGCCTCATCTTCCCCGAAGCCCAAACCATTCTCTGCGTCGGCAAGCTCTACAACACCCCCGGCCCCACAGACCCCGCCGTCTCAAGATACGCCTGGGGCACGCGAGACTACCACGACGTTTTGGGTGAAGGCCTCCACCGCACAGCCACCCGCCTAAAGGCAGCCCTCAACCAGGACTTCCCCTACCGCGTCGCCGTCGACAGCGCCCCGCTGCTCGAGCGCAGCTACGCGAGAGAAGCCGGCCTTGGCTGGATCGGCAAAAACACCTGCCTCATCAACGAACCCAAAGGCAGTTGGTTCTTTCTTGGCGAACTCCTGCTTCCCTTCCCCGCCACGAGCTACGGCAGCCCTCCGCCAGACCGCTGCGGCACCTGCACCAGTTGCATCGACGCCTGCCCCACCCGCGCCATCGTCGACGGAGAAGTCGACAGCAACCTCTGCATCAGCTACTGGACAATCGAAGCCAAAACAGAAGCCCCCGACGAGCTCAAGCAAGCCTTCGGCCACCACCTCTTTGGCTGCGACATCTGCCAGGATGTCTGCCCCTGGAATCGCCGCGCCCCTGAAAGCAAAGAACCCGGCTTCCAGGCCCTCAACCCAAATCCACCCCTCGAAGAACTCACCGAAGACCAGTTCAAACAGCGTTTCCGCAAGACGCCAGTCGCTCGCACCAAAGCCTCCGGCTACAACCGCAACGTCCGCGTCGCCCTAGAGAATCGCCCAAAGTAAATCGCGCAAATCCTGCGGCGGCACACCATCGCGCGAAAACCCAGCCTCAAGCACGCCGTCCTCAAAGCGAAACATCTCCTGCGGCATCTCGATCAACCGCACCACCCTAACCCCGGCATCCGGCGTCAAAGCTGCCTCGATCGCCGTAAGCATTCGCAGCCCACCCTCATTTGGCTCACCGGCCCATACATACTCAACCACCCATTGCATTGCTCTTATATGATAGGCAGCGATGCAACGTTTTCTCTTCTCGATCTGCCTTCTGGCACTACCCGCCTTCACCCAGGTAAGCCTCTTCGACGGCAAAACCTTCAAAGGCTGGCGCGATGTCAGCAAGCTCAACGTCCCTGGCAATTCTTTCTCAATCGAAGACGGAGCCATCAAGTCCAACAAGAAACCCTGGATCAACGAAGACCTCTTCTCGCTCGGCGAATACACCGACTTCGAACTCGAATTCGAATGGAAGGTGAGCCCCGGCGGCAACAGCGGCATCAAGTACCGCCTCCAGGACGCCGTCTTCATGAACGAGAGCATCGAGCGTCCAGTGAAGAAATTTGAAGAAACCCTGCGCGACGAATACACCCGCCGCCCCAGCGACCGCACCAAACTCAAGCCCAACGAACACGGCCAGCTCTACACCGTAGCCTTCGAGTTCCAACTGATCGACGACAACAACTACAGCTACAAACTGCCAGACCAGCAAAAGACCGGTGCCCTCTACAGCTTCATCGGGCCCAGCAAACTCACCTCAAAAAAGCCCGGCGAATGGAACACCGCCAAGCTCGTCGTCAAAGGCGACCACGTGGAACATTGGGTCAACGGCGAGAAGGTAGTTGACGCAAGTCTCAAGAGCCCCGAGATCGCCAAAGGCGCCAAAGCCCGCTGGGGAGAGACTCATCCCGTCTACAAGCTCCTGGTTGATCAACCAAAAAAGAAGAGCCCCATTCTCATCCAGAACCACGGCGATGAAGCCTGGTTCCGGAACCTGAGATTGAGGCCCCTCTAAATCGCTGTCTACTCCTCCGAAAGCCAGCGATAAATAGCTCCACCAGCAACAGCACCAGCAATCGGAGCTACCCAGAACAACCAAAGCTGCTCAATCGCCCAACCGGCAACAAAGATTGCCGGCCCCGTGCTGCGCGCCGGATTCACCGAAAGATTTGTCACTGGAATCCCAATCAGGTGAATCAGTGTCAAACCAAAGCCAATCGCAATCGGTGCAAATCCCGCTGGAGCTCTTTTATCGGTAGCCCCATGGATGATCAGCAAAAACATCATCGTCAGAACGAACTCAGCGAGAAATGCTGCCGTGATCGAATACCCGCCCGGTGAGTGCTCACCAAAACCATTAGCGGCAAAGCCACCAGAGAGACTAAATCCGGCTTTGTCACTGGCAATCAGGTAGAGAACCCAGGCCCCGGTCACAGCGCCCAACACCTGGGCAATGATGTACGGAATCAGGTCTGTCGCCGGAAAACGCTTGCCTGCCCAAAGTCCAATGGAAACGGCTGGATTTAGATGGCAACCCGAGATATGCCCGATCGCATAAGCCATCGTCAGCACCGTTAGGCCAAAGGCCAGTGAGACCCCGAGTAAGCCAATCCCCACCTGAGGGAATGCAGCAGCCAGAACAGCGCTTCCGCAACCCCCAAATACAAGCCAGAATGTACCAAGGTACTCGGCTGTCAACCGCTTGTTTAAACTCATCTATTTCTCCTTTAGCGGGCAAACGTGATGCCCAGTCCAGTCGTGTACAGCAAGTCATTGGTCTTCCGGCCCGGCGCCGGGTTTGTCAGATAACGGTCGCTGATCGATACATTCCAGACCAGCCATTTCGAAATCTTCGTCGATGCACCAAGATCAAAATTGATGCGGTAGGTTCCAGGCGACTTCAAGTCGTTAAACATGCGGTAAGACTGGAACAACGACGTAGCTGCATTCAACTTGAAGGTGAAGTCATCACCCCAATAAAACTCGCCTGTCTTACGGATCAACGGCGTATTGAATCGTGAATAGTTGTACGCGCCACCACCAAGCACATCCAGCGTCATGCGGTCCGTCTTGATCGCCTTGAAGCCAAGACCACCGCCAAACACGGTTCGCAGATCAAGGTTCTGAAACTTGTCGTATTCATAGTCGTTAAAGACATTGGCAAAGAGCCTGGGCGACAGATTGCGGCTATAGCCCAACCCGCCACGGATTGCTTCTGCAGTCCCTGCGCTCCTGTTGTTGATCAGTGCCGATGCCTTGATCGTGTTGAAGTAAATCGATGTCTTGTCGGTGCGCGTAATGCGGGCAGCCGTCAGCCCGGTCGTAAAGGTGGTTGTCTTGGCATTGCCGCTGGTACCGGCAAATCCGATACTGCCGCCACCGGCCCAAAGATCGAGCCAACCCGGCTGCAGCAGCCGCTCGAAGGCCTTCTGCTCTGCGGCATTGCGTATCGTTGTAATCTCCTGCGGCGCAACAGCAACAGTGGTGCCACCGGATGCAATCTCCACCTTGCCGCCACTCTCGCGCAGCGTACCCACAACGGTCTTGCCATCTGGCAGCACAACGTTCAGCGGCTTATCGGCGATGATTGAAACCACCTGATCCCAAGCCGTACTCACCAGTCCGAACATGTCAGTCTGAATCGTGATTTGTTTGGCGTCTTTCTTAACGATGCTTCCCGTTACCCGGTCCCCATTCTTGAGCACCACTTGATCGGCACTCATCAGGCATGCCAGAGCCGGCATCAAACACGCGATTCTTGAAAATTTTCTCATGCTGTTATTGTCCTTGAGTTACCCAGTTCAGAGGTACAGTTTGGGCAGCGGGTTGCCTTCAGCGGAATCGCACAGCAGCAAAACGCGCAGTCCTTCGTGGTCGGCGCAGCAGCCTCAACCGGCTTCTGCAATTTGCTGAGCGCACGAACCACCAGAAAGATCACGGCGGCCACGATCAGAAAATTAGTAACCGTATTTAGAAACTGCCCATATGCAATCACTGGAGCCGCTGCAGCCTTTGCCGCCGCCATCGTCGGATAAGTCTGTCCATTCAGGCTCAGAAACAACTCTTTGAAATCCACCTTCCCAAGCAGCATGCCGATTGGGGGCATGATTACGTCGTTCACCATGGATGTGACGATGGCGCCAAAAGCACCACCAATCACAACGCCTACGGCCAGATCCACTACATTGCCGCGCATCACAAAAGCTTTGAAATCGTTTAACATTCTTTTTCCTTTTAGGGTTTCGGGTCTTCCCACCCAAAGACTTGGCGGTCCCCACGAAAGTCACATTTCTCCAAAAACATTTTTGTGCGTCTTCAATGTGACTTTTCCGGCAACACAGCGGTCTCCCTGGTGTGAGATGCTCAATCTTCCAGCCCTCCACTCATGGACACGCCAATAACGGATCCAGACTTCGACCTACTCCAAGCCGCCTTCAATGCGCCAGAAGGCGATCTGCGTGCCTTCGAACAACTGGTCGAACGCTACCAGCGCAGAATCCTGGCCAATTGCCGCTATCTCACTCGCGACGAAAAATACTACGAGGATCTTGCCCAGGAAGTCTTCGTCAAGGCTTTCTTTGCGCTCAAGACATTCGAGGGGCGCTCCTCGTTTCGTTCCTGGCTCAAAAGAATCAAAGTAAATCATTGTCTGAGTCACTTGAAGAAAGAAGAAAGCAGGCTTGCTCAGTCCATCGACGACGAAACATCCGGCACCTTCGAGCGATTGCAGGTAGAGCCGCAAGCACCACGGGACCTGGATCAGCAAGACCAGCAGCGCCGCATCGAAGCCATTCTCAATTCGCTCCCGCCAACCCTTCGCATTCCCCTGGTGATGTGCGACATGGATGAGCTGTCTTACGAGGAAATAGCCGAATCCCTTGGCCTTGGCTTGTCGGCAACCAAGATGCGCATCAAGCGCGCGCGTGAACAATTCAGAGAAAGATACGCATAATGGACCCGCTCCCCATCGATGAGCTGAAAGATCAGGAAGTCAACCCCAAACAAGACTTCGTCGGGCGCGTACGCCGGCAGATTGAACGAAAAACAGCCACTTCCCAGGCGGTAACTTTCGGCTGGGAATTACCCAAGCTCGTATTGCTCGAATTCCTGAAAGCAGCCGGTGAAATCAGTCCCACGAAAGAGCCTCGCAAATGAAAGAAAAACTCTTCCAGGCCTTCGCTAATTTGGCCGACTCGGCCATCAGCGCAGTCCCCAAAATCACCCTTGGCATCCTCTTCGTAATCGTTGGCCTCGCCATTGCCAAGCTCATTGAGATCGGCATGCGGTACCTGCTCACAAAGCTGCGCTTTGATTCCCTGGTAGCAAAGCTCGGCGTCGAGAAGGCACTCACGCAGCTTGGCTTAACCCAGCCCCTGTCGCTGATTCTGCCCCGCGCCACTTACTTCCTCGTCTTGCTGCTTCTGGCAAACACGGCTGCCGACGCATTAGGCCTGGCAGCGATCTCCAGCGCGATCGGTGCTTTCTTCGCTTACCTGCCGAACATCGTTGCTGCGCTCTTGCTGCTGATCCTTGGCTCATCAATCGGTCAATTCGCCGGCCAGACGGTCGCCCAATCAGCAGAGACTTCAGGCATTGAATTCGCACCAGCACTTGGCAAGGTGGTCTCCAGCACAATCCTTTTTGTCTGCGCCATGATGGCAATCGCACAGCTCAAGATCGATACCGAGATTGTTCGTATCGTCACAAGCATCGTGCTTGGAGGAGCAGCCCTGGCCTTTGGCCTCTCCTTCGGCCTCGGCACACGCGACATCGTTCGTAATCTCGCAGCAGGCTTCTATGCCAGGAAAGTTCTTGAAGTAGGCAAACCGCTCACGCTCTCAGGCGAAACCGGTGTTCTGAGCTCAATAACTCCAACCCATCTGGTGATCGAGTCTGAGGGCAAGCAAAGCATCATCGCAAATGCGGAATTGCTTGATAAGGTGGCAAAACAGGGCTAGTCGTCGAAGTGATTCACGGTGGTGAAACAACTGTTGAAGGCGTGATCGAGCACCTCTTCAGTCAAAACCCAGGGAAGCCGCTCGAATCGGATGTGATCAATCGCATGCATCACAACGTCCCTCGGATGGCAACGACGCATCCGCTTCTTGCCACTCCGGTAATACTTAGTCAGAAAGCGGCCCACAAGGTTTGAAGCCAGCGGTACATCCATCTTTTTGCAAAACTGCTCAAAGATCTCGGCAAACTCCGCTTCGCCCGGGCTGCGTAGAAACATCTTGTACTGAATACGACGCAGGAATGCTTCATCACCCAGTTGCTCTGGATTCAAGTTCGTCGAAAAAACCAGGAAGCATTCAAACGGCACGGTGATCTTGCCGCCCTGCTGGAAGTTGAGATAGTCAATCTTCCGTTCCATCGGGACGATCCACCGGTTCAACACCTCAGACGGGGTTACCTTCTGGCGGCCAAAGTCATCGATCAGGTAGATCCCGTTGTTCGCCTTCACCTGAAATGGCGCGTCATAGATTTTGCTTGCCGGGTTGAAACTCAAGTCGAGGTTCTGAAGCGTCAATTCGCCACCAGTGGTGATGAAGGGCCGCTTTGACCGGAAGTAGCGCTTATCGTAAGCAAAGCTATCGCTCACTGCATTAGATAGAACAGATAGAGATTCCGCCGGCGCATCCAGCGGTGCGTGATACAGCGGGTCATAGACCTGAATGATCTGCCCCTGACATTCAATCGCGTAAGGAATGTAAATCGGAG
>JBIPMY010000476.1:0-4422 GCA_044376335.1 Bryobacter sp.
GCCGCACTCGAGGCAGATTCAAGCGACCGTGGCCAGGTGATCACCAAAGCCGCTATCGTCAACCTGCCCCTCAACGGCCGCTCTTATGCTGACCTTGCGCTGCTCGCCCCTGGCGTCCGCAGGTCTGCCATCACCAACCGTGACGCATCCTTCAACGTCAACGGCCTACGCAGCGCCCTCAATAACTTCATGGTTGACGGCGTCGACAACAATGCTTATGGCACCTCCAACCAGGGCTTCTCCAATCAGGTAGTGCAGTTGAGCCCCGATGCGGTGGAAGAGTTCAAAGTTCAAACCAACAACTTTTCAGCCGAATACGGCCGTGCCGGTGGCGCTGTCATCAACGCCAGCGTCCGCGGCGGTACCAACCAGATTCACGGTGCGGCCTGGGAGTTTCTACGAAACACCAAGCTCAACGCCGTTGGCTTCTTCAAGCCATCTACAGGCGTTAAGCCGATCCTGATTCAGAATCAGTTTGGCGGCGCAGTCGGCGGCCCCATCAAGAAAGACAAGATGTTCTTCTTCGCAGACTACGAAGGCTTCCGCCGCGTTGAGCGCACTCTCCAGTTCGCCACTCTCCCAACTCCTGAGCAGCGCGCTGGCAACATGGGCGTTGCCGTTACCAATCCAGTCACCGGCGTTGCCTATCCCAACGGCGTGATCCCTTCTTCGGCGATCACCCCCTTCGCAGCCAAGGTGCTGGCAGACCTTCCTGCACCCACCCGCGCCACTGCCCTCGGCGTGCTGCCCTCTAACAATTACGACCGTCTCGTACCGATCCCCTGGCAGGACGACAAGGGCGACCTCAAGTACGATCACTACCTGTCATCCAAGCTCACCGCATTTGTCCGCTACAGCCATCGCTTGCAGAACCGCGTTGAGAATCACGTGATCCCGGGCAACTCTGGCGGCGACGCCAATGGCAATGTGCGCATCCTGAACCAGGCGATTGCTACCGGCTTCAATTACACGCTCTCGCCCACCTCGCTGATCGACTTCCGTTTCGGCGTCACCAAATTTGAAGGTGGCAAATTTGCACTTGGCAATGAGCGTCCCTTCATGCTGGCTGGCTACGGCATCTCGGGTCTTCCGGAATCGCCCATCATCGGTGGCGGCCTCACCACTCAATCCATCGGTGGCTTCACCACGCTTGGACGCCAAAGCTCCAACCCCCAGTTCCAGAACCCCTTCACCTACAACCCGAAGGTGAACTACTCGAAGGTTCTCGGCAAGCACACCATCAAGTCTGGGTATGAATATCAGGCCATCAACACGGATATCTTCGACTTCAACCCGCAGTACGGCCAGGACAATTACGGTGGGCAGTTCTCCCGCCCGGCAGGCGCTGCCGCATCGAATTTGTTCAACTTCCCGGACTTCCTCACTGGCGCACGTTCTGCGTACAATCTCAACAACGAGGTTGTGCTGAACTATCGCCAGCGCATGCACTTTGCCTACCTTCAGGATGACTGGAAGTTCAGCAAGAAACTCACGCTGAATCTGGGTGTCCGCTACGAATTTGCCACCCCGCAATGGGAAGAAAAGAACCGTCTCGGCAACTACGACCCGGCAGCCAACCGTCTGATTCAGGCCAAGAGCGGTAGCCTCTACGATCGCTCGCTGGTGAATCCCGACTTCAACAACTGGGCACCCCGCATTGGTTTCGCCTATCAGGCCAACTCCAAGACGGTTGTCCGTTCCGGCTACGGAATCAGCTACGTGCACTTCAATCGTCTCGGTGGAGAAAACCTCCTCGGCTACAACGGCCCCAGCGTTCTGAACGTTACGATCAACCAGAATCCCGGCCAGGGTTTCTGTTCAGGTAACAACTTCGTCAACTGCTTCCGCACTACGCAGTCGGGTTACCCCACCGGTCTCACCGATCCCTCGCGTTTCTCAACCCTTACTACCCGCACCAACTACACGCCAGCCGACTACCGCACCAGCTATGTTCAGAGCTGGCACCTCACCACGCAGCGTGAGATTGGTCTTGGCCTTGTTGTGGATCTTGCCTATGTCGGCAATCGCTCCAACGGCCTGATGATCCTGGGAGACTTCAATCAGGCGGCTCCCAACGTTCCCGGCGGCAACCTGAATGTCCTCCAGCGCCGCCCCATCTCTGGCTTTGATTCGATCCAGATCTCATACGGTGGCGGCTTCGCAACTTACCACTCCTTTCAGGCAAAGCTTGAGAAGCGCTACGCCAACGGCTTCTACTTCCTGAACAGCTTCACCTTCTCGAAGGCGATCGACAACGCTGGCGGCCACCTGGAAACAGCCAATGGCGATAACTCCCGCGTGAACCTGCGCAACCTTGCAGCAGACAAAGCAAGGGGCAGCTACAACCAGCCCTACAACAACACAACAAGCTTTGTCTGGGAACTTCCCTACGGCAAGGGTCGCCGCTTTGGTTCGAGCGTAAATGCTGCTGTTGATGCCATCCTTGGCGGATGGCGTCTCACCGGCATTCACACTGTGGCTGCTGGTCTGCCGATCAACTTCTCCTACAACCCCGCAACCGGTGCTCAGGTGGCTACCAACGTGTCTCCCACTTACCGGCCCAACTATATTGGCGGCGACATCTACTCCTCAGAGAAGAGCCCCAACAACTACTTCAATCGTGCCGCCTTTGGTCTTCCGATCGTCTCGCAGCCCTTCGGCAGCATGGGCCGCAACACGGGCGTAGGCCCTGGCCTTTATAACTTCGATGGCGGCGCTCACAAAGAGTTTGCCTTCACCGAACGTATTCGCCTGCAGTTCCGTGGTGAGTTCTTCAACTTGTTCAACAAGACGAATTTCGGCTCACCCAACGCCAACTTCTCCAACGGCAACTTTGGCACAATCACGGGTCTTGCATCACCGGCCCGCCAGATCCAGTTTGCCTTGAAGCTGGTTTTCTAAACTAACCCAAACCGAAAGCCCCCGCCTTTACCAAGGGCGGGGGCTTTTCTATTTCAGAGCCTTGGCTACAGCCCCAAAGAACTCGTTATCGACAACCGGATTGATCCCCACCGGCTTCGGCCGCGCACTCAACACAACGATCACCAGCCGCTCGGCAGGGTTTACATAAATGAACTGCCCAAAGATCCCGACGGCCCGAAACGCGCCAGCGTGAATCGGATCCGTCGAGGGAATCGTCCACCAAAGATATCCATACTCCACCGACTTCCCGTCCAGAACCTGCCGGCGCGAAGCTTCCTCAAACCAGCCTGCCGGTACAACCCCTTTGCCTCCCTCCAAAACAAACTGCCCGAAGCGCCCATAATCCCGTAACGTCGCCGACACGCCGCTGCCGCCAAGGCCCAGGCCAGCCTGCGATTCCGTCCACCAGGCGGCATCCTGCTCCATGCCAAGGCGAGACCATAGCTTCTCGCTCAAGTACTGCGCGAGAGGCCGTCTGATTGCCTTCTCGAGTAGCGCTCCAATGACGAAGGTCTCTCCAGTGCTGTACTTCCAAAGCGTCCCTGCCTCCGCAGCGCGGGGCAGGGAATTCATAAATCGCAAGGTAGATCCCGAATCCCCCTTCAACTGAATCTCAAGCAACTTGCGACGGTCTGACTTCGGGTCTGTGTAGGTTTCATCCCACTTCACTCCAGACGCCATTTGCAGCAGTTGCCGCACGGTCACCTTTGCGTAGGCTCCCGTGGCCAGTTCTGGCACATATTGCTCCACCCGGTCGTCCAGACTTTTGATATGCCCGTCGGCAATTGCTGCGCCCACCAGCGTACTGGTGATTGACTTGGCGATTGAGAATGAAGCCCACCGTGTTGCAGGCGTGGTGGAAAGCTGATAATCCTCACGCACCACTTTGCCATCTTTCAGGATCAGCAAGCCTGCTACCCGGTTCATCGACAAATAGTCGTAGAGGTCGTAGGTGCGCCCGCCAGAAGGAATCGCAAGCGTCTTCAACTGGCGTTCTGACGCCAGCAGCGGCCGCGCATTGGCACCTCGCAACACCTTACGCGACGGCAGCAACTGATCGCTGTGCGAAAAGGTGTAGACCGCCGTGTCGGGCAACATCGCCCCGTCCATCACTTCGCGAAAAGGGGCAATCGTTTGGCCGAAGAAGAGCAGGGCTAATAAAAGCATCCAGCGAGTCTAGCAATTTAGACGTGCTGATCAAAGAGGATCTGGTTGCCGTCAGGATCCATCAGGGTAAAGCTTGCCGGCCCGCTCTTGGTCTCGTCTGCTTCTGTGTCCAGCTTTACGCCCTGGGCCTTCAACTTCTTCTGAATGTCACGCACATCGGTAAACGCATCCAGCTTTTTGGTATGTTGATCCCAACCAGGATTGAAGGTAAGAATGTTCTTCTCAAACATCCCCTGGAAGAGGCCGATTACGTGTTCGCCATTGCGCATCACCTGCCAGTTTCTGCCGTTCCCGCTGGTGGACTTGAAGCCAAGCTTCTCGTAGAAGGCACGC
>JBIPMY010000161.1:0-12382 GCA_044376335.1 Bryobacter sp.
GGCGTTTACATCGCCATCGAACATGGACTCAGCAAAGAGCTGGTCGGCTGTATGAGCCATGCCCGTATAAGTGTAAGTTGCATCGGGGTGCCTGGTTTCTTTGAGGAAACGGCTGAAAAAGGCTGCGCTGGCAGCCCCGTCGAAGCAATGGTCGTGGTACAGGACTCGTACTTTCATTTGCATAATCCCGACAAGAGCGGGAAAACCTCTAAGTATGTGACAAGAGGACTACAAAAATCAACCCCAACAACATTAAAACTGTTTGGGTAGAATCTTGAAATGCGACGCCGTCAATTTGTTAGCCTTCCTGCCGTTCAATATGCCACTGAAGCTGCCCGTGCAGCAGAGCCTGAATTGATCCCGAGTTGGCCTATTTTTGACCAACGGGAAGAGGATGGGCTGGGTAAGGTTCTAAAGAGCGGCAAGTGGGGCCGCGGCAACGGCGGGGCAGTTGCTGCGTTTGAGCAGCAATACGCGAAGCTGACCGGTGCAAACCATTGCCTGGCTGTCGCAAATGGAACATCGGCATTGCTGGTGGCGCTAGGGGTGCTAGGGATTGGCCCGGGCGATGAGGTGATTGTGCCTCCGTATACGTTTATTGCGACGGTGAACGCGGTATTGCGTTTTCATGCCGTGCCGGTGTTTGCCGATATTGACCCGGCGACGCTACAGATCGATCCGAAGAAAGTGGCCGAACAGATCACGCCAAGGACACGGGCGATCATCATGGTGCACATGGCAGGTGGCGTAGGGGAATTGGGAGAGGTGGTGGCGCTGGGCCGCAAGCACAATATCCCGGTGATTGAAGACGCGGCACAAGCCCATCTGGCAGAGTGGCAGGGCAAACATGTAGGGCCACATGGAGCGCTTGGGTGCTTTAGTTTTCAGGCATCGAAGAACCTGAATTCCGGCGAGGGCGGGGCTGTTGTTACCAACGATGCGGCGATGGCTGAGCGGGCGTTTGCGTTTCACAACAACTCACGAGGCAGAACACAGCCGGGGACGGAGTTTCATTACGAGATGTCGGGGGCGAATCTGCGTCTGACTGAGTTTCAGGGGGCGTTGCTGAGTGCGCAGATGTCACGGATTGAGGCGCAGGCAAGGAAGCGTACCGAGACTGCACGCAAGATTGATGCCATCTTGAGCCGGGTGGAAGGGCTGACACCGATGAAGGTGGCGAAGGATTGCACACGGAATGCCTATCACCTGTATATGTTCCGTTACGAGGCGGCGAAGTTTGGGGGACGCAGCAGGGCGGAGTTTTTGAAGCATCTGGCTAAGGAAAAATTGCCAGCCTCCGGTGGCTATGCGCCGTTGCAGGATGAGCCGTTTTTGAAGAATACGTTTGAGTCTCGCGGGTATCAATTTGCTTACGGCAAAAACTACTTTGAGAAGTGGCGCAAGAAGAATGATTGCCCGGTGAACCGCAAGTCCTGCGGAGAAGCGGTATGGTTTACACAGACATTCCTGTTAGGTGAACCAGAGTTAATTCATAAATTGGATAAGAGTATTGCAGCCTGGTCCCGCATGGGATAGATTTGTGCGCATTATGCGCATTATCGGGGTGATTGTGCTGCTCGTCGCGGCGGCATGGAGCCAGAATGTTTCCAGTTCGATCAGTGGAACGATTGTGGACCAAAGCGGGGCCGTGCTGGCTGGCGCTGTGGTTCAGGTTGTCGATGCTTCGAAC
Organism: Bryobacter sp.; assembly: GCA_044376335.1. GTDB lineage: Bacteria > Acidobacteriota > Terriglobia > Bryobacterales > Bryobacteraceae > Bryobacter. The sequence continues at coordinate 1,691 of JBIPMY010000161.1, forward strand.
GGTTTTGAGCGGAGCGGGGTCAGTAACGAGCAAGGCTTTTTCAGCTTTCCGGACTTGAGATCGGGCTCGTTTAGTCTCACGGTGAACACACCCGGCTTCAAGAAGTATCAACAACGTGGCATCGACATCACTTCGGGTGAGCAGCGGAGTATGGGGCAGTTGAAGCTGCAGGTAGGGGAGACGAGCGAGAGCGTTACCGTTACAGCAGAATCGACTCGTGTGGAGCTTGGGTCGAGCGAGAGATCTGGGACGCTGACCGGGACTCAGTTGAATGAGATGGCACTAAAGGGTCGGGACTTTTTTGATGCGGTTGGGTTGATGGCTGGGGTTGTCGATGTAGCGGATAACCGGGATGCACCGGGGGCCGACTCGGTTGGGAATTTACATATAGCGGGGGGCCGCAGTGCGTCGAAGAATGTCACGATCGATGGGGTGACGAGTCTCGATACGGGGTCCAATGGCAGCATGCACACGACGCCGGGAATGGATTCGATTGGGGAAGTGCGGGTGTTGATGTCGAATTACGCGGCAGAGTATGGGCGCAATTCCGGGGGCAGCATTACGGTGATCACCCGTGGTGGGGGGAAGAAGTATCGCGGGTCTGTTGGGGCTTATCATCGCCACGAATCGTTTAGCGCGAACGAGTGGTTTAACAACCGGAACGGCATTCAGCGTCCGCCTTATCGTTACAACATCGGCAGCTATGCGATTGGGGGGCCGGTGTACATCCCGGGCAAATTCAATCGGGACCGTTCGAAGCTGTTCTTCTTCTGGAACCAGGAACTGCAGCAGCAGAAGGTAGTGCTGGGGGCAGCGCGGACGGTGCGGGTGCCGACGGAACTGGAGCGCATGGGAGACTTCTCGCAGACCTTCGACACAAGCAACAGGATCATTCCGGTTTATGACCCGGAGGCGAACCAGACGCAGTTTCCGGGGAACCGGATCCCGGCCTCGCGATTCAGCGTGCCTGGACGCAAGGTGCTGGATTTGTTTCCGCTGCCGAATTTCGTCGACCCACTGGTGAGCCGAAGAAACCAATGGAATTACATCTCAAACCAGAGTGGCAGCTTCAAGCGGCATTCCGAGACGGCGCGCATTGATTATGCGGCGCGCAAGAACATGCAGACCTATTTGAGGGTGAGCAACAGTTTTGAAGATCAGGCACCGCCTTATGGGGTTTGGGTGAACGGGAGCGTGAACTATCCACTGACCAACATCACCTATCAGCGGCCCGGGCGGGCAGCGACGATGTCGAATGTGTTGACGTTATCACCGACCTTTTTTGCCGAGACGATTTTCGGAGTGAGCCAGAACAAGTTGTATTTTTATCCTGAAGATGAGGCAGCGGTGAGGCGTAAGGATCGTGGGATCGATATCGCGCAGTGGAGGCCGGATCTGAACCCGGAGGGCTTCATTCCGAACATGACATTTGCGAGTGTGCCCAATTATGCGAACCCTTCTTTGAACAATGGGGTGCCCTATTACAACTCGAACACGATCTTCTCGCTGGTGCAGAATTTCTCGAAGATCTGGCGGACACACACGATCAAATTTGGAGTTTATTTTGAGCGGACGCGGAAGGATCAGAGCGCGAGCGTGGCGACTCGCGGATCGATCAGTTTTGACCGGGACCGGAACAATCCGCTGGATACGAATTACGCTTACTCGAATGCGCTGATTGGGAGCTACGATTTTTACACTGAGGCGTCCGACCGGCCGCAAGGACAGTTTCGCTTTACCAACCTTGAGTTCTTTTTGCAGGATGCATGGCGGGTAAACCGCAAGCTATTGATCGACTACGGAGTTCGCATGTACGTAGATGCGCCGCAGTATGATGCGCGATCGCAACTGGCTAGTTTTTCATTGGGAGACTACAATGCGGCGAATGCGCCGGTGCTGTTGCGGCCGGGCCTGATTGGTAGCAGGCGAGTTGCGCAGGACCCCGTATCGGGACAGACCTATCCAGAGGGCTTCATCGGCACCTATGCCCCGGGACGAGGCAACTACGCAGAGGGGATGATTACCGGTGGCAAGGACGGTGTGCCGCGCGGGATGTACACGCAGGCACCGCTCTATTTTGCACCCCGAATTGGATTTGCCTGGGACCCGATGGGGCGCGGGCGGACTGCGATTCGTGGCGGCGGCGGAATGTTTTATGACCGCGTGCAGGGGAACCCAACGATGGGCTTGCTGGGCAACCCACCGACGATCTTCAACCCGACGGTTTACTACGGCAGGCTGGAGAGCCTGGCGGCGACTGGAGGCAGCGGCATTCTCGCACCCACCGGTACAGTGACCAGCATGCTGGGCCGGCAGACGCCGCCGACGACCTACAACTTCAGCTTTGGAATTCAGCATCAGTTTTCCAAGACGCTAATGATGGAGGCAACTTATGTCGGGTCAGTATCGAATCACCTGCTTTGGGTTCGCAACATCAACCCGGTGGCGTGGCGGGCGAATCATCTGGACATCAATCCGCAGAATCGTGACCTGTCGATTACGACGAGTGCGCGACCGTATCCGGCGAACTTTTTACGCCCCATCCAGGGCTACGGAAACATCAACCAGTATGAGTTTGCTTCGAACTCGAATTATCATTCGCTGCAGTATTCAACCGGGCAGCGGTTTCGTAACGGCACTACCTGGGCAGTGGCCTATACGTTCTCAAAAGCGCTAGGAACGGCCAGTACCGATACCAGTGCGGTGAGTGCATTCTTTGCCCCGAAGGATCGCAACTATGGGCCATTGAATTTCGACCGTAACCATGTCTTCAACTTCCGCTATACGATGCGAGTGCCGAAGCTGGGCAAGAAGCTGGACAACCGTTGGATTGGATTGGTGACCGATGGGTGGGAGTTGGCCGGGATCTCGCGTGGGCAGAGTGGAGCGCCCTTCACGCCTGGCTATACGCTTACGACTGGTGTCGATATCACGGGGACGCCTACCGAGGGGGCTCGATTGAATCTTCTCGATGCGAAGGCCGCGCCGACCGAGAGATTTTCAGCACCGGTACGAGGTGATGGCGGCAACCTTGGCGTGAATGTGCTGCGAGGGCCGGGCTGGTTTAACTGGGACGTATCTGTCTTTCGCAACGTACGTTTCAAGGAAGGCCGCAATGTAGAGTTGCGACTCGAAACCTACAATACGCTCAATCATCCGCAGTTCTCTGCCCTGTCGACAACGGCTCGTTTTGATACCGCTGGGACGACTACGCAGACCGACACTTTGTTCTTACAACCGACGTCGGCAAGAAGCCCACGGCGTATTCAGTTGGCCGTCCGGTTTAACTTCTAGCCTTCCACGATTTGAGGATTTGGCGGTGTGTAATTGTGATGCGAAGTACCGAGGTATCTGTCGATGGCGCCGTGGGCGGCATAGATGATCGGGGTTAGGGCGATGGCGATACCGAATTTGTAGGTGTAATTGGTAAAGGCAAGGTTCAGGAAGTTGGCAGTGGTGATTTTGCCGGGGATCCAGAAGCCGATGCCAAGCACAATGAAGGTGTCAATGAGCTGGGAGACGGCAGTGGAGCCAGTTGCCCGCAGCCAGAGCATTTTACCGGCGGTTGCATCATGGAAGAGCCAAAAGACGGCGACGTCGACGAGTTGGCTCACCGCGAAGGCAACGATGCTGCCAACGATGATCCATTGGGATTGTCCAAGGACAGCATTAAAAGCTTCGTCTTTGACGGGCGATACGCTCGAGGCCGGGATGCCCATCGAGATGAAGATGATCACAAAGGCGTAGAGGATCAGGCATACCGTGATGAGGGTGAGGCGGCGAACGCCAGACTTGCCGTAGTATTCGTTGATCAGATCGGTTGTGATGAAAACGACAGGCCAGGGGATCACGCCCAGGCTCATAATGTAGCCACCAGCTTCAATCAGTTTTCCGCCGAGGATTTCGCCTAGAAGAGCGTTGGCCACGAAGAGGCCTGCGAGGATGAGGTATACAAGATCTTTACGGTTGTTCAAGTCCACTGTTTTTAGACGCCTTGCTATAGGATACTGGTGGAAGGTTTTTTTACATTATGTCAGGCCACTCCAAATGGCACACTATCAAACACAAGAAGGCGGCAATTGACGCCAAGCGCGGGAAAGTGTTCACCCGTCTGATCAAAGAAATTCTGATTGCAGCCCGTAATGGCGGCGATCCGGAATCCAATGCGCGACTGCGTACTGCAATTGTTGCGGCCAAGGCTGTTTCGATGCCTGCCGACAACATCAAGCGTGCGATCATGCGCGGTACCGGAGAGCTGGAAGGGTCGACGATCGAAGAAGTGACCTATGAAGGCTACGGGCCAGGTGGGGCTGCGATTATTGTGCAGTGCGCTACCGACAACCGTGTGCGTACGGTAAGCGACATTCGTCACATCTTCAGCAAGGCTGGCGGGAACATGGGCGAACCGAATTCGGTGGCCTGGATGTTTGATCGCAAGAGCCAGGTAGTGATCGAAGGCGACAAGACGAGCGAAGACCAGTTGATGGAAGTTGCACTTGAAGCTGGGGCTGACGACGTGCAGAATCACGGCGACAGCTGGAGCGTTTTGAGTGAGCCGGATGCGCATGACGCAGTTGTTGCGGCGCTGGCTAAGGCGAATATTCCGACGCTGTCGGCTGAAGTGGGATTGATTCCGAAGAACACGATGGCGATTGACGGCAAGCACTCGGCAGGCATGATGCGGTTGCTCGAAAATCTCGAAGATTACGACGACACGCAGAACGTGTATACGAACTACGAGCCCGACGAGAGCGCCATTGCGGCGATGTCTTAGGACGCACATTGCGCATCCTGGGAATTGACTGCGGGACGGAAAAGACCGGCTACGGCATTATCGAAAGCGATGGCAAGCGACATGCGGCCATCGCTTTTGGTGTTTTAAAAACCAACGCACGAGAGCCGATGGCCGACCGGCTTTGTGTGATCGCCCGCGGCTTGCGCGAGGTGATCGCCGAGTATCAGCCGCAGGAAGCCGTAATCGAAGAAGTGTTTGTGGCCAAGAACACGCAGAGTTCGCTGAAGCTGGCGCAGGTACGTGGAGTGGCGATGGTGATGGCACGCGAGGCGCCGATGGATGTGTTTGAGTTCAGCCCGCGTGAAATCAAGATGGCGGTGGTGGGTTATGGCAATGCCGAGAAGAACCAGGTGCAGTTGATGGTGCGGGCGCTGCTGGGGCTGGAGAAGGCTCCGCCCGAGGACGCGGCGGACGCGCTTGCGGCAGCGATTTGTCGCGCGACAATGAGAAGAGTATGATTCGCTACGCGTGGTTGATTCTGATGGTGTGGCCTCTTGCCGGGCAAGAAGGCACGATCTTCTATTCGAAGAGCTTTCCGAAGTCGAAGCCCGAGTATATGGAAATCATCGTTGAACCGACGGGCGAGGCGATCTACAAAGAGAGCGCCGAGGATGAGCAGCCGGTGAAGTTCAAGCTGTTGCCGGATGAGGTGAAGACGGTCTGGGGACTGGCAGCGAAGGTGGATTTCTTTCAGAAGAAGCTGGAGAGCGGCTTGCCTGTGGCGCGGATGGGCGAGAAAACGTATCGCTATACGAATGGTGCGACCAAGAACGAAGTAAAGTTCAACTACTCGCAGGATCTGGACGCGCAGGCGCTGCAGGACTGGTTTGAGCGGATGACCGAGACCGTGAACCTGTACTTTGATCTGGAGCGGACGGCGAAGTTTGAGCGGCTCGGGGTGGACCGGGCGTTGTTGCATCTTGAGGCTGCGTGGGACAAGAAACGATTGGTGAGCTACGAAGTCTATTACCCGCTGCTGAACCGGATCATCAAGAACGACAGCTATCTGAATATGGCGCGAGACCGGGCAGCGCGGATGAAGGCGATGTTTGAGGAGTCGAGGAAAAAGCCAGAATGAAGTTCAAGCGTATTGTGTGGGTAGTGCTGGACAGTGTCGGGATTGGGGCGATGCCGGATTGGGCCGCTTATGGGGATCCTGAGGGGAGCGACACGCTGGGGAATATTGCGAAGCAGCGGCCGCTCAACTTGCCAAATCTCTGCAGCCTGGGGCTAGGAAACATACGCGAATTTGTTGGGTTGCCTGCTGCGGAGGCGCCGCTGGCGAGCTACGGGCGTTGTGCGCTCAAGAGCCCGGGCAAGGATACAACCACAGGGCATTGGGAGATGGTGGGGATTCTGCTGGAGAAGCCCTTCCCTTTGTTTGGACAAGGCTTTCCGGCGGATTTCATGGCCCGGTTTGAGGCTGAGATTGGCCGCGGGACACTGGGGAATGTTGCGGCCAGTGGTACGGAAATCATCGCGGAGTTGGGCGACGAACATGTGCGGAGCGGGGACCCGATTGTTTATACAAGCGCCGACAGCGTGTTTCAGATCGCAGCGCATGAAGAAGTGATTTCGCTCTTTGAGCTTTACAGAATGTGTGAGCTGGCGCGGAAGATGCTGAGTGGTCCGCTAGAGGTGGGGAGAGTGATCGCGCGGCCCTTTACGGGGTCGAGTGGGAACTATACGCGGACGGCGAATCGTAAGGACTACGCTGTTGCGCCGCCGAAGATGCTGCTCGATGCGCTGGACCGCGCCGATGTGCCAGTGCATAGCGTTGGGAAGATTTTCGACATCTTTCTGGGCCGGGGAATCCGGAGCTACGACAAGACGAAGAATAATGCAGAGGGGTTGACGAAAACGATTGCCGCCCTGGGCGAGGTGGAGCGCGGGTTGATCTTCACGAATCTGGTGGACTTTGATTCGCTATACGGGCACCGCAATAATGTTGAGGGCTATGCCAAGGCGCTGGAGGAGACCGATGCGGCGCTACCCGGGTTGATGGCAGCATTGCAGTCGGATGATCTTCTGATCCTGACGGCGGATCATGGGTGCGACCCGACGACCGCGTCGACCGATCATAGCCGTGAGTATGTCCCGTTGCTTGCGTATTCGCCGGGGCTTGGCGTTGGTAAAGGCTTGGGGACTCGGGAGAGCCTGTCAGACATTGGCAAGACAGTAGCGGAGAATTTTGGGGTCGAGTTGGCTACTGGCGAATCCTGGCTAAAAGATTTGTCCATTTAAAATTTATCGATTTTTTTCTAAAATTTTTCCTTCCAGAACCGAAAAGCCATAGATGGACGGTGGTACGCCGTTGATCACAAATGGCAAACATTCTGACGGTTGACGACTCCGCATCTATGCGACAGATGATCGCGATTTCGCTGGAGGGGTCCGGTCACACGGTGACTCAGGCCTGGAACGGTGAAGAAGGCCTGGTTGCTGCGCAAAAGCAGAAATTCGACCTCGTCCTGACCGACGTAAACATGCCCAAAATGGATGGGCTTGAGTTGACGCGGGAACTGCGAAAGTTAGACTCCTACAAATTCACTCCGATTTTGATTTTGACGACCGAGGCTGGAGGCGACAAGAAGACCGAGGGGAAATCGGCGGGTGCCACCGGGTGGCTGGTAAAGCCTTTTGATCCTGAACAATTGTTACGAACCATCGGGAAAGTGTTGGGATAAGCAAACCACATGAAAATCGATGTGACTCGTTTTCACAAAGTGTATTTCGAAGAGAGTTTTGAAGGTCTTGAAAGTATGGAGGCAGGGCTTCTTGTACTCGCCGAAGGGGTGAATGGAGACCCGGAGACCATCAATACAATTTTCAGGGCGGCGCACTCAATCAAGGGAGGCGCTGGGAGCTTTGGATTTGGCGATGTGATGGAGTTTACGCACTTGCTGGAAACGCTGCTCGACCAGATGCGAGCAGGCACCAGAGTTGCAAGCCGTGAGATCACCGCCAGTCTGCTTGATGCCGTAGATGTGTTGCGGGAGATGCTGGAAGCAAAGCGAGATGCGCAGCCAGTGGCATCGGAGCGTATTTCCGCAACCGCCCAACTCTTGCAGAAAATCCTGGATTTGCCTTGCGGCCCAGCACCGGCACCAACGGTACTCGAAACGGTAGACCAATCGGTTTGGAGAATCGATTTCCGCCCACACGCACACCTTTTGAAAACAGGCAATGAACCGATCCGGATCTTTCGTGAGTTAGCGGGTCTTGGCCAGTTGCGTGTAGCAGTGAACACGAGCGCTGTCCGGCGGCTGGGAGAAATAGACCCTGAGGAATGCCGCCTGAGTTGGAATCTCACCCTGGTAGGGATGATCGAGGAGAGGCAGATCCGGGAAGTCTTTGACTGGGTTGAGGGAGACTGTGATCTCGACATTGTAAAGATTGCCTCGGTCGAACAAATGGCACCAAATGCCACAGAGCCTGAGAGCCCCAATACCGCCACGCCCGCACCTCAGAATGAGGCAGTCACAGTTGGCAAAGCCACGAGTATCGGGGATGGTGGCTCCATTCGGGTGAGCACGGAAAAAGTCGACGCGATCATCAATCTGGTGGGCGAACTGGTGATTACACAGTCGATGTTGAGTCAGTTTGGGGAGCAATTCGACGTCAGCATGGTTGAAAAACTGCGGGATGGATTGGGGCTATTGGCGCGCAACACAAGGGAATTGCAGGAGACGGTGCTGAAGATCCGCATGCTGCCGATCAGTTTTTGCTTCAACCGCTTCCCCAGGATGGTGCATGATCTGAGTGCGAAATTGGGCAAGAAGATCCAACTCAAAGTCGGGGGTGAGCAAACCGAGTTAGACAAGACGGTGCTGGAGAAGATCAACGAGCCGCTTTTGCATTTGATTCGAAATTCGCTCGACCATGGCATTGAAAGCCCGGAAGCCCGGCTTCTGGCAGGAAAACCAGAGTTGGGCACGGTGCAGCTTCAGGCTTCACATCGTGGAGGCAATGTTGTTGTAGAAATCAGCGACGACGGAGCGGGCCTTGATCTGGTGAGAATTTTGGCTAAGGCGAAAGAGCGCGGGCTGGTTGGGCCAAACGAGAATCCGAGTAAAGAAAAAATCGAAGAACTGATTTTTGCACCTGGATTCTCAACCGCTGCGCAGTTGAGCGATGTTTCAGGCCGGGGTGTTGGCATGGATATCGTAAAGCGCAACATCAAGGAATTGGGTGGAAACATCGAAATCGAAAACAGGCCAGGGCTGGGCACAAAGTTTACGATCAAGCTGCCACTGACTCTGGCAATCCTCGATGGGCAAATTGTAAAGGTTGGCGATCAAGCCTTTGTCGTGCCGCTAGTTTCGATAGTGGAATCGGTGCAAGTAAGGCGGGGACAAACGAGCGTGATCAGCGGTCAAGAGGAGCTCTACCGGTTGCGGGACAAATACATTCCTGTAATCCGACTTTACGAGATATTCAACATCCCACCGTCGGTGACCCAACTGGAGCAAGGTCTCTTGATGGTGATCGAAGACAACGGCCAACAAGCTGGAGTATTTGTTGACGATCTGCTGGCCCAGCAGCAAGTGGTGATCAAAAGTATGGAGAGCAACTTCCAGAAGGTGGAGGGAATATCCGGGGCCACAATTCTGGGAGATGGCACAGTCTCGATGATTCTGGATATTCCGGGAATTCTGAATCTCTCGAGACAACGAAGGATTGCGGCTTAATCCAAGGAGATCCAATCATGACAATGACTGAAATACAACAAAGACCCACCGAATCCCGGCAACTGGATGGAGTCGGCAACCAATATCTGACATTCCTCCTGGCCGGCGAAGAGTATGGGGTGGACATCCTTCGGGTGCAAGAGATCAAGGGTTGGGACCGGGTGACGCCGATTCCGAATACCAATGAGTATGTCCTGGGGGTGATCAATCTTCGGGGAGCTGTAGTACCGATCATTGATCTCAGACTGCTTTTCCGGATGGAAAAAGCAGAATACACGAAAACAACAGTAATGATGGTGCTCAAGGTGCATTGCAGTACTGGAGAGCGGACGATGGGTTTCGTTGTAGATGCAGTTTCCGATGTGTATAGCGTATCTGAAGACCAGTTACAGCCTCCGCCTGACCTGGGGCGTGCGCAGAACGCAAACTATGTCAAATCACTGGCTACGGTGGAGGGCAAGATGGTCATTCTGCTCGATATCGATCAACTTGTCGACCTAAGCGTCGAGGCTGTTTCAGCAAAGAATTAAGAAGGACTTCTCAATCATGAAATCAAAAGCAGCAGTTTCAAAAGCATCCGCTTCGCGGAGCAAAAGCCCAGCCAACACGCAACTGAGCCGAATCGCGGATATGGAAGGGCAGTTGGCGGCAATCCATAAATATCAGGCGGTAATCGAATTTGATCCGCAAGGAAAGATCCTGGATGCGAATGAGAACTTTCTGAGCGCAACTGGCTACACGCTCGACGAGATCGTTGGAAAGCACCATAGTATTTTCTGTGATGCGACCTACCGGCAATCGCTTGAGTACCGGCAGTTTTGGGAAGCGCTGGGACGTGGCGAAGGGCTCTGTGCGAAGTCCCGCCGCTTTGGAAGAAATGGCCGCGAAATCTGGCTCCAGGCAAGTTACAACCCGATCAGCGATAGCCAAGGCAAGGTACTGAAAGTGGTGAAGTTCGCGACCGAAATCACTGATGAGCAGCGCGAGATGGTTGACATGAAGAGCAAGCTGCAATCCATTTCAACCTACCAGGCAATGATCGAATTCAAGTTAGACGGAACGATTGTTGATGCAAACCAGAATTTTCTCGACGCTACCGGCTATTCCCTACCTGAAATCGTAGGCCGACATCACAGCATCTTTTGTGAAGAACAATACAAGCAGAGTGCTGAGTACAAAATGTTTTGGGACAGGTTAGGCCGTGGC
>JBIPMY010000477.1:0-4415 GCA_044376335.1 Bryobacter sp.
TCGTCAACAAAAAGGTTCGACGAGTTTGGAACGGCGGTTGAACTTGTGTCATCTTACTCGGTATGAGGGTAATTCACTTTAGGGTGCGTTTGCAATCCTATCTGCCATTCATTTTGGCAATAGTGATATTGATTGGTCCGGCGTGCAGGACGATTTTCGGCCAGGGACAGCACCCCAAGTCCGGTAGAAGAATCGCTCAAGTGATGGGAGCCGCAGGTGCGGATTGGCTTGAAAGAAGCGAGCGGGAGAGTGAAGAGAATCCCGCTAAGGCGATTCAGTTGCTCAAATTCGAGAAGGGAATGGTTGTTGCCGACGTTGGAGCCGGGAGCGGTTATTACGCCATTCGAATTGCGGAAATCGTGGGGCCAACCGGAAAAGTTTATGCCAACGATATCCAGCCCGAAATGTTGAGCATCCTTAAAAAGCAGTTACGGCAGAAGAAAGTGAGCAATGTCGAACCGGTATTGGGCACTGAGCATGATCCGAAGCTTCCGCCCAAAAGTTGCGATGTGATTCTGCTGGTGGATGTCTACCACGAGTTTTCTCATCCTCAAGGGATGCTGGTGAAGCTAAAGGAAGCTCTTAAGGATACGGGCAGGCTTGTGTTGCTGGAATACCGCAAAGAAGATCCCTACGTGCCGATACGTCCCGAACACAAAATGAGTGTGAAAGAAGCAAAGCTCGAAGTAGAAGATGAGGGGTTTGTTTTGGAGAAAGTACTCGAAGACCTACCCTGGCAGCACATTCTCATTTTCAAGAAGAAATAATTGTCTCGATTCCTGAGATCATTTGGTGCGGTGGCGTCAGCAGGCTGATCACCAATGAATTCTGGAAGGGCAAGTCGTAGTAGAAGCCCGGGTGGACGGATACGTCGCGTTCTAGCAGCCGCAGTACAAAGGCTTCTTCGTCACCTTCAGCCGGGCCCCTCAAAATTGCAGTCCAGCCAGCTTCCACTGGCAAGAGCGACCAGGGCGAGTTTTTCACTTGAGACGGGATTGCCTGAAGATTTGAAAAGCATCTTTCTCGAATTGGGGCCTGGAATTGAGCTCTTTGGGGCAACCATGAAGCCGCTGCCTGCTGGATTGGCGAGGAAACGGACAGATAGGTGTCGGCGACCAATTCCAGATGATTATGTACCGTCGGATTTTCAGGCATCACGATCCAGCCCAACTTCATCTGCGGTAGCGCACAGATTTTCGAGAGGCCGCTGAGAGAAAAGACATTGGGTGCTTCGATTTGTGTCAGCGATCGAATGTGGGTGGAACCCGCTGACCAGGCATAGTCTGCGAAGACTTCGTCTGAAATCAACCAAAGCCTGTCTGCTGAGAATTCAATCAGCCAGTTGAGATCATCGGTCTTTAGAAAATGGCCAGTAGGATTGTTGGGGTGCACCAGAATGATTGCTCTGGTAGTTTCGTTGCAGGCCCGAGCCAAGCCCTCACGGTCGAGCAGCCACTCTCCATCGGCCTGGTGTAGAGGATAAGGCCGGGCTTCGAGCCCTTCGGCTTCAATCAGGAACTGCAAAAGAGGATAAGACGGTTGAGGGATTAGAATCGAGTCCCCAGGGCTAGCGATCAGCTTGAAGCAATAGCTATAAGCCTCGCTTGTGCTGGTTGTCAGTAGAATTCGATCTGGAGAGATCCTGGCAGAAAATTCCTGCTCGTAATAGAGTGCTACCTGTTCGCGGGTTTGTGCCGCCCCTTTCGCTTGCGGAGCGTAGGGGTCCACTTTGAGATTTGCAATCAAAAAGGGGTCTGGCAGAGCGATGGAAGCCTGGGTTGGGTTAGAGAGGGAAAGATCGATGAGTGGGCGTCCGCTGGCCCTACGCGCCGCCAGAGCCTCCCCCAGCTTATTTTGCCGGGCATGCCAGGGATAACGATTTGAGAATGAAAGCAGGGGCTTAGTCCACCGAAGGCCTTGCCTTGATCCATTCAATCAAGGCGTCTCTCAGATAAGGGCCATCGAGAGGCATTGCCCGCCCGAATTGGCGAAGACTTTCATCTTTTGAATTTCGCCAGCCTTCAACCAGGAAATCGATCGATGTGACTGTGTACATCTTTTCTGGTTCGATAGGGGTGGTACCGCGGATAAACTCAGGAATGAGCCGGCCGGGGATGTTGCCGGAAACCATCAGGTTGTCGAATGGCATGATATTCCATATGCTTCGCCCAAGAAGTTGGCCGCCCGGTAAAGAGTCGCGAACGCCGCCCGAATTCATGTAAGCAAATTGGGCTCCCGTCTTCTCTCGCATCACCCGTTCGATCCAGAGCCTGGTTTGCGGACGATCCTTGGCGGCGGCGCTTTGTCCGATGGGGGAGTCCACGACGGCACGAACTTTTCTCTCCCACTTTTCAACCAGTTGGGCTACTTCCGGGTCTGGTTGGAACGCGGTTGTATTGATCGGAATGCGCTTCCAGTTTGCACTAACGACCTTTCGGGCTGCTTTGTCGTAACGAATATCAAGACGGCCAAGCTCAGAGCCATAACTTCTCAGCCGAACACCGATTCGATCTTCAGCTCGAAACATGTTTTCTTTGCCGACATGATCGTGGCCGGAGATGGTGATTGCGTAGTCTGGGATGCTTGAGACGATTTCGTCGCAAGGCTCTTTTGTGAGGTGAACCAAAGCGATCAGGATGTCGGTCTGGTCCTTAAGCTTTGCGGCTTCGGCGCGAAGGGTGTCGAGAGCAGGGAGCATTCGATTGGGGCCGAAGAGGCGCGGCGAAGTAAGGTTTGGGGAGACATCTTCCATCAGCACGCCCACTACGCCGATGCGCAGCCCGTCACGATTGAGGATGACATTGCCGGATTCTGTAAAGAGGCGACCGTCTTTATTGAGGAAGTTTGCAGCAAGTACAGGGTGGCCTGCTGCGGCAAGAAAATCGTTAATCCGCTCGTAGCCGTAATCGAACTCGTGGTTCCCGAGTACGAAGGCGTCAGTTTTCAGTGGGCGGAGAACTTCAAAAACGGGAAGACCACGGAAGATTGTGCTTACCGGCGAGCCCTGAACGTTGTCACCCCCATTGAGAAGGATGCAGCGTGGGCAGTTTTTGCGTTCCTGCTGGATTGCAGTGGCAAGGTAGGCAGCTCCACCGATCCCTTTGTCGGAAGGCGAGAGGCGCGCGTGAAAGTCGTTGAAGTGGAGGATGGATAAATCGACCACTGAATCTTGCGACCACGCACCAAAACTTAGACTGCAAAGCAGCAAGAGAGAGCGCATGCTCACTATGGTAGCGAGTTGCCGCTAGTTCGGGGTTGCAGCCAGCCAATAGCCGCTGCGGGATTTGACCTCGGCGCCGGATCGCCGCACTTCTACTTCGATCGTGTGCCAGCCACCGTCGAGCTGAACAGCCTTGCTGGGACTGTAGCTCAGGATGTACTGGTGCTGGAGTTCGTCACTCAACTTCTGAACGGCAGACTCGAAGCCGTTCAGGTTTAGAAACGAATATTCGCTGCCGCCTGTGTACTTGGTATAGACCTCTTGAGGGTTGCTGATGAAGATGGCCTTGGTGGCGGTAAACAACTCCTTGAAGATGGGCATTACGTTGCCCATGGTTCCTCCGAGGGCGCTCATCTGGGCCTGAGTGGTAGGCGTATTAGCCATTCCAGGGGGCATAGGACGGGCGCTTGGAGGTATCGGGTTCGGTCGCGGATATTCGGGTGATGCCATGAGCTTATTCATGATCCGCGACATGTTGATCGAATATACGATGATGTTGTTCAGCTCGACTTCGAGAAGAGCGTCTTTCACTCTTGCTACGCTGCCGCTCTCCTGTGTTTCGCTGACGAGCACAATGACGCGGCGGTGATCGGGAGTGCGCTTCTTGAGCATGCGTGCTGCCTGGAGAACGGCGTCGGACATAGCTCGAGTTTGCGAGCCGGGGCGCATCTTTGCCAGAGCTTGCTTGAATTTGTCTGTATCGTTGGTAAAGTCCTGGATGGTTTCAACGCGGTGGTCGAAGGTTACGATGGCTGCTTCACCACGCTCACCGATGATCAATGGTTCGAGCATCGATCCAATCTTCATCACCGTTGGCAATACCTTTTCTGTAGATGCACTTCGCTGCACAACCAGCACTAGCGAAACAGGAACGTAGGCTTGATCGAGCTTCAGGTCTTGAACCTTGCCGTTGTCGCGAAGGATAAAGTCCTTCACGTCGAGACCCTCGATTGGATTGCCGTCACGATCCTTGACGGAGGTTGGAGCGACCACTGTTCGAGTGGTGACGCGGAGCACTGTGTCGACCTGTTGGGCCGTTGCTATCGATAGAAAAATTGTAGACAAGAGAAGCTTGTTAATCATTCTTTTCCCTCAGGTAATCGCCACTCTTGCCGCCACTCTTGGACAACAGGTGTAGATCGGTAATCACTATGCCCTTGTCGAGGGCCTTTGTCATGTCATAAATTGTCAGAGC
>JBIPMY010000134.1:0-14043 GCA_044376335.1 Bryobacter sp.
GGGTCGAAGTTTGTGCGCTCTTTCAATACTTCGTACAAATCCTTGCCCAGCTTGCTGTCGGGCGGACCCTCCAGATACTCTCCGGTTTCGGTGTTGTGCAGGGTGAGGAAGAGATCGATCTTTTTGCCTTCTTTGAGCCACGCTTCGATTGCTGTCTTTTGAGCCAGAATTTCAGGCCGCTTTGAAACATCATTGGGAGCATCCCAGTTGCGATTGAGATCGAAGCCCTTCTGGTTGAATCTCACTCCCCCGGCGTCTACGCCATCGGGATCGTTCCAGGGCAGGATCTTCCAGACCACACCTGGCGGAAGATTGCGCATGAAGCCGTCACCGGCCCAACTGGTGCCAGCCTCCCAGGCGTGCTGCCGGAACATCATCCAGACTACAGGGGCATCAGCTTTGCCACCGGACAGATCGAAGGTCCAAAGCTCAAGTGGCTTGCCACCGATGGTCTTGCCACACACTTCGATGGTGGGCTTCAATTCCTTGCGCAGAAGCCCCAGATTCTTAGCTGTATAGGGCGGGATATGGGCGACTAAAAAGGTGCCCTTCTTAGGGCGGATGCGCAGCCGCCACTTTGGCTCTTCTGCGTCGTAATCGCCCAAGGCTTCTTGCCAGAGGCCTTTCTTTCCTTCTTTCCAGTAGGGCCGCGTATCTTTGGTGATCGCGCCAAGATTGGCCTTGTAGTTGTATTCGCCCGGCAGATCTACCAGATCGATGATTACCTCTGCACCTTTGGGAACTCCACTTACTTCAAAGGAATACCAACTCGCCTGCCGGTTGCGGCCATCCTGATCGGTTTGCCCTTTGATGCCCACACGCAGATGTAGCGGGTTTACTGCGCTTACCTGCCCCACACTTCCATTCGGGAAATTCGCCGAGACTTTCAGTTCGGCTTGAGCCGCTGCTACGGCGAGCAGTGCGGTGGCTAGGAGTTTAGAGTTCATTCTTTGAGAGTTTGGCTGCGAGATATTCGCTGGCTCGCATTGCGAGAGCGCAGATCGTCATCGTCGGATTTTGAGTGCCTGCGGTAACGAAGCTGCTTCCGTCGACCACAAAGAGGTTCTTGATGTCGTGGCTCTGGTTGTAGGCGTTGAGGACGCTCTTCTTGGGATCGTTGCCCATGCGGCAGGTGCCGAGCTCGTGGATGCTGTAGCCCGGAGGGAAGGGCTTGTCGTTGGTGTGGATCACCTCGAAGCCGGCGCTGCGGCAGGTCTCGGCTAGAGTGGCTACGGAGTCTTTCATCATCTCGAGCTCGTTGTCGCCGTACTTGCAGTCAAAGTGCAGAACTGGGATGCCGTATGCGTCGACCACGGTCTTGTTGATCTCGACGCGGTTCTCAAAGCGGGGCAGCACATCGCCCATTGCGGTGGCTGAAAAGGATGCACCGCGCGCGGCCATCTGCATGTCTTCGAGCTCTTTGCCCCAGGCCGGGAAGTACTTTGCGTCGGGGGTGCCGCCGGTTGAGAAATCGAAGGCACAGCCGCGGATGTACTTCTTCTCTTTGCCGTTCTTGAGATTGGCAAAGCGGGGAATGTAGCCGGCTCCGCCGACCATGCCTCGTTTGGCCTTGCCACTTTTTGCTTCAGGCACCAGTGCTACGACGCTGTTGCCGATGTAGCTTTGGTCCATCAGGTAGTGGCCGAGTACGCCGCTGGAATTGGCGATCTTTGAGTTGAGCAGGAGGCGCGTGCTTTCGAGACACGAAGCGGCGACGACGACCACCTTTGCCTTTATGTGCATCTCGCGTTTGGATTGACGCTCGACAAAGTGCAGGCCATTGGCCTTGCCGGTGTTCTTGTCGATCGAGATCTCACGCGCTACCGCATTGGGCACCAGCGTCAGGTTGCCAGTGGCAATTGCGTCGGGCAGGAGGAGGTTGCGGGAGCTTGCGAGGCCGCCGGTGCCTAATGAGCGGCGAATCTTGGTGACCGTCATGCCGAATTCTTTACCGGCGCGGGCCATGCGTTGGGTGGCTTCGCTGTCGGGTGACTCGTCGGGCACGAACAAGCCGTCGGGCAATTGCTTGAGGCCTTCTTTGCGACCGGAGACGCGGAAGATGGGGTCGATACGGTCGTAGTAGGGGGCGAGGTCGGCGTAGCTGATGGGCCAGTTCTCGCCGAAGCCGTCGTGATCTTTGGCTTTGAATTCGTAGTCGCTCAGGCGGAAGGACATGCGCGCCCAGAAGAGGCTCTTGCCACCGACCATGCGCACGCGTACCCAGTTGTAGGGCATTTTGGGATCGTGCGTGTAGGGCACTTCCTTTTCGTCTACCCACTGGTTTGCGTTGAATTCGTTGGCCTGAAATACGTGGGGCAACTTGCCTGGCTTGCCGAAGCCACGATAGGGAAGTTCATAGACGGGCTTGAGGCCGCGGCTTTTTTCGAAGTCTACGAGCGGACCTGCTTCCACCATCGCGCACTTCAAACCGAGCTTGGTGAGGGTGTAGGCAGCCGTGCCGCCGGATGCGCCAGAACCAATGATCAATACGTCGAATTCTTGATTTGCCATTTTCTGATTCCCTTAAGCCAGTGGATACCAATACATGCCGACGCCACCGGGGCGACGCGATCCGCCGCCGCTTTTGAGATTGAACTCTTTCGAGTTCTGAGTGGCCGTGCGTACGTCGGCCTTGGCGGTTTGGAGGAAGCGGGTTAGGGGGTCTGGGGAAGGTTCGTAGGTCCAGGGCTTGCGTAGGGGTTCGAGAAGGCTGTTGGCTTGGGCTTCGCTGAGTGCTTCGAAGGAGCTTTGGTGTTTCTGCTTTGCCTGCGCGATCAATGCGTCGAGGCCTTTGAGGTAGACCTGTTGTCGATCGGCTGGGGATTGGCCAATCAGGAAATCGAGAAATTCGGCGGCTTTGGCTTCTTTGGCTCCGACGCCGGCCTCTGGGGTGGGGACGAGGATTTCCGCGAGGCGGCTGAGGGCAGCAAAGTGGCTGGCGCTGAAGTATTTCGGCTGCATGCTGGCTACGTCGTCGGCGGTGCCTATCTCGAGCTTGGGAAGCTCGGCCGGTTGGCCGGGAGGGCCTTGTTGAGCCAGAATGGGGACGGCCACGGCGCTTGCGAAAAACTTACGTCTTTTCATAATTCTCAATCTGTATTCTATGTCAGGGCCTCGTTTCATGCCCCTGTAACGAATCCGCGATACGCTCACACCATGCGCATCTCACTTGTACTGGCATTTGCCGGTGCCCTCTCTGCACAATTCCCTGCTGCGAATCCCGACGGTTATGACTTGCCGAACGGCTGGAAGCTCACCCCGGCTGGCAAACAGATCCGCACCGAAGATATGGTTCTTGGTCTTTCGAAGTCTCCTGATGGCAAGGCGCTGATTGCGTTGCACTCTGGATTTAACCCTCATGGCATGGTGGTGATCGACACCAACACGGAAGAGCCGTCGCAGCGAGTGTCGCTGAAATCGGCATGGCTTGGCCTCGCGTGGTCGCCGGACGGGAAGCGTCTTTATGCTTCGGGTGGGAATGCAGTGTCGCGCCGTGACCCGAGTGTTGCGCCGATCTATGTGCTCGACTATGCCAACGGCAAAGTGTCGGAAAAACCCTCGGCGGAATTGCGTGGCCCCTGGGCTATGAACGAGACCTACTGGTCTGGCCTGCTGCATCATCCCTCGAAGCCGATTCTGTATGCTGCCAATCGCGGCACTGGAAATCTGGCGGGACACATTGCGATTTTTGACACGACCACGAACAAGATGACTGCGAAAATCACTGTCGAGGTGAATCCCTACGAGCTGCTGCTGAGCCGTGATCTCAAGACACTTTTCGTTTCCAACTGGGCCAGCAACTCCGTTAGCGTTGTTGACCTCACTACGAACAAGGTGGTGCGCAGCATCGCAGTTGGCGCCAATCCGAACGATATGTTTCTTGCCAGGGATGGACGGCTCTACGTGTCTTGTGGGAACTCGAATTCGGTCTTTGTGATCGATACGACCAAGATGCGCGCAGTACATGAAATCAACACGGCCATGTATCCGCACTCCCTGATCGGCGCAACACCCAATGCGCTGATTGCCGATAAGGAAGAGAAGATGTTGTTTGTCGCTAACGCGGATAACAACACGGTTGCGGTGATCAACATTGCTGAGGCTGAAGAGTACAACGTGATGGGCTTTATCCCCACCGGCTGGTACCCCACTTCGCTTGAGCTCTCCGCTGATAATAAGAAGCTCTACATCGGCAACAGTAAGGGTCTTGGCGGTTATGCCAACCCGCGCGGGCCGCATTCACCGATTGAAAACGATGGCTCGACTGTTGGCAAGGGTAGCGTGAAGCAGCTGATGAAGGGCACCATCGAAATCGTGGAACTGGGTGACCTGAAGGCGAAGATCAAGGGTTACACACAGCAGGCGATGAACAACAGCCCTTATCGTGATGAGCAACGCACGATGGCTGTTGCGCCTGGTGCGAATGTGAAGTCGATTGTGCCGCGTGAGGTGGGCGTTGGCTCACCGATCAAGCACGTCATTTACATCATTCGCGAGAACCGCACCTATGATCAGGTGCTGGGCGATCTGCCCAAGGGCAAGGGCGACCCGAGGCTCACTATCTTTGGCAAGAAGGTGACTCCGAACGCTCACAAGATTGCCGAGAGCTTTGTGACGCTGGACAATCTTTACTGCGATGGCGAAGTCTCGGTGGATGGCCACTCGTGGTCTAACTCCGCTTACGCGACCGACTTCAATGAAAAGCTCTGGCCGGTTACTTATGGTGGGCATAGCCAGGCAGGCCGCTCTGCGGCTTATGTACCGAGCGCTGGCCATCTTTGGGATTTGGCGCAGCGTAAGGGCCTGACCTACCGCAGCTATGGCGAGTACGCCACGCGTGCCAGCGACGGCACCACGATGGAGGCTTCACCGGGGGTGGGTGGTTTGCTAGGCCATGTCTCGCCCAAGTTCAAACTTCCTGGCATGCGTGATACCGACAACGTGAAAGTGTTTCTGGAAGAGTTTAGCGATTACGAAAAGGCTTTTGACTCAGCCAACCCGAATGATCGCCTGCCCAACTACGTGGTGATGAGCCTTGGCGAAGATCACACGCAGGGTACGCGGCCTGGATCGTTTACGCCTGTCGCGGCGGTTGCCAATAATGACTTTGCGATTGGGCAACTGGTGGAGCGCGTATCGAAGTCGAAGTACTGGCCTGAGACGGCGATCTTCATTATCGAAGACGATGCTCAGGACGGAGCTGATCACGTCGATGCGCGACGCACGGTGGGCTTGGTGATCAGCCCTTATACGAAGCGCAATCATTTGGACTCGACGCTTTACACAACGAGCTCTTTCTTGCGGACGATGGAATTGCTGCTGGGTTTGCCGCCGATGACGCAGTACGATGCTGCGGCTACGCCTCTCTATAACAGCTTTGGTGAGACGGCCGACCTGACACCTTATGAGCTGGTGCCGCCGCAGGTGGATGTGAACGCCAAGAACACGATGACGGCCTGGGGCGCGCGTGAATCCATGTTGATGGATTTCAGCGAGTACGACCGGACGCCGATGTTTGCTCTGAACGAGATTGTCTGGAAGAGCGTGAAGGGGCCGAAGAGCGAAATGCCGCTGCCGGTTCGCCGCTTCCACTTCCGCCCTTAGGGCCATTGATGCTTCGGATAGCGGCGGCTTAAGCCTGGCCGGATCTCCGGGTAGAGCTTGGCCCAGAACGAAGCAAGATCTTGTGTCATCTGAACTGGCCTCCGATTGGGGGCCAGCAGATGGACGAGCACTGCCACTTTGCCGTCTGCTACTTTTGGTGTTTCTTTGATGCCCCAGAAGTCTTGCAGACGGCTTTCTATCCATGGGGGCTGGCCGGGCACGTAGTTCACTTTGACGCTCATCTTGCCGCGCAGGGGGATCGTTTTAGGGGCGATACGGTCGAGCAAGTAGTGATCCATGTGCGGGGCCCATTCGCCTTTTTTGATTGCTTCACGCACCTGATCGAAGCCGCTGCGGCCTTCGCAGAGAGCAGCCAACTGATCGAGGAGGCGAGACTCGTCGAAGCCTACGTCGACGCCCTGATCCTGGGCAAAGCGCACGCGGGCGAGGAGGGCTTCGGTTTCTTCTACATCGAGGAAGCGACGCCAGCCGGCTTCGCGTAGTTTCTCACCCAGTAGCCGTGCGGCTTCAGGTGTTACGGGCCTTGGGTTGACGCTTGATTCAATGGTGAGGCCGTGGAAGACGAGCGCGCTCTCTTGCTCGAAACGTTCTTTGTCTCGCGACCATTGATAGCGATCGATGGCCTCTACGGGGAAGTCGAGAAGCCAGTCTGGCTCAATCGGGCAGGCTGCGCGAATCATGACCGTGCTGCGCTCGCTCATCTCGTCGAGATCGACACAGACGAGCCATTCGCTGGGTTTGGGGAGGGGGCTGCCGAGCTTGGCGCTGATGCCTCCGGCTACGGTGTATTCTTCGCCCTTGCGGCGTTTGGCGACGCGGTCTGGATAGGCGGCGAGGATGGATTCGGCGAGGCCTTTTTCCCAGTCTTTGGCTTCCCTGCCCCCTCGGACTTGACGCTCGAGTTGTCTTGCGATTTTCTCGGCATAGGGACTCAAGCTACGTTCGGCAACGTGGATCAGATCGGGGTTCTGCGGGCGGTCTCCGCTGGATAGCAGCGCGGCTACACGGGCGGCACGGCTGACGACACCACGACGAGAACTCTCCATCATCATGCGGGCCAAACGCGGGTGTACCGGCATTTCGGCCATCTCGCGGGCTACTTCACCGGTGGCACCGAGTTCGTCGAGCAGACGCTCGGCGCGGGCGAGGTCTTCGGGTGGAGGTGGGGTCATCCAGGGGAGACGGTTTACTTCGTGGATGCCCATGGCGCGGAGTTGCAGTACGAGGCCGCTGAGCTCACGGCTTACGATCTCGGGGACGCCACGCTCAGCGCGGCTTAGGTAGTCTTGCTCGGTGTAGAGACGAATGCAGAGCCCGGGGCCGGTGCGAGCAGCGCGGCCCGCGCGCTGTGTGGCTGAGGCGCGGGAGATCTTGCTCAGACTCAGTTGCGGCAGGCCGGTTGTTTTGGAATCGCTGGCTACGCGGGCCAGGCCGCAATCGATCACGGTGGTGACGCCATCGATGGTGATGGAGCTTTCGGCAATGTTGGTGGCAAAGATTGCTTTGCGTTGGGAGCTCTTCTCGACGGCACGGTCTTGCTCTTCGGTGCTGAGTTCGCCGTAGAGGGGCAGTAGCAAAAGATCGGATCTGCGGCAGGCTTCGATGGCGCGGCGGATCTCGGCTGCACCGGGCAAGAAGATCAAAACGTCGCCTTTGGTTTTCTCTAGAGCTGTCGCTACGCGATCTTCGAGCTTCTGTGCACTCTCAGGGGTGTAGCGCATCTCCAGCGGGTACAAGCGCCCTTCACTGCGCAGGATAGGGCAGCCGCCGAGGTGAGCTGCGATGGGGGCGGCATCGAGGGTTGCTGACATCACTACGATGCGTAGATCTTTGCGGCGGGTGCGCTGGAGTTCCAGCAGCAGTGCGAGGGCAAGATCGCCTTCGAGATGGCGCTCGTGGAATTCGTCGAGCACGACGGTGCTGACGCCTCGGAGGTGTGGGTCACTGGCGAGGCGGCGGTTGAGGACGCCTTCGGTCATGTAGCGCAGCCGGGTCTTGGGGCCGGAGAAGTCTTCAAAGCGCACCTGGTAGCCGACGCTTTCGCCGACGCGCTCGCCACGTTCGCTGGCGACGCGACGTGCGGCGAGGCGCGCTGCGAGGCGTCTTGGTTCGAGTACGATGACGTCGCCATCGATGCGATCCATGAGGTATGCAGGCACGCGAGTTGTCTTGCCGGCACCGGGCGCGGCTTCAATTACGGTGTTCCCTTCGAGGGGGAGATTTGGGAGGAGGTCGTCTATCGGTAAAATCAAAGCTATGCTTTCCACTCTAAATCCACCCAAGCGACTTCTCTATGGACCTGGACCGTCCATGGTAGAGCCGCGCGTCTATGACGCGATGTCTAAGCCTATTGTCGGTCACCTCGACCCTTTCTTCTTCGAGGTAACGCAAGCCGTTAAAACTGGGCTCAACGCATGCTTTGGGACTGCAAATGAATTCACGGTGGCAATGTCCGCTACCGGTTCGGGTGGGATGGAAACGGCAGTTGCAAACTTCGTCGAACCCGGCTCGAAGTTTCTGATCTTCGCCAACGGCTACTTCTGCGATCGCTTGACCGATATGGGCAAGCGTCAGGAGGCGACCGTCATCCGCATTGAAAAACCCTGGGGCGAAACCTGGACCCCCGAGGAAGTACGTGAAGCAATCCTTCGCGAGAAGCCCAACACCGTAGCTTACGTTGCCGCCGAAACCTCCACCGGCTGCTGGACTGATGGCAAGGCCATCTGCGATGCAGCACATGAAGTTGGCGCACTGGTGATTGCCGATTGCGTTACTGCACTGGGTTCGATGCCAATCGAGTTCGACAAGACGGGAATCGACGTTGCTTATAGCTGCTCCCAGAAGGGACTCGGTTGCCCTCCGGGCCTGTCTCCTTTCACTGTCAGCCCGCGTGCGCTCAAGTGGTTGACCGAAGAGCGCAAGAGCATTATCCCCACCTGGTATTTCGACATCAAGCTGTTGAGCGAATACTTTGGTGGAGCCAAGCGTTATCACCACACAGCACCGATCACGGCATTCTACGCGTTGCACGAAGGGCTTTCTGTGGTTGCCGATGAAGGGCTTGAGAAGCGCTTTGCGCGTCATCGCAAGAACCGCAACGCTTTTGTTGCCGGTATCGAAGCGATGGGGCTGGAGATGCATGTAGCCGACGGCCATCGTTTGTGGAACCTGATGACACCGAAGGTGCCGGCAGGAATCAGCGACATGGGCGTGCGTAAGCACCTGATGGACAACTACGGTATCGAGATCGCTGGTGGTTTTGGCGAGCTGGCCGGCAAGGTGTTTCGCATTGGCTTGATGGGCGTGCTTGCTACCGAGAAGGACACGCTGTTCCTGCTTGAGAAGTTCGAGGAAGCCTTCAAGGCTCAAGGCTTCGAAGTTAAGGGTAGTGCTGTTGCTGCGGCCAAGGCGGTTTACGCGGCGGCATGATTCTGACGCTGCACTCCAGTGGCGCGTAAATGAAAAAAGCGGACCGCCGAGTGGCGGTCCGCTTTTTTTGCTTGCAGCTTACCAGCGAATCTTATCCGGGAAAAACTCCGCAATGAGTTCCTGGTAATAAGGCTTTACGAGCTTCTCATCGGGCTTGGCGTGGCCCTTGGAGTAGAGATCGTAGGGGTTGAACTTCTTCACCCACTCCATCATCGAACGGTCTTTGTCATTCAGGAGATGACCGTAGGCGCCTTCGCGGTGGATCGGGTAGCAAGAGTGGTAGCGGATGATGTAGTGGGCTTCCTCCGGCAAATAGTCCTTGATGACGTGATACAGGTACTCGTCGTGGCCGTAGCTGAGGTTCACTTTGTCGAGGCCACAGCCGGGTTCATAGACTCCGCACTCGGTCTGATATTCGGGGATGGAGGAGTCGGGGTTCCAGGCAAAGTAATCGTGGAAGACAATCGACTTGTCCCAGGCGCAGCCGGTTGGGAAGGTGTCGCCCACAACAGCCCACTGGGGCTCGCCGTAGCTGCATAGAACCTTGCCGCAATCGTGGATCAGGCCGGTGAGCTGCATCCAGCGGGGGTGACCGTCGGCGCGGATGGCTTCTGCCGTTTGCAGGTTGTGCTCGATCTGGGTGAGGTCCGTGTCGGGATCTGAATCATCGACGAGGGTGTTGAGGAATTCCATCATCTCCCAGATGCCCTGCTTGCTTTGGTTGAGCGACTCGTACTGCGCGCGCTTGGCCTTGGCGAAGGCGTGGGTCTGATGCCGGTGGTTCAGCATGTAGAAGTCTTTGACGCCTTGCGGGGAGTCTTCATTAAAGACACGGAAGTCTTCCTGCTTGCGACCTTCCTGGTAGCGTGAACGGACGTGATCGTCCCATTGATCGATGTTGTCGAGGGGCCCTGCGGAATTCATTACTTTTATTCTAGATCGACCAGCGCCAGATGTTTGCGCCTACGGTGAAGCCCGCACCTACAGTGACAAAAAGAACGTAGTCCCCGTTCTTCAACTTGCCTTGTTCGACGGCATCGCGGGTAGCCAGCGGGATGGTGCCGGCGGTGGTATTGCCGTATTTGTCGATGTTGATGATGACTCGATCTTCACCAAGGCCGAGACGTTCGGCAGTGGCCATGATGATGCGCATGTTCGCCTGGTGTGGGATCAAGACCTTGATGTCGGACGGCTGGAGGCCGGCTTTGCGGATGACGGCTAGAGACGCCTCTTCCATTTTGCGGACCGCGTACTTGAAGACGGCCTGACCTTCCTGCTTTACGAAGTGCAGGCGATGATCGACGGTTTCGTGTGATGAAGGCATGCGGCTTCCGCCGGCGGGCATCTTGAGGGATTCGCCGCCCGAGCCATCGATCTCGTTATGGAATGCGACGTAGCCATCGCCTTCTTCGAGAAGAAAGGCACCGGCACCGTCGCCAAAGAGAATGCAGGTGGTGCGGTCTGTATAGTCGATGATGCGCGACATGGTATCAGCACCGATTACCAGAAC
Organism: Bryobacter sp.; assembly: GCA_044376335.1. Classification (GTDB taxonomy): domain Bacteria; phylum Acidobacteriota; class Terriglobia; order Bryobacterales; family Bryobacteraceae; genus Bryobacter. The sequence goes on from JBIPMY010000134.1 coordinate 10,565, forward strand.
GCGCTTATGTGTGCCGCCGCGGATGAGGTTGGCACCTACGGTGAGACCGTAGACGAAGGACGAGCAGGCGGCGCTGATGTCGAAGCCCCAGGCACCGTGAGCACCGAGACGATTCTGCACAAGGCAGGCCGTGGAGGGGAAGAACATGTCGGGGGTGACAGTTGAGACGAGGATCGCGTCGAGGTCACTCGGATCCATGCCGCGCTGGGCGAGGCAGACTTTGGCGGCCTCGTAAGCGAGGTCAGAGGTTGCGACGTCTGGAGCAGCAATGTGCCGCGTGTGGATTCCAGTGCGGGAAAGGATCCACTCGTCGTTCGTATCGACCATCTTTTCGAGGTCTTGGTTGGTGAGCACGCCCGGCGGTACGTAGCAGCCGAACGCTGAGATCTTGGCGTTGATCAAGGCAGTGTCTCTTGTTATGGTAGCCTGATCCTCGGATGGCGTATCAAAGTGCGATTCTTTTTGAGTCAATCGAGGAGATTTACGGGCGGGTTTTCAAGGATTTGCGGCCGACCCTGGCTGCACCGGGGATTCAGGTACGCTACTACCGCTTTACCAACCTGACGAGCAATATCCGATTGGTACAGGGCCAGTTGCTGGTGAAGATCTCAGATCTGCTTGAGGATGCTCCAGCGCATATCCAAGAATCTCTGGCCTACATACTGCTGTCGAAGCTCTTCCGCCAGCGGCCGCCGAAGCAGATGATGGACAGCTACCGGCTCTATCTTTCCAGGCAGGACGTGCGGGACCGCCTGATAGAGGTGAGGCAGGAGCGAGGCAAAAAGTTGCTGGCCCCAGCGGGGGGAAATCACTTTGATCTCGACTCCATGTTTGAGGCAATCAACAGTCAGTATTTTGGCTCGTCGATTGTGAAGCCCAAGCTGGGCTGGAGCATGCAGCAAAGCCGGACAATCCTGGGACACTACGATGCGTCACACCATGCCATCGCGATCTCGCGACGGCTGGACCGGGCGGAGATTCCCGCTTATGTGGTTGAGTATGTCCTCTATCACGAGATGCTGCATATCAAGCATCCGGTAGAGCATAAGGGCACGAGCAGAAGAATTCATACACGCTCGTTTCAGCAGGAGGAGAAGCTTTTCGTGAAATATCAGGAAGCAAAGGCGTATCTGAAAAAGGGATTGAGATGACCAGAAGATTCGTTCTATTGACGCCACTGGCGCTGTGGGGGCAGCAGGATGGCTTGCAGTATTCGCTCACCAAGTATGTAAGTGCGGATGGCAAGGTGCGGTATGGAGCGCTGAAGGCGGATCTTGGCCCGCTCGACAAATATGTTGAGACGCTGAAAACGTTTGATGCAGAGAAGCTGCCGAGCCGGGAGGCAAAGCTGGCTCACTGGATTAACGTGTATAACGCATTAATTCTCTGGAGCTTTGCCAAGGACTATCCGCAGGAAAAGGACCGGTTGAGGAACCCGCTCAAGAGAGCCTCTTACTTTTACCGGCGCAAGTTTCGGGTGGGTGGAGTAGACCGGAGCCTTGCAGATATTGAGGACAATTCGATTCGAAAGGCATTTGGAGAGCCGAGGATTCACTTTGCGATCGTTTGTGCCAGCGCGAGTTGTCCTTATCTCGCGACCAAAGTCTATACAGCAGGCGATGTGATGGCACGGCTGGAAGAAGACGCGAGGCGCTTTCTTACGGCTGAGCGGAATGTAAAGGTGGACACGGCGAAGAAGACAGTTACGGTAAGCGAGATCTTCAAGTGGTTTCAGGCAGATTTTGGCGGGAGTGAAAAGGCAGTGTTGCAGTTTTTGGGCCGCTACGTGAAAACAGCCCGGCTGGAGGAGCCGGGCTGGAAATTGAAGTATTTCGACTATAACTGGTCGATTAACGACCAAATTTAAGCATTCGCTGCGCTGGTGGAAGGCCGTTGGAGAAGAGGTCCTTCGAGCTGCTCAAGCATCTGAACCAGAGGCTGAACATCGACCGAAGCCCATCCGAAGCGGAAGAGGAAGAGTTGAAATTCGACGCGGATCAATTGGAGTTGAAAGCTGGATTTCACCCGGTTGAGGCTGACAACCAGATCGGCCTGATCATGCGAGGCAGCCAGCATCAGGTAGCGCATCTTGAATTCAATCCGTTTGAAATCTAAACGCATGTCGTTGAGATAAGAACGGAATGCCGCAAGTCTGGATGCACGAAACCGAGAGAACTCGGCAGAGCCAACACCAGCCAGGGCTCTAGACTCTTCGAATTCTCGCGGATCGAGGATCCGTGTCATTGGGCGATAGTAATCGGAAAAGGACTCCCGGTCGCTACCCGTGCCATCGCACAAGGAGTTTTCTTCCAGCAAAGCGACAGCGCGCCGCCGGGAGTGAAGCGAGAGTGTGAAGAACAAGCCCAAAAAGGCGAGTGCGCAAAGGATGGACAATGCAAGTGGGGTACTCATAGAAGTACAGATACAGATAGCTTAATGCCGTTCGGCAGCAATTGCAACGAATAAGATCAGGATTAGCGATTAATTCGAGGGGTGATTTAACTTAACCCTTCGTACCTGAGCGGGCTAGCGTACGGTTTAACTCTTCGAGCCTCGATATCAGAACTGCCGCTTCAGTTGGATCGAGAGGGCCTTTGGGCGTATTCAGGGTATGGTCATCACTGGATCGTATTTTTACAAGCCAAAGTATGAATACAACAAGCGTTCCGCCGATGCCGATGTAGTTTGCAAGTTGCTTTTGCTCAAGAAAATCACCTAGCTTAATGGCAAAGCGAGACAAGGTAATCGAAAGGAAAAACGCTCCCATAAGAAAGCAGTGGGTTAGAAGATTGAGAGTCAGGGGTACTGGCATCCAAGCGACAAAAGCGAGGAAAAGAAGAATAAAGAGGGTAAAGCCCAGCGCGACCGCCTCCTGGTATCGCAAGGCGGGTAGTAGAAGTGAGGTTTTCTTTTGGGTTGGCAGGCTATTCAGGTAGATATACCAGGCACCACCAACAAAAATCAGAACAACGGAGAATGCCGTCAGGATCTTTCGGGAGGCTGCCTTGATTGCAGGAAATGGCTCAAGAGTTTTTGAACTGAGTTCAAGAATCACTAAAAACTCAAAAATGGACGATGCGTAGATCCAGGTGACAAAACAGCGACCATATAAATTTTTATCGGAAGAAAAGCTCGGAATCGAAGCAAGGAAGACGCTGAAAGCAGCGGAGAGGGCAATATAGATTGCAAAGAATTTTAAAGAGGGAAAGAGGGATCCGCGAAATATCCGAATGGCAATCCAGCCCTGCAAGATAATGGAGAGCCACCACAGTATGCTTATTTCGAGGGACTGGGTCATAAAGAATTAGGGGATATCAATTATTGATGATATCCCCAGAGAGTAGCACATAAGATCTGCCGGAATTCGCCTAGCGGTTGGCGTTGATATCGCAGGGGTAGCAGTCTGGAATCGGGTCAATCTGAACGGATACGTCGCAAGGCAGGCAATCCGGAATGGGATCGATTGACTTCGAAGTCAG
>JBIPMY010000478.1:0-4398 GCA_044376335.1 Bryobacter sp.
CGATGACAGCATTGTCAGTCGGCACATGCTGGAAGCCACTGTTAAAAAATGGGGTTATGAGCCGGTTGTGGCTTGTGACGGTAAAGAGGCGTGGGAAATCCTTCAAAAAGAAGGCGCCCCTCAACTTGCCATCCTCGACTGGGTAATGCCTCAGCTTACCGGGCCAGAGGTGTGTCGTCTCACCCGCCAGCAGCAAAAAGACACCTACACCTACATGCTGCTGCTCACCAGCAAGAATCAGCGTGAAGATTTGATCGAGGGCATGGATGCCGGTGCTGACGATTACGTCACCAAGCCATTCAACCATCACGAACTTCAGGTGCGCCTTCGTGCCGGTCGCCGCATTGTTGATCTGCAATCAGAACTTCTTGTGACTCAGGCTGCTCTTCGGCAGCAAGCGACTCACGATTCCCTCACCAAGGTATATAACCGCAGTTCTATCTTTGAAGTTTTAGACCGGGAACTAGTTCGCGCTGAACGCGAAAACCTTCCCGTCGGCCTTGCTTTGCTGGATATCGACTTCTTCAAGTCCGTCAATGATACCTATGGCCACATTGCAGGCGATGCTGTTCTCCGGGAGGCTGCCCGCAGAATCAAAACGACGATTCGCTCTTATGATTCCCTCGGTCGATATGGTGGCGAAGAATTCCTGATCATTCTTCCGGGCTGTGATGAGGCTTGCACACGCAGTCAGTCAGACCGTATCCGCCGCAATCTGGCAATTGAGCCAATGCCCATCCACGAGTACAGTCACTCTGATGTCTCACTGGCCCTCACTGCCAGCTTCGGCAGTACTACCGCCCTCCCAGGGCATCGAATCTCTGCTGAAACACTGCTCCGCATTGCTGACGAGAGCCTCTATGAGGCCAAACGTGCCGGCCGCAACCGGGTTGTCTTTCGATCGATCCTTGGCGAAACAGAGCCCTACCTCGCCGTATCGGCTTCTTAATTCCCCAATTGAGCAACGTTAAAGTGGCTGAGCGTATCCATGTATTGCGCCACTCCACGATATAAAGCTTCAGCGATCTTCTGACGGTAATCTGGTTTTTTCAGCATCGCTTCTTCTTTAGGGTTGCTCAAGAATCCAATCTCAGTCAGCACGCTTGGCATTTCTGCGCCAATCAAGACAATAAGAGGTGCTTTGCGCACGCCCCGGTCCTTGGTTCGGTTTCCAGCCTTGGTGCTTCCCACGTAGAGGGACTGCTGCAGTCGTCCTGCAAATTCCCTTGATTCGTCAATCTTGTCTTTGAGAGCAATTTTCTTGATCAGGCTGCCAAGGTCTGCGACGCTTCGTTCACTCGATGCGTTCTCGCGGGCTGCAACTTCCAGCGCTTCGGGTGACGAAGTGAAATTGAGGTAGTAAGTCTCTACACCCGTTGCCGTTCTCAACTGTGAAGAATTCACGTGGATCGAGATAAACAAGTCCGCGTGATGTTGATTTGCGATCTCGGTTCGTTGCTCGGGCGAGATGTAAACGTCTTCTTTTCTCGTTAACACCACTTCACTGCCCATATTGGCTTCCAGCAAGGCTGCCAGGCGCTTGGACACATCCAGTGTTACGTCTTTTTCTACCAGCCCTGTGGGGCCAGTCGATCCAGGGTCATGACCGCCATGGCCGGGGTCGATCACTACTTTCCCGATCTTAAGGCCAAGCACCCTCGTCAGGGATTGCCGTCCTGCCCCAGTCCGGCTGGCGGCTACTGCTGTTGCTTGCGGCTGCACTGCCAGCCTGCTCACGGCTCGGGGTGCTGGCAATTTCAAATCTCGCGGCGCATATCCAGACACACGGTATGGCATCTGCCCAGGCTCTGCTTTGGGAAGTACGAAGCTGCTGTACAACACAGGTGGTTCCGGCATCACAAACTGCGTCTTTACAGTTGTTTTTCTTCCGGGTAATTCAAGGCCAGCTTTTCGAGGCAGTATCTTCTCTGGAGCAATTGCAGAGATGCTTGGCGGTTCCTTCACCAACGGATTCTTCAGCCGTGTGTCCGCCTTGGTCGGTCGCAACTCCACCACTAACCGGTTTGGATCTTTCAAGACAAGCGTGCGGTATTCCACTTCGGGAATTTGGAGATCAAAAACCAGCCGAGTTAAACCCTTTTGGTTCTCAGCAACGCGGACTTGCTTGAGCAAATTTCCAGTAGCAGCGATTGCTTGCATGGCCCCCCGTGGCCCTTTGTCAGACCTGCCGGCCAGCACCGGCACCATGTCTGCAAAGTCGACGAAGATACGAGCCGGGTTTTCAATCCGATCTGCCTTAATGTCGATCAAGCCGTTTGCCAGGACAATCACCTTGGTAACTGGGCCCTGATTCTCGATCCGCACATCAGTGATCGAACCCCACTTTGGCTTCTCCTGCGCACCCAACGCACAACACATTAACAACAACAGGCCACAGTTCAGGCCACTGGTTGAGCGCAATGTGTTGAAGGAAATTTTCATGACATCCTATGGCATACCGATGTGAATACGGCCTTGCGAATCCACAACCTGTTGGATTTTCGGCTGAACCACTTCAGCCGGTTTGGCTGCCACAACGGGTGCCTGTAGTCGCTTGGATTCGCCGTATCGCTTCCCTACCTTGTAAACGTAATCGATCGTTTCAGGGTATGGCGGAATCCATCCATGCTTTTTCACCGCTGCCTCGCCCGCGTTGTATGCGGCCAATACCAGACGGTCGTCATTAAACTTGGTCTTGAGATAGCGAAGAAATTTGACGCCCCCTTCGATGTTCTGACGGACATCAAAGGCATTGGTCACTCCCAGTTGCCGCGCTGTCGCAGGCATCAGTTGCATCAATCCCATCGCGCCTTTAGGCGATACAGCATTCGGATTGAAGTTGCTCTCCACCTGCATCACACTGCGCACCAGCAGTGGGTCCACTCCGTGCGCAGCCGAACTCTGTTCTACAAACTCGTCCACTTCGCGGCGGGTTGGGCTTACAATTTTGGCCTCTACCGGAGAACCTGAATTTGCCTCGCGGGCAATCACTTCTACTGGAGGCACTTCGCGTGGGAGCATTACTTGAGTTCGCACCAAACGTCCGCTTCCACGATCTACCCGTACCGTCGTACGGACGATCCCCGCATCGGCACACCACAACGGCAGACCGGCAAGGCAGAAGCACGCTAGGCTAAAACATAAGCGCTTCATCTTGTTCACCCTAATGATATCTGAAAACTCTTTTTGAATCAATGAATTATGCTCCACAGTCTGCCGTCTCTCCGTCCGTAGGTGCCTTCCTGCTGGCAGGTGGCGCCAGTTCGCGCATGGGCCGCGACAAAGCGCTGATTCCCTTTAGGGGTAATCCCTTACTAGTACATTTGGCGGAATTACTGATTTCCGTCTCAGCCGATTTCCACATCATCGCCCCGCCAGAACGGTACGAATCGTTCGGGTATCCAATGCTTCCCGATCTCCGCAATAACTGCGGCCCGATGGCCGCCATCGAAGCTGCACTTTCGAAGTCCCCGCACCGCTGGAACTTTATCGTTGCCTGCGACATGCCGCTGCTCAGCGCAGAATGGCTGATCACCCTTCGCGACTGTGCCCTTGCCTCTCCACAAGTAGATTGCGTCTCCAGTGCAACTGCACCCGATTCGCCCAACCCGCTTGCTGCCATTTGGAACCGCAGTGCGCTTCCAAAAGTGAGCAACTTCCTCGATGAAGGCAATTTCCGCGTCCGCAGTTTGCTTTCTTCGCTCGAAACTAAAATTCTCATCCCACCAGACCCACAAATCTTGGCAAACTGGAATCGTCCCGAAGATCTTTCGGGTCTACTCGGCGAAGGAAAGGCAAACAGTGGCCGTTGAAGGTTTTCCCTATTACATAGAATTCCGGCACGTTTATAAGACGTTCGACAGGCCCATTTTAGTCGATACGAATTTTTACGTTCCGGCAGGAGAAACGGTGGCCGTCATCGGGCGAAGCGGTGTTGGCAAGTCTGTTTCGCTGGGCCACATTATGGGATTCCTGAAGCCGGATGAAGGTCGAGTCATCGTCGGTAATCGTGACATCACTTTTTTCGACGAAGCCGAGCTCCGCAAGATCCGCAAAAAAGTCACCATGGTGTTCCAGTCTGGTGCCCTTTTTGACTCCCTCACGGTGGGGGAAAACATCCTCTTCTCACTCGAACTGCGCGACGACTACGACGAAAAGAACAAAGAAGATGTTGTGGATGGCCTGCTCGATCTCGTAGATCTGCTGCCCTACCGCGATTCCTACCCTGCTGATCTTTCTACCGGCCATCGACGCGCCGTTGCCATCGCTCGTGCCCTTGCCGCCCAACCGGAATGTGTTCTCTACGACGAGCCCACAACGATGGTAGACCCGATCATGGCGAACCACCTTGGCAATCTCATGCTGCGTCTGAAGATGCAGCTCCGCCTAACCAGTGTG
>JBIPMY010000135.1:0-14040 GCA_044376335.1 Bryobacter sp.
CGATGTGATCCACGGCTATACGGAGATCTTTGCCCGTCAACTGCGAGATCGGGGCTTTGATGCTTCGGCACCTGCAAGCGCTCGCACGCGAAATTCCGAAGAGGAGTCGGTCCAGGCAGAATGAACGGCTCGATGGACGAACTGGCGCGAATCCTCGATCAGATTGCCAACACCTCAAGCCGGAATCGCAAGGTGAAGCTTTTGGCCGCCTGGCTGAGCGAGCAAAGCAACGCGGATTTGAGGCGTGCTGTTGGCTTCATGAGTGGGCAGCCAGTTTCGGGCGTGGGCGAAAAGAAGATGAGTATCGGACGATCGGTGCTGCGGGATGCGGCATTGCTGGCTACCGGTATCGACGCCGAGCTATTTCGCTTTTGTCAGCGCGAAGTAGGGGATACCAGTGAGACGATCAGTCTGCTTTTGCATGGCAAGACTACGGATGCTCCCATGAGTCTGGAAGCGGCAGAGGCTTGCTACATGCGGTTGTTTGCGGCTCGCAGGGCTGAAGACAAAGCGGCGATTTTGGCTGAGGCGGTCCGCCGGCAGAATCGGCTCACCACGAAGTATTTCCTGAAAGTGATCACGGGTAGCTTTCGCATTGGCTTGCAGCAAAAGCTGGTGGAAGAAGCGATTGCCGAATCCTGCGGAGTTGCCATAGCTGCTGTGCGCGCTGCGTCCAATCGGGCCGGAGATCTTTCGGAGGTTGCCGTCTGCGCAAGGCAAAACCTCCTGCATACACTCGAGGCGCGGCTCTTTCATCCCATGGAATTTATGCTGGCCCGGTCTTTCGATGAAGCCGCTGAATTGCCAGCGGCAAACGATTGGTTTGTAGAGGATAAATTCGACGGCATTCGGAGCCAGGTTCACTTTGAACACGGCAAGGTGGCAATCTTCACTCGCGGTCTGGAAGATACAACGAAAGCGTTTCCTGAGATTGCTGCGGCCTTTGCCAGAATCGGTGGCAGCGGGATTGTGGACGGAGAAGTGCTGGCCTGGCAGAATGACCGGGCTCTCAATTTCACGGTGCTGCAAACGCGGCTGGCACGCAAGAAGGTGAGCGAAAAGTTGATCGCTGAGGTTCCGGTTGCCTTTATTGCTTACGACCTTTTGTACCGGGACAGAGAACTTCTGCTGGACATGCCGATTGAGCTGCGGCGGCAGCGGCTGGAAGCTCTTTTTGAGGGCGAGTCCTTGCCGCTGCTGATCTCTGCACAACGGCGTTTGGATCTGGCTGAGAACATCGAGGAGACTTTCCAGCAGGCTCGCAGTCGAGGTAACGAAGGGCTTCTGCTCAAACGTGCAGGAAGTCTTTATGAATCGGGCAGGCGCAGTTCGAACTGGCTCAAGGTGAAGCGCGCGTATGCCAGTCTTGATGTTGTAGTGACTGCGGCAGAGCAGGGCAGTGGGCGACGTGCCACAATGCTGAGCGACTACACATTTGCCGTGCGGGATGGCGAGCGCTTTCTGAATGTGGGCAAGGCCTATTCAGGCCTTACGGATGATGAAATTCGTGAACTCACCAAGGTCTTTCGCTCCATTGCCAAAGAGCGATTCGGAAGAGTAACGCTGGTTGAGCCGCAAGTGGTTCTGGAAGTGGCCTTTGACGGCTTGCAGAAAAGCCCGCGTCATAAGAGTGGTTTTGCCTTGCGGTTTCCCCGGATCCTTCGTTGGCGCAAAGACAAGAAGGCAGAAGATGCCGACACGCTCGATCAAGTGAAGGAGCTTTATGAGCGTTCGCTTGCGCAATAAGCTTTACCCTCCGTTGGCCGAATGGTTTGCCCATAGATTCCCTGGCTTCAGCGAGATTCAAAAGCTGGCACTGCCGCACACGCTCAAGTCTGAGAACACGCTGATCCTGGCACCTACCGGGAGTGGCAAGACCCTGGCTGCTTTTCTGAGCGCGCTTTCGGCATTGGGGAAACTCGCATCGAAGAACAAGCTTGAGAATGCTACTTATGTGGTTTATGTTTCTCCACTACGAAGCCTCAATCGGGATATCGATCGCAATCTCAGAGCGCCGCTTGAGGCCCTGAATCAGAGTCTGCCAGCAGCGCAGCGGATTCGTCAGGAGACGCGCACAGGGGACACTTCGCTTAGCGACCGGCAGAAGATGAACAAGCTTAAGCCACATCTTCTGTTAACCACCCCGGAGAGCTTGAGCAGCCTGCTAAGCCAGGCACAATGGCGGGACGGATTTCGGCCTCTGTGCGTCATCGTCGACGAGATTCACAGCTTTTGTGAATCCAAGCGTGGCAGCCTTCTTGCGATTAGTCTGGAGCGGCTGGAGGCACGCGGCAAGAAGCCGATGCAGCGCATCGGTTTGAGTGCGACGGCTGCGCCGGTTGAGGCAGTGGCTCGTTTGCTGGCAGGCCGCCGGAGTTGTGCCATTACTCAGGCGATGACGCAAAGGGTGCATCGTTTGGAAATTGCTCCTGTGCCTGATGAGACAACGTTGCCGGCAGCAGGCTTCAATCCCTATCGTGTTGCTCATGTGGTGGCGGATCTGGTGGGGCGTGCGAAGTGTTCGCTCGTCTTCACACAAACCAGAAGCGCTGCAGAGAGGCTTGGGCTGGCGCTGAAAGTGTTGCTTCCCGATATTGATGACGACATCGAAGTTCATCATGCTTCGCTCGACCGGGAGAAGCGGCTTTGGGTAGAAGACCAACTGGCAGAGGGTAAGCTGCGCGCGGTGGTGTGCTCTTCAAGCCTTGAGATGGGCGTGGACTTTGCGGGAGTCGATCAGGTGCTTCTGCTGGGAGCACCGCGCGGGGTGAGCCGGGCGCTGCAGCGTCTGGGCCGCGGCGGGCATAGGATTGGTGGCCATGCCGTTGGCGCGCTGGTGCCGCTGAGTCTGCCCGACCTGCTCGAGTGCATTGCGATTCGCGCTGCGGTGAAGGCGGGCCGGCTGGACCAGTTGAAGATGCCTGAGGCTCCGCTCGATGTGCTGGCTCAGGCATTGCTTGGCCTGGCAGTGGAGCGCGAGCATTCGCTGGAAGAAGCTTACGAGCTGATACAACGCGCGGGCCCTTTTCAGAATCTGAAGCGCGAGGATTTCGATGCTGTGCTGCACTATCTTGCCGGCAGCGGAGCCGTGCTGGGACAGAATGCCGAGTATGGCAAGATCAAAGTTCGGGACGGCAAATTTTGTGTTGCCAATCGCAGGGTTGCGCGTGCCTATTACCAAAACATTGGAACGATCAGCGATGACTTTGCCGTCAGGGTTGTGAACCGGAACCAGCATCGGCTGGGAGAAGTTGAAGAGAGCTTCCTTACCGCTTTGCAGCCAGGGGAAGCCTTTGTAATCGGTGGCAAAAGCGTTGTGGTGAAGCGCTTTCACGCGAATGTTGCAGTGGTTGAGGCAGCCAAGGGGGAACGGGTGCGGACGCCGCGCTGGATGGGTGGCAAGATGAGCCTGACTGCTCGTCTGGCTGAAGAGGAATTGCGGCTGCGACGCAGCCTGCGGGCCGCGCATGAGTCGGGCGGAAGTCGCGAATGCGCGCGGGTACTTGAGTCGGAGTGGGGTGTCACTGCCTCGATTGCGCAGAGGGTGGTTGACTACCTCGACAGGCAGTATCTGGCGACGCCGCTGCCTGTGGATTGCCCGGTGCTGGTGGAGCGTGTGCCCAGCCAGCGGTCTCTCATTTACCTCTTTCATCACGTGGCTGGGCGCAGTGTGAATCGTTCGATGATCTGGACCTTGAGCCACCGGCTTGGCGAAGAATTCGGCTCGATGGTGGGGAACTTTGACGATCATAGTTTCTTGCTGAGCTTTGGGGCCAAACGCGCGCCCGATGCAGAGCGGCTGCGTGCTGTCTTCAACCCGGAAAACTTTGAGTGTGATCTGGAAGCTGCGCTCGACAAGACAGAATTGCTGGGCTCCAAGTTTCGCCCCATCTGCGAAACCGGTCAACTGATGGCTCGACGCAACGCCAGCAATCCGGGATCGCAGAAGCGTGCTTCAAGTTGGAGTGGCCGTCTGCTCTTTGAGACCTTTCGGCGCTATGAGCCGAATCATCCGTTGTTGAGAGAGGCGATTCGCGAGGTGTTGGAGGATGATCTTGATGGTGCTGCGGCCTGCCGTGCGGCAGCTCGGATTTTTGTCGACCCGTGGGAGGTTTATGATCTGGAGCGCCCAAGCCCTTTTGCCATTCCGCTCTTTTCTGGCTTCAACCGGGAAGCATTGATTGCCCAGGATCCAGACAAGGCCCTGGATGAAATTGTTGCCGGAATGTACGAAGAATGGAACTGAGTATCGAGATCGCCCCAGGCCGGATTGCTCATGGCAGTGGAGCCTTGTTTCTGCTTGAGAGCCGCACACTGATGATTGCCGATGCGCATCTCGGTTATGGTTTTGCGCAGCGGCGGCGAGGCCAGCTTGGGCCTACCACCGACGGTGGAATCCTCGACAGACTGCAAGCTGTTCTCGATTTCTTTGAACCATCTGAAACGGTGTTTCTTGGCGATACGGTTCATGCCCCCAGCCCGATGGCGGCAGAGCGGGAGTTTATCGAAAGCGTTTTGCGATCCATTCTTGAGAAGAGCAAGGTTCGCATCGTGCAAGGCAATCATGACCGTGCTGTTGTGCGCGATTTCGGGCATCTGCCGATTGAGGTGGCCCCGTCCTGGCGGGAAGGGAATTTGCTTGGCCTTCATGGGGACCGCTTGCACCTGGAGCTTCCCGATGCCGGGCATTACCTGCTTGGGCATCTACACCCTGCTATCAACTTGCGTGATGATGCTGGCGTGAATCGACGGGTTCCTGCATTTCTCGTGAGCAGGACAGCCACGGTATTGCCAGCATTCTCGCCTTTTGCGGCCGGGATGGATGTATCGAAAACAAGCTTGCCAAAAGAGGTGAAGGCCATTCTGGGCCGGCACGAAATCTATGTGGCTACAGGCCGGCAGGTGGCCTTGTTGCCGGCTAAAGCCAACCGAAGCGGTCGATGATTTCTCTGGTGGGACCTTCCGCTACTATCTGCCCCTTCTCAAAGAAGACTGCTCTTGTTGTGGTTTCAATGGCAAACCTTGAATCATGCGTGATGATGATTTTTGCCATCGACTGGCGATTGAGCATCTGACTGAGACTGCGGATTCCGGGCGGGTCGAGGAAGGTGGTGGGCTCGTCGAGGATCAGTACTTCAGGCTCCATCAGGAGGACGCCTCCAAGCGCGGCCCGGCGTTTTTCTCCAGCGCTGAGATGGAAGGGATTTCTCCCGGCATAGGCTTCGAGGTTAAGGCTCTCGATCATCTGCATGGCACGCTGTCTAGCTTCTTCAACGGCGACGCCTTGATTGAGCAAGCCAAACATGACGTCTTCGAGAACAGTTGGCAGAAACAACTGATTCTCGGCAGACTGAAAGACGAAGCCGACCTTGCGGCGCACCGCCTCCAGCGTGTGGCTCTCCACGCGGATGCCGTCGATTTCGATCTCGCCCTGCCCCTGCAGGATACCGTTCAGGTGGAGGGCAAAGGTGGTCTTGCCAGAGCCATTGGTCCCGAGCAAGGCGACGCTTTCGCCGCTGCTCTGTGTATAGTTGATTCCACGCAGAACAGGCCCTGAGTCTGAGTACTGATAGCGCAACTCGGATACGCGGATCACAATGCCCACCTTAAGCCCGCGATTCCCGCGAGGCCCACGACGAGAGTGAGGCTATCTGCGGTGCGCCATTGCATTGGGTAGAGCCGGGGAAGCCTGCCGCTGAAGCCGCGGGCCAGCATCGCATTGTGGATTCCGGTGGAGCGCTCGAGGCTTCGAACAAAAAGCATGCCGAGGCTTGAGGCCGCAATCAGCTTGCTTTGTGCCGCACCCCGGCACAAGGCTGCCAGGCGCATTGCATCGGCCTCAGCTCGAAGTACTTCGAGGTAGCGCATGAGAAATTCGGTGACGATGATCAGGAACTTCGGCGCACCCAGACGCTCCATGGCTCGCAGCAGGTCTAGCGTGGAAACGAGTTTGGTTACGATCAAAACCGTGAGGATCGAAATGTAGCTTCGCAGCAGAAAGAATACGGCCTGTGCTGTGTTGCCGCGCAGCAGTGCAACAGCAGCAATTGCGAAAGAGAAAGGCAGCACGTACGCGGCCTGGGCCAGGAGGTCGGCTTTGGGCAGCGGGCTGAAGATCAGCAGGATCACGGGCAGAATACACATCAGGGCCAGGAGCAGATTCTGCCCCGGGCTGAGTGAAGACAGTGCAACCAGATAGGCGAGCAACAAGAGCAGGGCACAGCGAGGATCCAGCTTCATGACTACTGTTGCTGTCCGCGTGGAATCAGCTTGGAGAGCAGCAGACTCAGGCCGTAGACAAAAATCAAACCGGCAATTCCAGCAGCTGATTTTCGCATCCATTCGCCGTCAAATTTGCCCCATTCATAATCGGGCATGAGTGCCGCGAAGCTTGTGCCATTGCCAGCGATGCCGGTTTGCTGTTGGAAGTATTCGAGGACATCTGGCGAGCTTGAGGCGAAGAAGACGCCGGTTAACATCACAACGATGCTTACGCCCAGAATCCAATACCGGTTTGGCCCGGTGACCGCAGCCGTGGGCGTGTTGCCTTCGAGTCTTTCGATCGCTTGCCATGCCGCAAGCGTCACTGCCCCTTCAATTGCGCCGGTGATGGTGAATAGCCCAAGGCAGAAGATCCAGAGCCCCTGACTCATCACGCCGCTGGATATGGATACTTGCCCCAGCGCGAGGATTGCAGACAGAAAGACTGAAAGTAGAGAGCCGATGAAGAGGCCAGTTCGCGGGTGGCCTGCCTGGGACAAAGTTTTGAATGGGAGCCAGGCTGCCCACACTCCGAGTACTGCCATGTTGAAGACGTTGGCGGCCAGCGCAAGCACCCCACCATCCTGAAAAACCAGCGCCTGCACCAGCAGGATTGCCGTCATCGTGATGCTGGCGGCCCAGGGGCCGATCGTTGCAGCCAGCAGCGCTCCGCCCAGCAGATGGCCGCTTGCACCCGGGCCAACAGGGAAGTTCACCATTTGGGCTGCAAATACAAATGCGCCCAGCACACCTAATAAAGGAATGCGGTTTGCCTGCGTTGTCTCCTCCGCTTTCCTGGCCGAATAAATCACGCCAAGACAACTCGCGGCGCCAAATCCAGCCAGAATCGGAGCAGATAAAATTCCGTCCGGGATATGCATGAACTTGTTTCAAAGTTAACATGGCAGATCATGCGTGTTCTTTTCTGTTTGCTTGCTTTGCTCTCATTCCTCCCCGGCGCTGAAGTGCTGCCGGAGGACCGTGGCGTGGCTGGCCTGCGCCATGCACTCAAGCAACTGTCTTCCGACGCACGCATTCTTTACGTCACCGCACACCCGGACGACGAAGATCCTGCACTGTTGACTTACTTGAGCCGGGGCCTTGGTGCTCATGTCACGATGCTGATCCTGAATCGTGGTGAGGGCGGGGCCAATGTGGTGAGTGGCGATTTCTTTGAAGCCCTCGGTGCCCTGCGAACCGTTGAGATGTTGAAGGCAGCGCAATACTACGGCGTGGATGTGCGATTCACCCGCGCCGTCGATTATGGATTTTCGAAGAATATTCGTGAAGCGCTGACCCAGTGGAAAGAAGAAGAATTGCTCGCCGATGTCGTGCGCATCACTCGCGACGTGAAGCCACACATCATCATCAGCCGCTTCAATGAAAGTGAGCGGGACGGCCACGGCCACCACCAGACGGCAGGCCGCATGGCCAAACGAGCCTTTCGTGAAAGTGCGATTGAGGGCTGGCGGCCGCTCAAACTCTACACGACAAATTGGCGTGAAGGCGAACCGGTGACACTCAAGATCAACACCGGAGAATACGATGCGGTGCTGGGGCGCAGCTACGCGCAGATTGGCCGCGACGGCTATCGCTGGCACCGCAGCCAGGGTATGGCTGGAAACATTCCGCGGCCCGGGCCGGTGTGGGCTTATCTCAAACTTGAAGGGTCGAATGTCGGTATCGCAGATGCAGAGACGTCTGTGCTCGATCGTGTGCCGCACAAGGTGGAAGACGAGAATATTGCTGCATTAGTGAGGCTCTTCAATCCGCTCGACCCAGAAGCAATTGCCCCGCAGTTGGCACACGCCTGGCAGCGGCTGCCGGAACGCCGCAAGCTGCTGGCAAAAGCGCTCGCATTGTCACTGGGGCTGGAGTTTGAGGCACTCGTTGAGCCAGACCAGCCTGTCACCGGGCCCTTTGCAATGTTCCGCCCGATCGAGACCCTCCAGGTGGCGCAGCCAGGCCAGGCTCTCAAGGCGCGAATGGTTTTGCATCAGCGAGGCAATACGAAAGTAGAAGGGATCAATTATGGCGTTAAAGGGCCGATCGAGATTGGGCAGCCCGACGCTAGCGGAGTCTATCCTCTCAGGATCTTGAGTGAAGCCAAAGCGACCTCAGCTTTTTGGAGCCGGCCATCGGTGCGCGACGCGATGTATCAACTGAGCGACGCGAAGTTGCTGGGCCGGGTTGCTCCGGATTCCGGCATCCGCGGGCTGGCGACTTTCACGTATCGAGGAAGTGCAGTTACGATCGAGTCGGAGTTTGAGACCAGCAGTGTGGATCCGCGTATTGGCGCTCAACGCCAGAGTCTGGCCATCGGGCCTCCCGTCAGCGTGCAGTTTGAAAGCAGTTTTGGGCTTGCGCCGATTGGCAAGCGCGAATACGAATTGAGCGTAACGATCCGCAATCTTTCGATGCTTCGGCAAAAGGGCCAACTGCAATTGCGCCTGCCAGCCGGCTTCACTCTGATCGGGGATGCGCCTGCTTTTGATCTGGCTAAAGAGAAAGAAGAAGCGCGAATCCAATTGCGGCTACGATTGCCCGAGCGGCTGGCCTCGCAGGACTATCCAATCACAGCAGTTGCCAAAATTGGAGACCTCGAATATAGCTCCAGCTTTCAGCCGATCACGCAACCCGGCTTCCGGGTTCTTTACTGGAGCCAGCCATCCACCCATGCGCTACGCGCTGTGGATGTGAAGATCGCCACCGGGCTGAAGGTGGGCTACATCATGGGCAGCGGAGACGAGATGCCCGAGGGGCTTCGCCAGTTGGGTATCCCCGTTGATTTGCTCAACGAATCGACTCTGGCCACGGGGGATCTCTCGCAGTACTCGACGATCCTTGTTGGCATTCGCGCTTATGCCGCGCGAGAAGATCTGAAGCGGCACAATGCGAGGATGCTCGAATACGTCAACAAGGGCGGGGCATTGATTGTTCAGTACCAGACTCAGGAATACGACAAGAACTTTGGCCCGTACGCCTACACACAAGGCCGTGGAGCAGAAGAGACCAGCGAAGAAGATGCGCCGGTTACAATTCTTGCTGCAGGCGACGCGGTTTTTACAACGCCCAATCGAATTACCAAGGCCGACTTTGAAGGCTGGGTAGAGCAACGCGGCTCGAAATTTTTTGCAACCTGGGCTCCAGAATGGCAGCCAATGATAGAGACTCAGGATCAGGGGCAAGCGCCTCAACGCGGTGTCTGGATGCAGGCCCGCTACGGTAAGGGGCTCTATGTTTATTGCTCGCTGGCCTGGTACCGGCAGCTTCCCTTTGCTGTCCCAGGAGCGGCCCGGATTGTTGCCAATCTGGTGAGCCTTGGTGCAGCAGACTCTACATGGCGAAAGACAAACTCCAAATGAATGCATGGAATCTAAACGGATATCGGGCCCTGGTGACGGGTGGCTCGAGTGGCATTGGCCTGGCCATTGTCGAAGAACTTACCCGTCAAGGGGCGACGGTGCTGAGCGTTTCACTCGACGGAGGCATCGTGGCCGACGTTTCAACCGAAGCAGGTCGTGAGGCGGTGATTGCCTCGCTGCCTGAAGATTGGGACAGCCTCGACATTCTCGTGAATAACGCAGGTACTAACATTCGCAAGCCGACGATTGAGTTCAGCCTTGAAGACTTTGAGTTTGTGCAGCGTACCAATTCGACAAGCATGCATGAGCTCTCGCGGTTGCTCCATCCCCGCCTCAAGAAGAGTGGGCGCGCCAGCGTCGTAAACATCGGTAGTGTTGCCGGTACGATTTCGGTTGGCTCGGGTGCCGCTTATGCGATGACCAAAGCTGCAGCCTCTCACATCTCCCGCTACCTTGCCGTGGAATGGGCCAAAGACAAGATTCGCGTAAACACCGTTGCCCCGGGCTGGGTTGCCACTCCCCTGACGGCCAAGATCCAGATCAGCGAGCGTGCGATGCGTGTGATTGAAGAAAGAACGCCGCTTGGGCGAATCGGCCAGCCTGAAGAGATTGCCGCTGTTGTGGCCTTTCTTTGCATGCCTGTTGCCAGTTACCTGACTGGAGCTGTGATCCCGGTGGATGGGGCCATGACGGCCTTTGGTATGGACATGACGGCCGCCTTACGCGACAGCTAGTCTGAGGGCTTCTTCTTTCGACTGTATGCGGCCTTCGAGTTGCGCATCTTCAACCTGCTTGAGAATCTGGCTGAAGCGCGGCCCTGGTTCAAGGCCAAGCGCGATCAAATCCCTGCCGTCAATCAGTGGCGAGGGAAACAAAATGTCAGGCCCCCACTCGGTCAGCATCCCGCTCGCGAATTGATACGCATCGGTTTCCCCATGAGTGGCTTTGTGCAACGCCAGGTGGTCGAGGATGTTGGTTCGTCTCAAGAATCGTTTGAGGTCTGAGAGTGACATCTGCGGTAGCGTGCAGAATTGCATCTCGTTTGACAGCAGGTCTGCACAGTGTTGCTTCTCTTCT
Organism: Bryobacter sp.; assembly: GCA_044376335.1. Classification (GTDB taxonomy): domain Bacteria; phylum Acidobacteriota; class Terriglobia; order Bryobacterales; family Bryobacteraceae; genus Bryobacter. The sequence goes on from JBIPMY010000135.1 coordinate 10,704, forward strand.
TCTGAGAAGCGAAAGCGCCGGTAGACAGGGTTAGCATCTTCGACCCCTTCCAGCAGCGCGGCCCAGCCGAGGCTTACACCCACAATGCCGCTGAGCCTGGTAATTCGAAAGCCCGATTTTGCTTCGGGAACCATTTCACGCAAGAGGCCCGTTTCGCTTAGGTGCTTCCAGGCGAGTTCGAGGTTTGGGCCTGTCAGGATGCGGCGCATCTCATCATGCAATCGCTCGCCTGCAATCCTGACGATCAGCGGCGCCATCGCCGTGATTGCGGCAAAGGTCTGAGTTTCGATAGCAAACCTGAAGCGGGCTGCAAATCGTACTGCCCGTAGCAGCCGCAGGTGGTCTTCGCCAAAGCGCACATGAGCGTCGCCGATGGCCCGCACTATGCCAGCCGCAAGGTCTGACTTTCCGTCAACGAAGTCGATCGTCTCATCGCGAACAGGATCGTAGAAGATCGCGTTGATGGTGAAGTCTCTTCGTGTTGCATCGAGAGCCGCCTCGGTTTCGTAGCGAATCTCTTCTGGTCTTCTTCCGTCGCGGTAATTGCCTTCAGAGCGAAAGGTTGCGATCTCGATGCCCCCCGGGTGGAGTACGACCCCGAAGCTTGCCCCGACGAGTTGTGAGCCGGGGAAAAGACCCAACACCACTTCAGGTCTGGCAGAGGTAGCAACGTCAAAGTCCTTGGGTTTGAGCCCCATCAACTGGTCTCGCACACAGCCGCCCACCCAGTAGGCGGCATGTCCAGCGCCTTGAAGGCGCTCAACGATTCTTGTTGCCAATTCGCGACCCGCTACCAGTTCCATCGATTTCAGCCTAGAATAAAAGTTGCGAGCCGGTGACCCGGTTTGCAAATTATGTCCATTCCCGCTCCTGACCCGTCCTCACAAAGCTCCTCTACAACCAAAGTAGTCGTTGCCACAACTGTTGCTCTTTCTTTCATTAGTTTCTGGCGCGGGGCCGCCATCGTATTGAGCGACATGGCTTCCACCATGTTCTACATCGGTGGCATTACCGAACAGGCCATTGGCAAAAGTGCTCCCTGGTTCATTCTTGCTGTCATGCTCTACAGCTTTGCGGTGCGTAGCGTGTACATGGAGAGCTGCAGCATGTTTGTTCGCGGTGGCGTTTATGTTGTAGTCCGCGATGCATTGGGGCCCATGATGGCCAAAGTCAGTGTGAGTGCGCTGATTGTCGATTACATTCTGACGGGGCCGATTTCGTCTGTGGCCGCAGGGCAATATCTGGGACATCTTCTCAATGAAACCTTCGAGAAGATGGGCAAGAGCTACCACGTGGACCCACCCATGTTTGCCGCAGCCTTCGGTGTAGTTGTCACGCTTTATTTCTGGTATTCGAACATCAAGGGCATCCACGAGAGTTCTCACAAGGCTCTGCGCATCATGCAAATCACAACGGTGATGGTGGGCATGCTGATGATCTGGAGCCTCTATACGCTGATCGTGCGCGGGGGCGCACCTTTGCCGCCGGGGCCAACTATCGAGAACCTTCGCTTCACCAAAGAATCGCTGGGATGGTTTGAAGGAAGTTTCTGGCCCAACATTGCTGCCGTGGGGCTCTTGATCGCGTTTGGTCACAGTCTCCTTGCCATGAGTGGCTTTGAAACTCTCGCGCAGGTCTATCGCGAAATCGCTTATCCCAAAATGAAGAACCTGAAGATCACCAGCAACATAGTTTGCTTCTATGCGGTGATCTCAACAGGCCTCATCTCGTTGCTTGCGGTGATGATCATTCCCGACGCGATCCGCCCCAAGTATTACGACAATCTGATCGGTGGCATGGCGATGAGTCTGGAAGGCGATCCGCTGCTGAAATACGCGTTCCATGTCTTTGTTGTCATTGTCGGTACCTTGATCTTGAGCGGTGCGGTGAACACGTCCATCATCGGTGCCAACGGCGTTTTGAATCGTGTTGCGGAAGATGGTGTTTTGCTCAAGTGGTTCCGCAAGCCGCATAAAAAGTTCGGCACCAGCGCCCGCATCATTCACCTGATCACAATCCTGCAGATCCTGACGATTATTGGCTCGCGAGGTGATGTTTATCTTCTTGGCGAAGCTTATGCGTTTGGCGTTGTCTGGAGCTTCTTCATGAAGGCGATGGGTGTTCTTGCACTTCGCTTCCAGCGTCACGATCAGGAATACAAGTTCCCTTTCAATTTCAAAATTGGCGGCAGAGAAATCCCCTTCGGCCTCGCCACAATGACGGCCTCGCTCTTTTTGATCGCTATCGCCAACTTGATCTCAAAGAAAGTGGCTACTGTTTACGGCATCAGCTTCACGGTAGTTCTATTCCTTCTGTTTACGGTAAGCGAATATGTGAACCGGCAGAAGCAGAAGCGCAAGGTGAAGGGGCTGGAGCAATTCAATCTCGAGCATCAGGTTGAAGTTACCTCCGACAGTTTAGAGGCGCGTCCTGGCTGTGTGTTGGTGGCCGTGCGTGGTTGGCGCAACATGGAACATCTCCGCAAGGTTCTTGAAAAAACAAATCTGCGCCGTCACGACATCGTCGTTATGACCGTCCGTCCAGTCGCAATTGGTACTGGCGAACATGATCTTTCTCAAGAGCAATTGTTTACCAGCTACGAGCAGGAACTTTTCTCCAAAGTAGTTGAGGTTGCCGAAAAAGAAGGCAAGCACGTCGACCTGGTAGTGGTGCCTGCAGTGGATCCTTTTGAGGCCATGGTGCAGACTGCACACAAGCTGAAAGCTTCGCGCCTTGTGTCCGGTGTGAGTGCCAAGATGGCCAGCGAAGAATTGGCCCGCAGGATCGGACTCGCCTGGGAAGGCTTGCCAGACCCGAAGCACCCGTTCTCACTTGAGATCATTGCCGAGGGCCGCACCAGCGTCTTTGTAAACCTGGGCCCGCACCCGCCACGTCTGTGGCCCGAAGACGTCGATCTGCTTCACGAGATCTGGCTGAAGCTCTCAAGCGACGAGCAACTGGGCAGCAGGCTCCATCACCGCGACATCGTGGGCATAGCCCTGCGCAGGCTGGATGAAGAAATCGACAAGTCAGGCAAAGATGAGGTAGTGAAGCAGCTGCAAAACGACCTCGGCAAGAGCTGATCTAGCCAGCAGCTTTGCGTGGTTTGGGGGGCGGCGCGACTTCGTTCAGAAAGTCGTGATCGCCATAACAGGTGCAGCAACGCACTTTCGCCGGGCTGGTGCCGACAAGCGAGACGATGTTGTGGTTTGTGAGCCGCTTACATTTGACACAGAAATCGTCCACCGTGTCTCCGAGTCTGTGCTCTGAAGGAAACATGTCTTTAGGTTCCAACACGTTAGTATAAATCACAAGCACTCATAATGAAAAAACTTGC
>JBIPMY010000136.1:0-13988 GCA_044376335.1 Bryobacter sp.
CACCATCCAAGCCTACCGGATTCGCCTCGTTACCTGGCAGGCCACCGAATTCGAAATCGAAGATCCCTACAGATTTCATACCCTCCTATCCAGCTACGACCTTCACCTCTTCCTTGAGGGAACCAACTACGAGGCCTTCCGCACTTTTGGAGCACATCTCATCCAGATCGATGGTGTCAGTGGAGTGCGCTTTTCTGTCTGGGCACCCAACGCGGAATCAGTTCAGGTCTGCGGCGTCTTCAACCATTGGGACAAAAACAGCCATCCGATGTGTCCTCGCGAAGGCGGCGTCTGGGAGTTGTTTATCCCCGGCCTCAAGGGTGGCGAAGTCTACAAGTACTTTGTTCGCTCCCGCCTTAATCTGTATCAGCAGATGAAATCGGATCCCTTTGCGTCCTTCGCCGAAGTCGCTCCACGCAACGCCTCCATCACCTGGCACTCTCCTGGCTATCAGTGGCAAGATCAAGCCTGGCTTGATCGCAGGGCCAAAGGCGACATCCTCAAAGAACCTCTGTCGATTTACGAAGTGCACCTCGAGAGCTGGGTTCATGGCGCTCACAATAAACCTCTCAGCTATCGCGAACTGGCAGACCGTCTCGTCTCCTACGTCAAAGACCTCGGATACACCCACATCGAACTGATGCCCACCATGGAGCATCCATTCTCAGGCTCCTGGGGCTATCAGGTTACAGGCTACTTCGCTCCCACCTCGCGCTTCGGCAATCCCGACGACTTTAAATTTTTCATCGATGCCTGCCATCAGGCCGGCATTGGCGTAATCCTCGATTGGGTGCCAGCGCATTTCCCTAAAGACGCCCATGGCCTGGCGTTATTCGACGGCACACGTCTTTACGAACACGAAGATCCACGACAAGGCGAACAACTCGACTGGGGCACGCTCATCTTCAACTTCGGGCGCAACGAGATCAAGAGCTTCCTCCTCTCCAGCGCCATGCTCTGGCTGAAAGAATTCCACATCGACGGCCTTCGGGTAGACGCCGTTGCCTCCATGCTCTATCTCGACTACTCAAGGGAAAACAAAGAGTGGGTCCGCAATCAATATGGCGGACGGGAAAACCTGGAGGCCATTGCCTTCCTGCAACGCTTCAATGAACTTTGCCACTCCGTCCCCGGTGCCTTCACTGCCGCAGAAGAATCCACCGACTTCCCCGGCGTTACCCGCCCCGTCTTCCTCGGTGGCCTTGGTTTCACCTTGAAATGGAACATGGGCTGGATGCATGACATGTTCCGGTACTTCAAATTCGACCCCTTCTTCCGTCGTTACCACCACCAGAACATTACCTTCAGTCTTTTTTATTCCTTCAACGAAAACTATCTGCTACCCATCAGTCATGATGAGGTAGTTCACGGCAAGTCCAGTTTGATCGGAAAAATGCCAGGTGATGAATGGCAACGCTTTGCCAACGTGCGTGCTTTCCTCGGCTACATGTATGGGCATCCAGGCAAGAAGCTCCTCTTCATGGGCCAGGAAATTGGACAATACGAAGAATGGTCTGAGCAAAGGCCATTGCGCTGGGAGTTACTCCAGTTTGGTCTCCATAAAGGCCTCCAAAATCTGGTGCGCGATCTGAACCATCTTCTTTGCACCGAAGCACCAATGTATGAAGTGGACTCCCACTACGAAGGCTTCTCCTGGATCGACTTCAACGACACAGAGAATTCCATCATTGCCTTCATTCGCTACTCAACCGCGAAGAAAGAATTACTGGTCTTTGTGTGCAACTTTACTCCAGTCGTTCGCTACAACTACCACCTGGGAGCTCCAACCGCTGGCCAATGGACTGAAATCCTGAATACAGACGCCCCTCTATACGGTGGAAGCGGAGTTGTGACCGGCGGCAAAATCCACACCGAGCCGATAGCTTCTCACTTCCTGCCCCAGCGATTTTCACTCACACTCCCACCATTGGGAGTAATTGTCCTTAAGCCAGACTCTGCCGATACCACTCAAATGTTCGACGAAGCCCCTCTTCGAAGGTAAATTGGGGGTCGTGGCCCAACTCCGTCTTCGCCAACCGGGTGTCGGCCTGAGAATCACGCACATCCCCTTCCCGCGCCGCTCCGTATTGCGCTTCGAGGTTTACCCCTGTGATTTTCTGCAATAGCTCCCAGGTCTCATTCAGCGTGTAGCGATTTCCGTTCCCGGCGTTAAACACTTTCCCGCTCACGCCCTCAGCCCGCGCTGCCTTCCACACCAGTGCCGCTACATCCTCAACGTATGTGAAGTCGCGGCTCTGGCCTCCGTCACCAAAGATGGTAGGTGATTGTCCAGTAATCAGGGACTTCATAAACAGGCTGAGCACTCCGCTATAGGCACTGCCTGGATCCTGCCTCGGGCCAAAAACGTTGAAGAATCGCAACGACACAGTCTCTAGCCCAAAACAGGACGAGAACACGCTTGCATAGTATTCCCCCATCAGCTTCTGGGCCGCGTAGGGGCTCCGTGGATTCGCCTGCATCGTTTCCACCTTGGGCAACACTTCCGTATCTCCGTAAGCAGAACTGGATGCAGCATAAACCACACGCTTCACCCCGCATGCCTGGGCAGCGCGAAACACATTGAACGATCCATTGATGTTCACATCGTGCGATGGAATCGGTTCTTTGATGCTTCGCGGCACACTCGGGATAGCCGCCAGGTGGAAGACAAAATCCGCTCCGGCAAAGGCAGCAACAACAGCATCGTAATCCCTGATATCTCCCTGTATCAGCCTCACCCTCTCGCCAAGACCATCTAGATTCTCTGCATGGCCGCTGTTCAGATTGTCGAATGCAATAATCGAGTCCACTCCTTCGGCTAGCAGGTGACGAACCAATGCCGAACCAATGAACCCCGCCCCGCCTGTCACGATTGCCTTCATTCGGCCAATGCCTCCTCAATGCGCCGGTTCAAATATTGAATACTCTCTGCGGCGAGAACCTCTGCCCCCGGACTAAAGTCAAACGCTTCCATCGATATCCATCCCTGGTAATTCAACTGATTCAGCTTGCGGAAGACCGAAACAAAATCATAGTTGCCGGTTCCAGGATGCCGGCCATCGATCTCATTGACATGCACATGGCGAATCCACTCAAAGTGCTTCTCTACAAGATCGGCATGTGGCTCCACTTCATCCACAGCATTGTGTGTGTCAAACATTGTGACAATGGCGGGGCTGCCAATCGCCTTGACGTGCCTCACCGCTTCATCCAGTGTCAACACTACATCGGTCTGCTCTGCAGGCAGCGCCTCAATCAATAGCTTGACGCCCCTTTGCTCGGCTTGCGCGGCCACACTGGCCAACCCGTCAACGTAGTTCTTCGTGGCCTCGGCGACAGTCAATCCGTCCACCGTCCCCCGCTGCTTCGGACTGCCAAACACCATCACACCGTCCGGTCCAAGATCTGCACATAAATCGATCAGGTTACGAATGTGCTGCCAACTCCTGGCTCGCAGAGTGTCGTCTGGAGTCGTTACATGCAATCCTTTGGGGCTCACCATAAGCCAGTGCAAGCCCACGAATCGCAGGCCTTCCGACAGGATGATGTCTTTCACTTCCCGCCTGCGCTCAGCTGTCAAATCGACGGGATCCTCAGCCAGCGTGAACGGTGCTATTTCGATTCCCTGGTAGCCCAGTCGCTTCATCACACGGCAAGACTCAGCGAAATCCCACTTTTCAAATGCTTCGTTGCAAATAGCATGACGAAACGGCATCTACTTTTTCCTCGCAATCACGATCAGGTTCAGCCCGCTCCACGGAAGCACGGCATCCAGAAGCCTCGTAAGCCAAACACTTTTATCGAACAGCTTCAAACTCAACTTGTTGATCTTGTCGCTTCCAAACAACCCGCCAAAAATCCCCCAAGCCAATCGGCCGATCTTGTTTAGCTCGCGTGTAGACTCAACTACAAATCCATGCTTTTCTAACGAGGCCATCAAACCGGCTTTGGTGAATCTCTGCAAATATCCCATCCCACGATCGAGCGAATTTAAATTTGATCCCTGCGGTACTGAGATGATCAATCGACCGTTCTTGGTCAGACATCCAGCCATCAGCCCCAAACTTTTCTCCGGATCCTTACTGTATTCCAGCGTTTTGAGCAGCAAGGCAGTGTCAAATTCGCCCTTCAGTGACTCAAATCCATTTTCGCTGTCTGGACTCAATTCACGCACCTCTACATTTGGAGTTCGCAGAAATCGATTCTTGAGTGAATGCAGCGAAAGCGGATCTTTCTCGCCGGCCACGTACCGCAGTCGCTTGCCCATCAACATCCCGCTAAGGCTTCCCAATCCAGCGCCAAGTTCAATCACACGATCCCCAAGATTGGGCCTGACAATCGACACCAGCCAATTCAGATATGCGGGCGTTCCAGTCAGCGTGTTGAGGTAATTTCTGCCGTAGCTTTCCTTGTAGAGGTCGTCAACAATCCAGAAGTACAGAACCACTCCCAACGCCTTGACGCCGTCTTTCCAGCCGATTTTTTTGCCTTCCTCATACGTGCGTCCGTGATAGCTAATGGGAACCTCATAAATGCGAAACTTCCGTTTCGCACACTTCATGGTGATTTCGGGCTCAAAGCCAAATCGGTCAGAACGAACTGGAATGCTTTTCAAAAGGTCGGTACGAAATACCTTGTAGCAAGTCTCCATATCGGTGAGATGCAAATTTGAAAACATGTTCGAAGTCAATGTCAGGAACAGATTGATCATTGAGTGCCAAAAAGGCAGCACCCGCCTTTGTTCTCCTGAGAGATAACGGCTGCCGAAAACGGCATCCGCACGCCCTGACAACAACGGGGCCATCAATACTGGATACTCGCTCGGATCATATTCAAGGTCTGCATCTTGAATCAGGCAAAAGTCGCCTTCAGCTTTTTCGATCGCGAAGCGAACTGCTGCGCCTTTTCCTTGGTTTACTTCATGTCGGTAAAGTCGAATCTCAGGGTGTGCTGCCGCAAACTTGGCAAGAATTTCAGATGTGCCATCCTTCGAGCAATCGTCGACTATGACAAGTTCGCGCTCCAGATTTTCAGGCAGCGGGGCGGCCAACACCATGGAAAGACTCTTCTCAACAACTGCTCGTTCGTTGTATACGGGAATCAAAATAGAGAGCTTCATGGCAACCTTTTAACTATAACCGCCAGAGCCTGCCAATCGTATAGAATCAAAGCAAATCATGCAAAACCCAACAGCAAGAAGAAGCTTCCTCGCAACGTCTGCAGCGGCGTTTTCAATCGTCTCTCCGCAATCCGTCCGCGGCTCCCAGGCGAATTCTGCACTTACCATCGGCCTCGTAGGCTGCGGCAACCGCGGCATGTACGTCAGCGGCATTTTCGCCAAAAATGAATTCGCCAAAGTTACAAAGATCTGCGACATCTACGACGACCGCCTTGCCGCCGGCAGAGGCAAATATTCGGGCGTCCAGGAATTCAAGGACATCAACGAACTGCTCGCCTCCAACGTCGACGCCGTTTTGATTGCTACCCCCATCGTCTACCATCCAGAACACTTTGAACTCGCTACAAAAGCTCGCAAGCACATCTACATGGAGAAAGCCGCAGCAATCGACGCCAAAGGATGCATGCGCGTCCTCAAAGCCGCCCGCGCCGCAGACCCCACCAAGCGTATCTCGATGGGCTTCCAGCAGCGTTATGGCACCGACTACCGCCGCGCCCACGCCTTGGTAAACTCCGGCGAAATCGGCAAAATCCGCATGATCCGCGCCGCCTGGCTCGGCACAGGCCCAGCTTACAAACCTAACTACACCGGCCAGGAAGAAAAGATTCGCAACTGGTATTTCTACAAAGACATGTCCGGCGACATGATCACCGAACAGGATTGCCACAACATCGACGTCCTTCACTGGTTTACAGATCGCAATCCAGCCAAGGCAGTCGGCTACGGCTCGCGTGCATTGCGCAAAGAAGGCGATATTCTCGACACCCTCTCGGTCACCTTCCAGTACGCCGACGGTCTGGTTGCCAGCTTCTCAGCCAATCAGCTTGGCTCAGGACAAGCCTTCCAGGACGTCAGCGAAACCTTCATGTGCGATGGCGGCACCGTCCGCACCTCACGCAAAGGAATCTCCGTCTGGCGCAAAGGCGCTAAGGAAGCCGAAGAGTGGCCCACCAACTACGACATCACAATTGACGCCGTCAACCAGTTCGTTGAAGGCTCTCGAACCGGCAAAATGGAAAATGCTGCCATCTGGGGAGCAGAGTCCACGATGGCAGCAGTAATGGCGCGCGAAGCAATCTACAGCGGCAAAGAAGTCACCTGGGATAAGGTGAGCAAAGGTTAAGGCTTCGAAGCCTTAATCTCTTCGACAATGATTTTGGTGAACGCCTCTACAAAGGGGCGTCCACCATTTCTCAGATTCTCTACAGTCATGTAGTCCAGCTCAATGTCTGGCCGAACACCCACGTTTTCGATGAACGGCGACTTCGGAAATCCAGGATAGCTGCGCTCCTCAAGTCGAATCATCAAGGATTCGGTCAACCCGGTCTCCAGTTCAGCCCATGGGCCTGCTACTGTCGAGATCACGCTCCCACCAGCTCCGTTGGATCGCATCCCAACCAGCTTGCCGCGCTTGTTGTCTTGCAGCATCGCCGGGAAGAGATCGGCGCCAGAAGTTGAATAGTCGTCAACAAGGGTGATGATCGGCTTCTGATAGGCAAACCCCTGACTCCGCAGCGGCAGATCCAGTCCGCATAAAGGAATCGATCCCGTCATCCCGCGTCCATTGTTGAAAGCTCCCAACAAAAGATCCCGCTGAAACTTCAAGGTGTCGATGATGTACTGCGGGTCCTCAAAAAACTCAGACTCCACCAGTGCCGCATCGTAATCCACAATCCAGGACAGTGTTGGCCGAATCGAAAAACCAATCTGCGTAAATTCTCTGGGCACAAGCATGCTTACCGTATTCACGGCGCTACAAACAAATCCCCCGGGGTTTCGCATTACATCGATCACCAACCCATCGGTGTTGTTATTGAAGTAAACAATCTCACCAGCCAGCTGATTCAGTTGTGCATTGGTTGAAAATCCAAAATCGCGAATCCTCAAATACCCAATGCGCTGCCCCTCCGACATAAATGTGCCGCTATAGAAAATGTCATTTGCCCCCCGGCCCAGACGTGTCACAAACCCGGCTGGAAGTGTCCAGACTGGAGTTCGGCTGCCAAATCCACGCAAGGCCTCAAATGGCTTCTTCGATCCATCCTCAAGCTCAACCAACCGTCGTGCGGGACGCACCCGCGATGACGCCACTTTCGACTGTCGCGACGTATAAAACAACTGATGCCATGCGGGACGATCAGTAGCATCTTCTTCTACAACTTCCTCAACAGGCCCCACCTGCAATCCGCTCGATAGCGCCGTTGTGTTCGCAGCGGTACCAAGATTCCTCACTTCATATCCGCTCTTCTCCCACTTGATTTTGTAGGTCTCAAGCTCTCCACTCTGTCGTCGAATGACAACCGTGCTTTCGGCTGGAAGATCTACCGCAAATGGATGATCCGCCTGGTATCGCAAAGTAATGTTCTGAATCGCCCAGCGCAAAATGGCCCGCGGATTTCCCCACCCCACCAGCTTCTCCAGTTCTCTCGCCACTTCGATCGCTGGCTTGCCGTCAAGACTCACAAACTCATCACCGGCAACAAACGGGTAATCTCGGGCAGGCAAAATGAAGCGGTCTACCAGGTCAATCATCACCTTGCCGTCATAAAGATCGCAGTAAAAACCAAGATCAGCAAGAAAGTTCGACCGCATCCTCACACCCGTGTGTGTGTCCTTCAAGCTCGCGCCATACTCAATCAGAATCTGGGCATGCTCAAGGTCGCTTTTGGCCGCCCGAACCCTCTTGAGCCAGCCATCTGTCTCAAACGGATTCACCCCCAGGCCAAGGATCTTCCAGTTGGCGGGGCCGTAACTTTTGGCATAAAGCCCAGCGAGGGACTGAAAGTCCTGCACCCGCTGCGCCTCAGTAAGAGCACCGAAAAGACTGGTGCTCGAAAGCAGCAGCGTAAGGATTGCAATTTTTAGCTTCAAAACAAACACTCCGTTGAAGGACAATAGTGAAATCGACCACCTAGGAAACCCAAGCTTGCCTCAAGTCATCCTCGAAACAACTCTACCTGGAATTCCGCTCCACGCCCGCGGCAAGGTCCGCGACGTATACGTCGTAGATGCAAACACTTTGCTCTTCGTTGCAACAGATCGCATCTCCGCGTTTGACTACATTCTCGCATCCGGCATTCCAGACAAAGGCCGTGTCCTCACACAGCTCTCCCTCTTCTGGTTTGACTTCCTCTCAGACCTCACCCCCAACCACCTCATCACTGCCGACATCCGCGAGTATCCAGCAAATCTGCGCGTCTTCGCAGACCAGCTCGAGGGCCGCTCCATGCTCGTTCATCGCGCGCGCATGGTCGACGTCGAATGCGTCGCTCGTGGCTACCTGTGTGGCTCCGGCTGGAAAGACTATCGCGCCACCAGTGCCGTCTGTGGCATCCCACTCCCCGCAGGCCTCCAGGACGGCAGCATCCTTCCCGAGCCCATCTTTACCCCCGCCACCAAAGCGCAATCCGGCCACGACGAGAACATCAGCTTCGAGACAGTCGTCTCCCAAATCGGCCTCGACCTCGCAACCGAACTCCGCCGCCGCACCCTCGCCATCTACGCCAAAGCCTCAGCCTACGCAGCCACCAAAGGCATCCTCCTCGCCGACACCAAATTCGAATTTGGCTTCCTCGGCGACACTCTGGTGCTTGGCGATGAAGTCGTCACCCCAGACTCCTCCCGCTTCTGGCCACGCGACACCTGGGCCCCCGGCGGCGCTCAGCTCTCTTACGACAAACAGTACGTCCGCAACTACCTCGAACAAATCGGCTGGAACAAACAACCCCCAGCCCCGGGCCTTCCCGATGAAGTTGCCGCCGAAACCTCAAAGAAATACAAGGAAGCATACCGGCTGCTCACCGGCAATCCACTACCCTAACCATGAACTGGCTTGATTTCGTCCTCGCAGCAATTCTCGGCATCTCCGTCGGCACTGGCATCTGGAAAGGCTTCTTCCGCCTCTCAATCGGCCTTGCCGCCACAATCCTTTCCATCCTCCTGGCAAGCTGGTTCTACGGCCTGGCCGCATCCTTCTTTACCCCTTACCTCAAAGAAGAATCCCTCGCCAACTTCCTCGGCTTCTTGAGCATCCTTCTGATTGTCCAGCTCACCGGCGTCCTGCTCGCGAAAATCCTTTCCATGTCCTTCAAAAAAGCGGGCCTCGGCTGGCTCGACCGTCTCCTAGGCGGCGTCTTCGGTCTCGTCCGCGCCGTCCTCATCTCCAGCGTCTTCGTGATGATCCTCACCGCCTTTTCCTGGAATCCCCCACCCGCCTCGGTTGCCCAATCCACCATCGCGCCCTACGTCATGGAAGGCGCTCAAATCCTCGTTTATCTCTGTCCTCACGAAATTCGCGACGGCTTCCACTCAAACTACGAGAAACTAAGAAAGCAGTGGAAGAAAACCGTTCAGGACACAATCGAGAAGGCGCCTCAAGTCTTCAAACAGTAAAGCCGTTCCCGGCTCCCAGACTTCTTATCTTTGATCTCGATGGCACGCTCATCGATTCCAAACAGGATCTGATCTCCAGCGTCAACGCAACACGCGCGTACATGCAATTGCCGGCCCTCCCCGGCGATCTCGTCGCCAGCTATGTAGGCAACGGCGCTCCCGTATTGATCCGCAAAGCCATGGGCCCGGAAGCCTCAGACTCTCAGGTAGAGACCGCCCTCGACTATTTCATCCGCTACTATCACGACCATTGCCTCGATGCCACACGGCTCTACCCAGGCGCACTCGAAACTCTGGAATCCGCCCGCGACAAACAGATCCACCTCGCCATCCTTACCAACAAGCCCGTCCGCATCAGCCACGTCATTCTCGACGGCCTCGGCCTCGAAGGCACCTTCTTCCGCATCTACGGCGGCAACAGCTTCCCGGCCAAGAAGCCCGACCCCATCGGCATCGACACCCTTCGCGAAGAATCCAAAGTCGCCGCAGAACACACCGTGATGGTCGGCGATTCTTCCGTCGATATCCAGACCGCCCGCAACGCCAAAGTCTTCTCCGTCGGCCTCACCTACGGCCTCCAACCCGAATCCCTCAAGCAAGTCCCACCAGACCTCCTCCTCGACCGCATGGAGGATCTGATCCCCCACCTATGACACCCCTCTTGTGCCTGCTTCTCGCACAAGCAACCACCTGGCGGGAAGCAGCCCCACTCCTCGATCGCCACTGCAACGGCTGCCATCGCGCAGGGCAGGTAGGCCCCTTCGACTTCACCACCTACGAAGGCGCCTCCGCATACGCACCCGAAATCGCCCGCTACATCCTCGGCAACAAGATGCCGCCCTGGAGCGCCAAGCCCTCCCCAATCCCCTTCTCCAATTCACGCGCTCTGCCTGAAGGCGTCACTGCAAAATTGCTCCACTGGATTAATACCGGCACCAAACCAGGCACCCCGCTTCCCCTGCTGCGCCGCAACCCGCAATGGAACCTGGGCCCCCCAGACCTCGTCCTCTCACAACCCCTAGAGCACACAGTCTCAGCTGAGAAAACCGTCGACATCATCACCTTCGACATCAGCCCCGCAGAACTCGGTACCACCCAAAACCCGCGTCATTTCGACGCCCTCGAATTCCGCCCCTCCAATCGCAACATCCTCCACCACGCCATCCTCAAAGTCAAAGGCCAACCCATCGCCGCCTGGGCCATGTGCGACAACGGCATCCGCCTCCCCAAAGGCATCGCCTGGCAACTCCCACAGAACACCCCGCTCACCGTCGAACTCCACTACTTCAAACGCAACCTCCGCTCCGCCCGAGACCTCACCCGCCTCGCCCTCTACTTCACCAAACAAAAGCCAACCCGCCTGGCCTCACTCCTCGAGATCACCAAACCAGACATCCGCATCCCCGCCGGCGCGAACCTCCACCCAGAGAAAACCACCTTCACCGTCCCGGCCAAAGTCCAGCTCCACGCCATCCTCCCCGTCTTCCAGCTCCTCGCCGCTGAGCTCCACCTGCGCCAGCAAGGCACCCAAGACTACTTCCTCTTCATCGACCCCTTCGAGCACCACCTCATGACCAGCTACCAACTGGCGCGCCCACTCCTCCTCCCCAAAGACTCCAAGCTCGAAGCAGAAGCCATCTACGACAACTCCACCCAGAACCAGTACAACCCACACCAGAAACTGCGCGAGGTCCGCTTCGCCGAAAACGGCCTCGATGAAACCTTCCGCATCTGGCTCACCGTCTCGCAATGAATCAGCCCCTGCACCACCGCCGCATCCGCACCAGCAACCTCAAGGGATGGACGTCAAACACCCTCAACGAGCTCAGCGAACTCTTCGTCAAAGAATGCGCCCTCTCCCCACAAACCGCACTCGACATCGGCGCCGCCCACGGCATCGCCACCATCCCCGCACTCTCAACCGGCGCCCGTCTCATCGCCAACGACTCCTCACCAGAACACCTCAACAAACTCAAAGCCCTCACCCCTGCTGAGTTTCAAGACCGTCTTGAGCTCCTCCCCGGCCGCTTCCCCCGCGACACCAAACTCAAAGCTGAAAGCCTCAATCTCGCCCACGCCTCCAACGTCTTTCACTTCCTCACCGGCCGTCAGCTCGAACAAGCCGCCGCCTTTCTCGAACACGCCCTCCGCCCCGGCGGCAAAGTCTTCATCCTCGCAGCCACCCCTTACATGAAGACCTTCGAGCCCTTCATCCCAACCTACGAATCCCGCGTCGCGCAAGGCGCCCCCTGGCCGGGCTGGATCGAGAACGTCCGAGACTATTCCACCCACCGCCTCCTCAGCAACCTCCCCAAATCCATCCATCTCCTCGACAGCACAGTGCTCAAGCGAGTCTTCGAAAGCACCGGCTTCATCACCGAGCAATGCTGGTATCTGCGCCGCCGCGATCTCCCCAAAAGCATCGCCCTCGATGGCCGAGAAAACGTAGCCTACATCGCCCGCAAGATCTGAGCCGCACTCCGGTAAGTACTCGCCGCAGCCTGCACCGTATCGGCAATCGGGTCAGCATAACCCCCACCCAGCGTCACCACACAAGGCACCCCAGCCTTAGCAACCATCCGAAACACCATCTCATCCCGCTGTTTCAGCCCGGCCTGCGTCATAGACAATTTCCCCAACCGGTCCGACGCCAGCGCATCCACCCCAGCCTGGTAAAAAACGATATCCGCCCCAAACTCAAACGCCCGCGGCAACACCTGCTCCACCGCCGCCAGATACTCTTCATCTGAAGTGCCATTCTCAAACTCAAGATCGAGACACGATCTCTGCTTGCGAAATGGAAAGTTATGCCGTCCATGAGCAGACAGCGTATAAACCTCCGGTCGCCCGGCAAAAATCGCCGCCGTCCCGTCGCCCTGGTGCACATCCAGATCCACAATAGCCACCCGCCGCACCAGGGCCTCATCGAGCAGCGTCTGCGCCGCCACCGCAATATCGTTCAACACACAAAAGCCCGAACCAAAGTCTCGATAAGCGTGATGCGTACCACCAGCCAGCACCCCGCTCCAGCCCTCAACCAGAGCCCTCCGCGAAGCCGCCACCGTTCCGCCCACACTCGACAAACTGCGAGCAATCAACTCCGGCACCTGAGGAAATCCAATCCTTCGAATCTCTGCCTCGCCAAGCGTCCCACTCAGAAAAGCATCGACATAACCGGCATCATGCACGCGCAGCAAATCTTCACGCCGCACCATCGGGCCAGGTGCAAAACGAAACTGCGGCTCTCGCTCAAGCTCCTGTCGAATCAGCCTGTACTTCTCCATCGGAAACTTATGCCCGCCGGGCAGAGGAATATCGTGGTGATCGCAGTAGTACAGAACAAACATGAGCGCGCCGCAGCTTCTTCAGTCTAAAACTCCTCGCACAAGCTTTGGATATTCTTCAACATCGTCGCGTACTCCATAGCCTCCTCTTCAGACTCTGGTTGCCTTCCCTCGTGCGTAGACTTTGCCAGTTCAGCAATGCCTGTCATCAGTTGATGCCCAAGAGCCGAATTAAACGCTTCATAGGGCATCGTCATAGCAACTTTGGCCGCACGGCCTAGAGTTTCCATTGCGGTCTTCTCAGCTTGGTTTGCAGCCATCGTGTTGCTTTGGGCTCTGCCCAGAATGGCCGTAGTCATCAAAAGTGTAACTGTGATGCAGATGTTTTTCATAATCTCGTCTCCTGCCACTAAAGACGAAACAAATCACTAAATCGACCGAATAATTTGTGTTAAGAAGTGTATGTAAGCCCTTGTAAAATCAAGCCCCGCAATGTAAAGAAAGCCACTCCACCAGCGGCGCAGCAAACGGCAGAATCCCCTTATAGCGCAACATATCCTCCGGGCAACTGCGCAACACCCCAAGCAGGATCTTCTGCTGCTCCAGCGTCAAACTCTCCACCGTCTGCGTATACGTGTGCAACGTAAACAAAACCGTCCTGCTCTGCTCAAGCAAACTCAAGGTCTGCCGCTCGGCCCGCATCCAGCACCGCCCCCCGGCATTACCCGCATCCACCTCACGATTCCACTCAGCAACCCGCGTATCCCATCTCGAAGTCAGATCCATCTGCCCGGTCGACTTCACCGCCCAGTTCAATCGCGACACAGGCCTGCCTGGCTTCAACCTCTCCAGTAACTTCTCGCTCGACGGCCCGATCGTCTTGTCAAAATCCGGCACCGGCCCATGGATCTCCATAAACGGCCGCCCGATCTTGTCATCGAGACACCACGCATTGGCAAAACACAAATGCCCCGCAATCAGCGGCAACCCGGGCTGCCTGGCATCCAGAATCAGCAGATCCTCCTGCAAACAATTCCCTGCCCCCAGAATCGGCAGCCGCTCCACAACATCCACACTCACCCCGCTTGAACTGCGTATCCACTCCAACAGCTCCATCTGCGCCTCGCCAGCCT
>JBIPMY010000479.1:0-4378 GCA_044376335.1 Bryobacter sp.
CAGAACCTGCGGCGATGTGGATGGCTGGGGCTGGGTTGGGTGTTTTGGCAATCAGGCGCAGGCGATAGTTGTTGGCCTATCGACCGCTAGAAGCGGATAGGCTATTTGTATGCCAATTTTTGTAGTGCTGGTGGCTTTGCTGCTGGTGGGGTGCGGGAAGACGGATCCGGTGGCGGAGAAGGCTAGCGGGTATATCGATTCGCGCGCTTGCGAGTCTTGCCATGCTCAGATCGCCAATACCTATCGCGAGACCGGGATGGCTCGGGCTTTTCATAAGATTGGTGAGGATGAGGTGCCGGGGGGAGCTTTTGTTCATGACAAGAGCGGGCGGAAGTATGAGTTCTTGAAGCGGGATGGACGGGTGTTTTTGCGGCGGGATGAGGTTGGCGGGGGGAATGTCCTTGAGAAGGAGATTCAGTATGTGTTGGGGAGCGGGAATCATGCCCGGAGCTTTATTCATCGCAGTGAGCAGGGGCGGTTGATTGAGATGCCCGTCAATTGGTATCCGGAGAAGGGTGGCATTGTGGCGATGAGCCCTGGCTATGATCGTGCAGATCATATGGATATGCGGCGGGCGATTGGGTATCAGTGTGCGTTTTGCCATAACGGATATCCGAAGCAGGCGGGGACTTCGCTGTTTGATGACCCGGTGTTTGAGGGGGAGTTGCCGGAGGGGATCGATTGCCAGAGGTGTCATGGGCCGGGGCGGGAACATGCTTCTTCGATGGGACGGGGGAAGATCTTTAATCCGAAGAAGGTGTCGGCGGAACGGAAGATGGAGGTTTGTATGCAGTGCCATCTCGAGACTACGAGTTATTCGCTGCCGAATTCTATTGTGAAGTTTGAGCGGGGGATTTTCAGCTATGACCCGCGGGAGGCGCTGGGGGATTTTATTACGCATTTTGATCACGCCAAGGGGACCGGGCATGAGGAGAAGTTTGAGATTGCGGGGTCTGCTTACCGGTTGCGACAGTCGAAGTGTTTCCGGTTGAGTGACGAGAAGCTGACCTGTACGACTTGCCATAATCCGCATCAGAAGACGACGGTTGCGGCTATTGATGCGGCTTGTAGCTCTTGCCATTCTGCGGTGGTCGGGTCGGCTAAGCATGTGGCGAAGGCGGAGTGTGCGAGTTGCCACATGCCGAAGCGGCGGACTGAAGATGTGGTGCATGTTGCGGTGACCGATCACAAGATTCAGAAGCCGGTGGTGGGTAAGGATTTGCTGGCGGCTCGGGAGGAGCGGCATGAGGTGATGGGTGGCGGGTCTTATCAGGGTGAGGTGGTTCGGTATTATCCGCGTGAGGGGGATGGGGATTTGTACCCGGCACTGGCGCAGGTGATGCATCAGAGTAATTTGAAGGCTGGGGTGGTGCGGCTTGAGGCGGCGCTGCAGAAGGAGCAGCCGAAGCATCCGGCTTACTATTTGCAGATGGCACAGGCGTTGCATGCGAGTGGAGAGGCGGCGAAGGCTTTGCCCTACTACACGAAGGCGCTTGAGATTGATCCGAAATATTTGCCGGCATTGCGGAGCCTTGGGGCGTCGCAGGTGAGGGCTGGTGATTTGGCGGCGGCGAAGGTGACGCTTGAGAAGGCTACGTCGCTGTATCCGAAGGATGCGCTTTCGTGGCTGGAGCTCGCGCGGGCTTCTCGTGGGGAGGAGGCGGCCAAGGCGGCTCGGAAAGCGATTGCGGCGGAGCCAGAGTTGGTGGAGGCCCATAAGATGCTGGGAATGATTTTGATGGAGACGGGGGATCGGGCTGGGGCCGAGGCGGCTTTTGTTGCGGCGTTGCGGGAGCAGCCGGATGAGGCTGAGGTGCGGAGTAATCTTGGGAATTTGCTGGCGGGGAAAGGGGATTTGGCTGGGGCTGAGAAGCAGTTTCTGGCGGCGATTCGTTTTGCGCCGGGGATGAAGGCGGGGCGTTATAACTTCGCTTTGTTTCTGGCGGGGCAGAAGCGGTTTGGGGAGGCGGTGCCTCATGCGCTGGAGGTGGTGAAGATGGCGCCGAAGGATTTGGAGGCGCTGGATTTATTGGGGAATTTGTATATGGCGGGGCGGGATTTTCGGGCGGCGGCGGGGCAGTATCGCGCGGCGCTTGTCGTGAATCCGGCTTATGGGCGGGCGCTGTTGGGATTGGGGACGGCGCTTGGGGCGATGAACGATTTTGCCGGGGCGCGGAAGTATTTGTCGCTGGCGGCGAATGGGGTGGATGCGGGGGTGAGGGCGGAGGCGGCGGAGTTGTTGGGGAGCTTGCCTCGGTGAGGTGGGTGGTGGTTTGGCTGGCTTGCCTGGTGGCGCTGGGGCAGGTGGAGGTGCGGTTGGAGGTTCGGGATGAGGCTGGGCAGCCGATTGCTGAAGCGTATGCTTATGCCGAGACCCTGCCCAGATCTTTTGCTTCGAGTGATCGGGATGGCAGGGTGAAGTTCAGCACGAAACGGTCTGCAATTGTCATTCGGAAGGAGGGCTACGAGTCGGTTTTCCTTAAGGTGGGGGAGGGGGGAGACGTTCCGGTTCGAATGAAAAGAATCGGAGACTTACCAGAGGTGAGAAATTGTGGGAAGAGTGAGAAGCATATCGGCAAATTAGCTGACCCGTACTTTTTCAGCTTTCCGCAGTTGGAAGAGATTGTTGCCTCCAAATCACGGAGTGATACCGATTACGTTTATCGCAGCTACCGGATCCGGAAGCGGAAGCCTTTGGCTCAGATTGTGCATGGGAAGGGCTATGCATACAGCCTTGGATTTCCGTCCGAAATGGATGTTAACGAATCGGTCACGTATTTTGAGCGCCAGTTTCAACTTGGCCCGCAGCGCTTGATGGATGCCAGGGGGGTAGACGTGAGGGGCCGAAGATGGCGGTATGTGGGTTGGTTGGGGGAGGCTGCTGCATATCACGGGGTGGACGGTGAGGCGGCAGCGGTGCTGGACCGGGTGCTCGATGGGGTTTGTGTGGGGTCGGGGTTTTAACTTAGGCGACCTAGGGCCGCAGGCATATGCCTTCTTATGCCTGCCATTGGTACCAGTACGGCTAAGTGATTGATCTCAAAGGGCGTTGTAACAAAGATTCCCTCTAGTAAATGTTTTCAGAATCTTTATACTGAAGGTAGAGCTTCGGCTTCAAATCAAAACTTAAAAGTTAACAATGTCGATTACCCTCCAACTCGCCCCTAAAAAACCCATGAGGCTGGCACGCGTTCTGCTAGCCGATGATGATCCCACTGCCCGACTGACGCTGCAAACCGTTCTTGAGGCTGGTGGATACAAAGTAGACTCTGCTGCCAGTGCGGCTGAGGCCATGCAAAAGCTGGATGCCCAGGAGTATTCACTCGTTCTTACTGGACGGGATATGGGCGCTCCGGATTCTGGCCGCCGTATCGTAGAACATGCCAAAACGATGGATTACCGCCCGGCAACTGCTTTTTTCAACACCGAGAGTGATGAAGTTGCGGGATCGAATGTAGACCGGAAGCCTGTTTTGGTGGCTCCTGAAGATATTCCTGAGTTGCTGGGAATGGTAGCTGACCTGATCAGCCGCCGGGCCAGCATGCAGGTGCGCCGCGAGATGCGGATCGACGGCTAGTTTTTCTGGAGGCCGATGGCTTCCAAGGCGAAGGTGGCCTCGTTAGAACCGACACCTTCGATAACCGCGATAGAACCTAAACGATTCTCAAGGCTACGGCTCACGCCGTAGCCTTTTCGTTCGATCAGGGTGGCGTTGTTCGATTCGAGGAGTTTGGTGAGACGGGTCTGGACGAGTTGGACGGCTTGTTCGTCGGTGCCGAAGCCGATGATGGAGCCTGTGAGTACCAAACGGTCTGGATCGCCTATGGTGCGCCTAGTGGCGGCTTCGCAGCGGGCGAGACCACTGCCAGTGGCTCGCTGGGCCTGGAGGAGGGTGCGAGCGGCGCTGGGGAACTTGGTGGCCATGGCGCGTTCGAGGTTGGCGGGGTTGTCCAGGCTCGAGACAAAGCAGGTGACGGCCAGGACTTCGCCTTTGAGTCCATTGAGGGATTCTTCGAGGATCGGCTGGACGGCGTTGACGTCGCCGGATTCTGCGAGGGGTTTGGTGATCTGCGTTGCGAGGAGCCAGGCTACGCCGTTGGGGTTGACGGGTTTGCGATCTTCAGCGATGGCTTCGATCTGGACTTGAGCGCCTTCCATGGGTAGAGCGCCGACCTGCAGGATGGTGAGAGCGGGCAGGGGAAGCTTCCATTCGGAGAATTGCTCGCTGACGATGGCTGAGACGCGGCGGGCGTCGCCGCGACCAGCTACGAAGGCGCGGAGCTTGACGATGGTTGCACCGTGGGCCTGGCGGCGGAGAGCAGTGAGAGCGTCTTTGGACTGCTGGCTGAGGAGGCCTTTTGTCGTCAGTGGGCTGGTG
>JBIPMY010000480.1:0-4360 GCA_044376335.1 Bryobacter sp.
GGAAGTCTCTCACCGCCCAACTGCGCAAACTCCCCAGCCTCGATGCCGTCTACCCGCCCCGTTTTGTCGAAGAAGAGGACGATGGCCCCAAGCCGCCCGTCACCGCCTATCTCAACAGTCCCGATAACGCTCACGCCGCCTTCCTGCTGCAAGCGAAAACCGGCCTGAGCGTCGACGATCAGACGAAGCTCATCGAGCGTCTCGAAGGCATTCTCGTCAAAAGCCCGCCCCCACTCGGCCCCTTTGGCCTGGCCGGCACAATGGTGATCACCCACGATCTCGACACCGGCTCCAAAGAATCGCTTTCGATGATGGGCCCACTTGTCGCCCTTGCCATGTGCGCGCTGCTCTTCTTCAGTACCCGTCAGTGGCGGGGCGTCCTTGCTTCCCTCGTTGTGATCTTTCTGGCCAGCCTTTGGTCTCTCGGCCTGATGGCTTACCTCGGCCGCCCGCTCAACCTGGTTGTATCTACTTTGCCTCCGATCCTGGCTGTAGTTGTGATCACCCAGGCCATGCACATCCTCGCCTTCTTTCATAGCTTCCCGGCCACACACTCCCGCGATCTGGCCTGGCGAGAAGCGCTCAAAGGCATCTTCTGGCCCAGCCTGCTTTGTTGTGTCACCACGGCCACGGGCTTTGCTTCGCTTGCCATCTCAACCATTCCACCCATTCGCGACCTCGGTATCTTCACTGCCTTCGGCGTAGTCTCAACCTTCGTCCTGTCGTTTACGCTTTTCCCCAGCCTGCTCCGGCTCAGTAGCGCCGTGCTGCCTCGCGGGGCACAAGCGCAAACCTGGTTCACCCTCAACCGGGCGAACACTTACACCCACTGGCTCCTGCGCTGGCGCATGCCCATCATCGGCGCCATCATTGGCGCAGCCGCACTCGCCCTGCTTGGCATCTACCAAATCCGCGTAGAATCCCACATCCTCGAATTCTTCCCGTCATCGCACCGCGTCCCAGCCAACTACCGCGCCATCGAGAAGAACCTGATGGGCCTCACTCCAATCGACATTGTCTTCTCCGGCCCACGCGATGTCCTTCTCTCCGATAAGAGCCTGGCCGCTTACAAGCGCTTCTTCTCCGAGGTAGTCGAGTCTGAACCTTTAGTCCAACAACTTGTCTCGATTCTGATCGAGCCTACTCGCGAAAAGAAACTTGACTTTGTCCTCACACCGGCAGAGCTGCGCGAAGCAATCGCCTCAGACGATCTGCCGGCCGCCATCAGCCGCTTCCTCGCGCTCGACGGCAACCGCATCATTCTCAGATCCACTCTGCTCACCACGACAGACTCCTCAAACGCCGTGTTTGGCCTGATCGAACGCCTCCGCACGCGCCTGGCCGCCCAATCGATCGACGCCACCATCTCAGGCGAAATCGAAGGCCCCACGCCCCTCTTTGTTGAAGGTCAGGTGCTGCTGCTCAAAACTCAAATCGAATCCTTTGCCATCGCGCTTGCCGTAACTGCTCTAGTGGTCTTTGCCGGCTTCCGCTCGGTGCGAGTCGCAATCCTCGCGCTGCTCCCGAACGTCGTCCCGATCGCGCTCACCCTCGGCTTCATGGGTTGGAGCGGCATCCCTCTTAACACAGCCACCGTCACCGTCGCCGGTATTGCCCTCGGGCTGATCGTCGACGACACGATTCACTTTCTCTATCGCTACCTCAACGCACGCAAAGAGGCAGACCCCGCCGCAGCCGTCGGCCGTGCTCTCTTCACCATGGGCAAAGCCGCAATCGTTAGCAGTGGTGCCGTCGCCCTCGGCTTTGCTCTCTTCGCCTTCTCCCCCTTCAAGCCCACTGCCTACTTTGGCCTGCTCATCGCAATCACCGCCATTTCGGCTTCTGTTTGCGACCTCGTCTTTCTCCCGGCCCTCCTCGCCCGCAGCGCAACCGATGCGCCTCTTCCTGCGTCTGATAACTTGAAATAGATGCGGTTCCCGCCCGCATTACGTCCTGCCCAATGACCCGTCGTTCTTTACTCGCTGCCCCGCTGCTTCTGCACGCGCAAGACCCCGTCCTGCGCGTAGACGTCAAACTCATCCGCATCCTCGCCAGCGTCAGAGACCAAAACGGCCAGCTCTTCGGCGGGCTTGGCAAAGAGGACTTCCAGATTTTCGATAACGGTGCCGAACAGGAAATCGCCATCTTCGAGCGCTCCACCACCCAGGCTCTCAACGTCATCGTGATGCTCGACATCAGCGCGAGCGTCGCCAAAGATCTCAAGTACGAAACCGAATCTGCCATCCGCTTTGCCCGCTCTCTGTTTAAGGAAGGCAACCCCGACGACACTCTCGCTCTGATCACTTTTAACCACAACGTCGACATCATTGCCAGCTTCACGCGCCGCATCCAGCGTCTGGAAAATGCCGTCCGCGACATCAAGACCGGTGCTGGCACTTCCCTCTACGACGCCCTCTTCCTCGCCAGCGAAGAGCTCGAAGGCCGCGAAGGCCGCAAGGTGATCATCTGCGTTTCAGACGGTGGCGACACTGCCTCCTATAAGAAATTCAACGCAGCCAACATTGCCGTCCAGCGCGCTCAGGCTGCCGTCTATCCGATTCTCGTCACACCCATCACCAACGATGCAGGCCGCAACACGGGCGGCGAAAACGCCCTGCAGTTGATTGCAGAACGCAGTGGCGGCCGCGTGCTGCAGCCATCCAGCTACGAAAAGCTCGGCCTGGCTTTTGACGAGATCCTGCGGGATCTCCGCACTCAGTATTTCCTCGCTTACTACCCGAAAACGCAATCCGTCAAAGGCAATCCTTTCCACCGGCTCGAGGTGAAAGTCCGCCGCCCCAATTTGCGGGTCTCTGCGCGGACTGGCTACTATGAAGAGACTCTCTAGTCTCTCTCTCCATGGCCAAAGCCAAACCCAAAACCAAAGCGCCCATCCTTACCCTGGCTGAAGACGCCTATCTGCGTAAGCTTGCGGCAGACAAAACTCCGGTTGACGTAAAGATGCTCAACGGCAAGTTCTTCCACGGCACGGTAGAAATTTTCGATGCCGAAATCATCCGCCTCGCACAGCCAGACTCCGCCAGCCTCCTCATTTATAAAGACGAGATCAAATACCTCGCCGAAGAAAAAGTCCAAGCATGAAGCACTTTGTAGAAACCGCCGCCCACATTGCCCGCGAAGCCGCCGTGATTGTTGAAGGCTTCCAGCGTCAAAAAATTGGCTTTGAGCTCAAAGGCGAATCCGATCTCGTCACAATGGCAGACCGCCAAAGCGAAATCCTCATCACCACCCGCCTGCGCGAAGCCTTCCCCACCCACGCCATCGTTGCCGAAGAAGGCAACAATACGCAATCGAATTCCGGCTACCGCTGGTATGTAGATCCTGTCGACGGCACCACCAACTTCGCCCACGGCTTCCCCGTCTACAACATCACGATGGCCTTGGAGAAAGACAACGAGATGATCGCCGGCGTCGTATATGATCCCACTCGCGACGAGATGTTCACCGCCGAAAAATCAGGCGGCGCTTATCTCAACGGCGAGCGCCTCAACGTCTCCAAGGCCAACGCGATCGAAGACTCGCTCTACTCGACAGGTTTCCCCAGCCGTCGCCGCCACCAGAACGTCAACATCCATTTCTATTACCAACTGGCGATGATCTCCCACGGAGTCCGCCGCACCGGTTCGGCCGCGATCGACCTCGCCTACGTAGCCGCCGGCCGCCTCGATGGCTTCTGGGAATTCGGCTTAAACCCCTGGGACATGGCTGCCGGCCGTCTACTGGTAGAAGAAGCCGGAGGCACAATTACCGACATGCACGGTGCCCCCCACCACATCATCACCAGCAACCACTTACTGGCCACCAATACCCACATCCACCAGCCAACCCTGGCCCTCTTCGCGGATATTTTCTCCGACCGCTCGCCCTACGCGATACCTCAAGTTTCTTTATATCAGCGTTAGAAATATCAACGCTAAGGCAGCCGGTATGATCTCCAGCGGATACACCTCGGGCTTTGGTTGTTTTTAGCGTAACTGGCAGAATGTCAAAGAGCTGGCCCGGCGTTGTTTTGGACTTTCCGGGCAGTGGTTTGTGGGTGGTTGTTGAAGATTAGCCTTTTGGCTTTGATCCTTGTTTTCAGTAGAGTTGCTATTCCCGCCCTTACGGATGGGGTTGGGGTCGTTTGGAATCCCCACCCTTACGGATGGGGTTCGAGTGGTGGCCTTTTCTAGTTGCTATTGCCGCACTTACGGGGGGCTAGCGGAGGTCATCCAAGGGTGGGTATTGGGCGGCTAGCTCTTCGTCGGATAATTCCATTCGGCGGCAAAACTCTTTGTAGATGTAGTCGGTAATGTTCTGGGTGATCTCGGGGCCGGTGGGGTGGGTAGCCTTGATGGGT
>JBIPMY010000481.1:0-4354 GCA_044376335.1 Bryobacter sp.
GCGTTGGCGGGGGTGATTTGCTTGAGGCCCGAGTAATGGCGGCCTTCGAGACCACCCCAGTAAGTGAGCCAGTTTTGGGGTTCGGCGGCGGCGTTCTTGATGCGCTCAAAGCTAACGTTGAGGTCTGGGGCGGGCTTCCATTCGGTGTCGGGGTCGTAGGTGGTAGGGGCGTTGATGAGGAATGCGGCGATGTCGTTGCGGTCTTTAGCGGAGATGGCGGGGTGGGGGACTGCGAGTTTGCGAATGGGTTGGGTGAGTTCGCGCTTGTTGAGGAGATGCCACTTTTGTTTGGTGTCCATGAGTTGGAGGGTGAAGGTATCTTCCCCTTTTGCTACACCAGTGAATCCAGCGGCTTCTACCATGGCGAATGGGGCGGCCATTTTCGAGGAGAGTGCTGATGCCTGGTAGCGGGCTCTGGAGTTGGTGAGATCGGACGCGAGGACGCCGCCACGGCCTGCGAACATGTGGCAACTGGAACAGTTAGCTGGGCCGAAGAAGAGGGTGCGACCGCTAGCTTCGTCGCCCGTTGGTTTTTCATTCTTCTTGGCTGTGATGGAGAGGAGGTATTCGGCAATCGATCTTGCCTGCTCGTCGGGCATGTTGATGGGTGGCATCTGTGTACCGGGGATGCCCTGAATGATGTTCTTGACGAGGTCGTCGATGGAGCCGCCGTGCTTCCAATCGCCTGTAGTGAGGTCTGGCCCGCGGCCGCCTTTGCCGGTATCACCATGGCAGGCAGAGCAGTTGCGGACGAAGAGCCGGGCGCCTTCTGACTTTGCATCTGGATGTTGAGCCGAAGCAAGAAGGGCAGAGGCGGCGAGTAGAACTAAAATTCTCATTCGCCAACCATGAAATCACATTCTCGAGTAGATGAAGGTAATGATTCCAATGACACTTGCCAGGAGGAGACTATGTCCGAAGGTGAAGCGGAAGAGTTTGGCCTGATCTTCGGTGGACATCTTGGTGGCGGCTGCGGCTACTGCGATGGTTTGGAGTGAGATCATCTTGCCCATGACGCCGCCGGAGGAGTTGGAAGCGGCCATCAAGACGGGATCGAGGCCGAGCTTGCCGGCGGTGACTACTTGCAGGTTGCCGAAGAGGGCGTTGGCGCTGGTGTCGCTGCCGGTGAGGAAGACACCGAGCCAACCGAGCATGGCGCTGAAGAAGGGGAAGAGGACGCCGGTGGCGGCGAAGGCGAGGCCGAGGGTGCCGGTGGCACCGGAGTAGTTCATCAGGAAGGCCATGCCGAGGACAGAGCAGACCGTCACGGTGGGGATGCGGAGTTGCAGGAGAGCTTCACCGACCACCTTGATGAACTGGCCGGGCTTGACGCCGAGGACGATGGCGCTCAAGAAGGCGGCAACCATGCAACTTGTGCCGGAGGCGGCGAGGAAGTTGAAGTTGAAGACGGCAGCGTAGGGAGTTTCTTTGACCATGACGGGGGGCATGCGGGTGATGAGGTTGTGCAGGCCGGGCCATTCGATCTTCATGGCGCTGGCGCCCAGCATTTTGGCGACTGGTTCGTAGCCCCAGAAGAGGACGCAGGCGACGAGGAGGAGATAGGGGCTCCAGGCGTGGAGGACCTTGCTGAGGGGCATGTTGAGTGCGGAGCTCTTCTTGAGGACGAGGTAGATTACCAGGGCGAGGATCGAACTGAGTGAGGAAAGGATGTCGACCAGTTGTGCGCCGAGATAGTTGGACGAGAGGAATTGCACGCCGGCGAAGGAGCCGCCGCAGAGCAGGGCAGGGAAGAGGACGCGTCGCATGGTGGCGAAGCCTTCTGTTGCGGCGATGAGGTAGGCCGGGATGATCAGGGAGACCGGGGCGCAGATACGGCCGACCTGGCCGCTGAGTTCTTCGAGTGGGAGGCCGGTGATGCCAGCTAGCGTTACCACCGGGATGCCGATGGAGCCGAAGGCGACTGGGGCGGTGTTGGCAAGGAGGCAGATGGCCGATGCTTCGAAGGCGCCGAAGCCTACGCCGACCAGCATGGCTGTGGCGACTGCGACGGGGGTGCCGAAGCCGGCGGCACCTTCGATGAATGCGCCGAAGGCGAAGGCGATGAGGAGAGCCTGGAGGGGGCGCTCGTTGGTGAGGGAGGCGATGGAATCTTTGATGACTTCAAACTGGCCTGTGACGAGGGTGAGACGGTAAAGGACAATGGCCCAGAAGATGATCCAGGTGATGGGGAAGAGAGCGAAGGCGGCACCATAAGCCACACTGCCGAGGGCCATCGAGCCGGGCATGCCGTAGCCGAAGAGGGCGACTCCAATTGCGGAAGTCAGTCCTGCCAGTGCTGCCATCCAGGCGGGTTTTCTCAAAACGCCCAGCATGGTGAGGAGAACGAAAATAGGAATTGCTGCAACTAGTGCGCTGCCGGTAATACCGAGCCCGGCCATCTCATACGTTTGTGCCCATGTACTGTTCATACGTGAGCCATCATTCCATCACATTATTCGTCCATCTGACCAGACAAATATGTGTAAAGTTCGATCCAGGCGGCTTCAGCTTCCGGAGGAAATTCTTTGCCGAGGGCGGATTTGAGCGTCCAGACAAGGGATGCGCCGACCAGGGCATAGTGGTCTGTCTTGACGCCGAATTCGACATGTTTGGCACCCAGTTCTGAAAGCTGCTGTTTGAGGTCGGCTGGTTTGTCAAGGCGTTCGATCACCCAATCGAAGACTTGCATCAGCTTCTCGGCCTGAGTTTCGATGGGGGCGCGGTGGAACATTTCCTGGAGACTGGGGTCGAGTTTGAAGAGACGACCGTAGAAAAGTTTGCCGGCTTCGAGCTTCAGGCCAGAGATCTTGGCGTAGCTTTCGCGGATGAGTTGTTTCTCGGCCTGGCTTAGTTCCATAAGAGTCTTAACCAAAATACCAAGTGTGGGCTAGTTGCGGCGGTCTCGAATTTCTCGAATGGCTTTGGCCAGATCTATGGGTTGATAAACGGTGAGAACTTTACCCTTGGGGCCGGCTTTGACGAATTTTTCGAGCAGGTCTGTAGCGGTGGCATTCCATGGGGTGAGAGAGACGTAGTAAGTAGTTGGGAGTTGGGCACGTAGCTCTCGGAGGAGGGGGGAGATTTTTTGGCCCCAACGCCAGGAAGGGCCGAGGAAAACGACAGCGTCACTGGGTTGTTTCTGGCCTACTTCCTCGCGCACCAGGTTGCCGAGGAAACCTTCCTCGTCGACACCCTTGAGTGTGTCGTAGGAGACAGTGCCGATGTTTAGGTTCATGAGGGCGTCCATGAGGCGGTCGAAGTCGGGAGCGCCGAAATTGTCGCTTTCGAAGATGACACGGCGGCCATCGAAATCGAAGACTTTGACTTTGGCCTCGGCATAGCCGCCTGTGTCGAGGAGGCTGCGGAGGGAGTTGAGGAGGACGGCGCGATCCCAGGCGGAGAGCTTGGTCATGATGCGGCGGCGGAACATCGGGGCAGCATGGATGAGGACGCTGAGCTTGCCGGAGCCACCGGTCATGCCCTTCCAGCTCTCCATACCTGTTTCGGCGACTTCGCCAGGGCCGATCTGGAGGGGAACCCCGGGGGAGCGTGCTTCGATTTTCCAGTCTTTGCGACAACTCCGACCAGCAGAATCCATGACCCAGAGGTTGACACGGTATTTGCCCTCGCCGACGACGAAGCCGCCGCCGAGGTTCATTTCGGCGTTGCCGGTGGTCCAGAATTGGGGCGGGGCTTTTCTCGGGAAGGCCGCCTTGGAGTAGAAGAAGGAGGGAGTTTTGCCGGGCGTTTCGGGTGTGACGCGCAGAGTGACCACCATGGCGCGTTCACGGCCGCGGGTTGCAAACTGACGGACGGGCATTGAGATGTCGTAGCCGGTCCAGTGCTGGAAGCCGAAGGATAGGCGGGTGGGAAATGTGAAGACGCCGCAGCGGAGGCGCTTGTCGGGGGACTCTTTGACGCCTTCAGCGGAGTCGAAGAAGCGCTTTAGCTCGCGCTCCTGCGGGCTGCCCGGATTGAGCAGCAGTTGACCCCAAGAATTGAGAGCAAGCAGGACCGGCAAGATACAGCGCCACATCTTGCCTCATCATCTCACTCTCCGTGCTTGGTCTTATCCTTTCGAAGGTCTTGCCAGTGAATTGCCGGGGTGTGCCAATGATATTTCCATGGACCCTTGATGCAAATTTGGAGATCGCCAGTCCTGGAGAGTTTGATGGCGAGGCGGGAGTCGGCGTTTGCTTGTGCAGGCCACATCATACCCCGTGTTGACGCGCTACATACAGGCCTTGGATTCGCCGGACTTGAGACAAGCAGAACGGAGAAGATGAGGACTTCGTGCAGCATGGGTTTAGGTAAGGCTATCAAGATTCTCAATAAATTCAAGGTTGTGGCGTAC
>JBIPMY010000482.1:0-4348 GCA_044376335.1 Bryobacter sp.
GCAAGCCGGCTTCGAGGGTGAGGCCTCGCCGGGCCTGCCAGCGGTCGTTGATCCAGAAGCCTAATGGAGTGGTGCTGTAGGCCGTCGCGGGGTTGCCTACGGCTCGCACGGTGAAGTCTGGTTGGCGGGCCAGGTATGCGGGGAAGGTGGGATAAATCGCAACGCCGCCAAAGCGGTTTGCGAGGCGGCCGTCGAAGTTAACGCGGTGGATGCTGCCACCAATAGAAACGGTGTTGCGACCGGCGATCCAGGTGAGTCCATTGACGGCCTCAAAGTGGCCTTCGCTGCGCTGTTGGTCCATGCGCCAGCCCTGGCCAAAGCTCAAGACTCCGGGGATCTCGACAAAGGGGTCGCGCGAGTTTGGTGCTAGCTGCAGTGCGCGCCGCCCGTATTGAAAGGTGAAATTGTTGAGCAGGGTTGCCCGGAAGGCGCTTGACAGGGTGGCGACAAAGCCGTGGTCTCCAATTCTTGAGGATCCGCGTGATGTGTAGTCTGAGATGTTCTCGATTCCCTGCACACCCTGGTTGACGCGGCCGAGCGAGTAGGCATAACGCAAAGAGCCGCTGTGCACGTTGTTGAAGATGTGCTGCACTTTGGCGGAGTACTGGTAATTTCGCTCTCCGGCGCGGAAGGAGAAGGGGTTGCGGAAGCCGGTAAACCCTTCGGACCATTCATCGCAGTCTTCGCGGTAGAGCTCGACGGCAGCGGCGAAGAAGGTCTTGTCTCGTTTGATTGGGCCGCTGGCTGATGCGCCAGGCTGCCAGCGTCGCAAGCGCGGCCGGCTGCTGATGCCGAACTCGGGATTGCGCGCATTGAGTGCTTCGTTCTGGAAGAGAAATTCCGCGTGGCCGTGCAAGGCATTTGAGCCTGACCGGGTGACGATGTTGACTACGCCGCCGGCGGCCCCGCCGAGTTCTGCCGAGACGGTGGTGCCGGCGATCCGGAGCTCTTGTACCATCTCGAGTGGTACTGAAACGCGAATTGCTCCGCTGGTTTCATCGCGATTGTCTGAGCCATCGATCGATACTGAGTTGTTGCGGGAGCGGATGCCGTTGGATACGAAGCCCGAGTCGTTGTTGGCATTCCAACTGGCGGCCGGGCTGCGACCGGTGGATTGTCCTTGTGCTGGGGCCATGCCGGGTGCGGTGAGGACGAAGTTTACGTAGTTGCGGCCTTGTGCGGAGGAATGCTCCATGCGTTCATAGCCGAAGGCCACGGCGGAAGTGGTGGCGCTTAGATCGAGTACCGGTGCCTCATCCACCACTTCGAGCTTCTCTGACACACTCGACAGACGCAGATCCACTTTTTGAAAGAGAGACTGCCCGGCACCTACCAGCAACTCGGAGTATTCTTTGCCGGCAAAGCCGGGGGCTTCAACTGTCATCGAATAGGGCCCGGCGTTCAGGTTGGCTAGCAGGAACTCGCCGTTCTCATTGGTTTGTGTTTCGCGCCCCTGGTTGGTGTCTACGCTGGTGGCCCGTATTCTGGCACCCTGAACGGGCGCTCCTTGTGGGTCGTTCACTACCCCGCTGATTGCTCCGCTGCGGCTCGAAACCTGTCCCCAAAGCATTAGCTGCAATTGAAGAATCAATATCACTTGAACAACTGATGAAGTGTATCGCACGACAGAAGGTTAGCCTACTGTCGTGCGATGTGCAAGCTATCGAGAGCGAATCAGGCCGGAAGCGCTTCTACCAAATGCATCAGGCTTTGGGTTGGAATCACGCGATTCAGAGTAAAGCCTGAGGCGGCAAAGAGGGCGGCGAAGTCTTCAGCGGTGCGCTCACGGCCACCGGTCATGGCGAGCATGTTGACATCCATGAACTTGCCTGGTTCCGGTATATTTGCAGGGCCGACCATGACTTCCACCAGCAGCAGTTTTCCGCTGGCGGGGATCACTTTTCGGATCGCCCTAAGAATGGTCAGCGACTTCTCGTCATCCCAGTCATGGATGATGTTTTTGGCCATATAGAGATCGGCACCGTCGGCAACAGACTCGAAAAAGCTTCCGCCTACGCAGGTGGTGCGGTTGGTGAGGCCAGCTTCAGCAAGCATCTTGCGGGCTCCTTCGGCGACATAATCCTGATCGAAGACAATGCCTTCCACTGCTGGATTGGCTTCGAGGATTGCCCTTACCAACCAACCGTGTCCGCCACCGACGTCACAGACGCGCTTGTGTTGGCTAAAGTCGTAGGCTGCTACCACGGCTGCGTTTGTCTGCAAGGTGAAGTCGGTCATGGAAGCGTCGAAGATGGCGGCGCGGTCTGGGTTCTTGCGGAAGTACTCCCAAATATCGCAGCCTTCAGCAATGTCGGTGGCGATGCCACCGTTTCGAACTACAGCAAGCAGACTTTCCCAGGCATTCCAGTGCTCTCCGAAGGTGGCCATTCTGACGAAATTGCGCATCCCCTGAGGATTGCTCACCAGCAGCATGCTGCTTACTGGCGTTAACGCGAAGGTTTTTTCTGGCAATTCCGTAAACACGCCGGTTGCGGCCAGCATTCGCAGCACGCGGTAGAGGGAGTCTTCATGGGTGGAGGTCTCTGCGGCAAGAGCGCTTACCGTTTTTGGGCCTTTTTCGAGGCAATCGGCGATGCCCAGTTCTGCGGCAACTCCCAGGCCTTTGGCGACCCAGGCGCCAGTCAACATCTGAAACAAAATCTGTGGTGGTTGTAGTTCAGTCATAATCTTGTCAATGAGATACGAGTCAGCCAGTTTATCAGGGAGAACGCCCGCGAAAAATAAATTCGCCTCAATCAACTTTCTGGAATCGAGTCTCGTCTTCATTTGCGGAGTCAGAGTTTGATTTTTCGGGAAGTGGAGGATCGCGATCTCGTTATCAAGGCGGCTAAGGGCAATGTTGACGCATTCAACTTGCTTGTATCCCGCCACGAGAAACGTGTCTTCAATTACTTGCTGAGACTCGTGGGAAATCGTGAAGACGCCCTGGATTTAACTCAGGACGTTTTCCTGAAGGCCTACCAGAATTTGACCAAACTGAGCGATGTGGGGCGGTTCTCTCCTTGGCTGTTTCGCATCGCTCATAACGAGGCTTATTCTTTGCTCCGCCGGAATCGACCCGATACGGCGGAGCTTATTTACGACCCGCCTACGGCTGGTTCCAAAGAAGGAATGTTTCCGATCGAGATGAATATTGCAGTAGAAAGAGCTCTCGGACATCTCACCGCAGATCAGCGCGAGGCTGTTGTTCTCAAGATCTATCAGGGTTTTAAGTTTGAAGAAATGGCGGAGATTCTGGATCTGCCGCTGTCAACCATCAAGTCGCGCTTGTACTCGGCGCTGGACATACTCAAAGGCGCTCTTGCGCCGGTGAAGGGATAACACAACATGGACCATTCCCAAATCGACCTTAACGCGTATGCACTTGGGGAAGGCACAGCCGCCGAGCGTGCGGCAGCCGCTGCGCATCTGGCGCAGTCCCCGGAAGCCGCGCTTGAATTTGAACGGCTGCAACTGACACTTACCGCTCTTCAGGGGCTGCGTGATGAAGAAATGCCGCGCCGCATCGCCTTTGTCTCAGACCCTGTGTTTGAGCCTTCGCTCTGGCAGAGGTTCTGGAATTCTGGTCCGCGTCTTGCTTTTGGTGGTGCGGCAATGCTGGCTTGCGCCATTACTGCCCATGGCTTTCTGATGCGCCCGGTGGTGCAACCTGTGGTGCAGGCAAGTGCCCAAATTTCGCAAGCGGATGTTGATGCCGCGGTTCAAAAAGCAGTGCAGGCTGTTGAGGCCCGCACGGAAAGCCGCGTCCGGCAGGAAGTATCGCTTGCGGTAAACAAGACCGAAAAGCGCTTCACGCAGGAGATTCAGATGATGGCTGCCTCGTTCCAAGAGAACGATACTCTGCTGCGTAAACAGATGAACCGGATGTACGTAACCAACGCCGGCCTGGCTGCCGGATTTCCCAAGGAATAGTCATGAAGTACTTCTTAGCCCCCTTTCTTGCTGCTTCACTCCTGATTGCCGCAGTCACAGAGCCGGTTCTGAATCGAGCGATGCTCATTCCTGTAGAAAAACGTATCGATCAACGCCTCGAAACGCTTTTCGACGAGCCCTTCCTTTTGCTCGGGATGACGCGCGGACTTTACCTCGACAAGTTTGGTGCTGTCTTTAGTGCTGAACTGCAATTGGTCTCCACGCCCGGAGTTGGAACCTTCGGCTTCACCGCACCTACCAAAGACATGCTTGTGGCTACTCGCAAGAAGAAGCTCGAACGTTTGCCTCTGCTGAAGGACGCCATGCGCGCCCAACTTGCCTCTGCCGCCATTGCGCTGGAAAAGCTTCCGGCTGAGGAAAAAGTGGTGCTTGGGATCTCGATCTTTCGCCGTTC
>JBIPMY010000483.1:0-4333 GCA_044376335.1 Bryobacter sp.
GTAGACAGAGGCGAAACGGCAACGATGGAACAAAAGTTTTTTCGTGCAACAAAGAACATGACCGCAGATGGATACTACACATCTCGCGCCGGGTTAGTGGAAGACCTGGGATATCTGGGCAACCAGGTACTGGCTGAATTTCCGGAGTGCAAATTAGATGAACACTAAGACCTTGATGTTGATGCTGGCCGCTACGGTCGCGATGTACGGGGATCGACGTCCCCCTGAATTGAACTTCACCAAGACCATGCTCGATGCCGGCGCTGCTGAAACGGCTGCCATTGTAGACATCAATGGTGACGGCAAGTTGGATATCGTTTGCGGCGAATCCTGGTATGCAGCCCCAACCTGGAAGAAGACCCAGTTTCGCGAGTTGAACTTCGACAATAACTACGTCGATGCCTTCTCAGACCTTCCTCTCGACGTCGATGGTGACGGCAATATTGACATCATCACGGCCACTTACTTTCAGAAGAAACTAAGCTGGTACAAGAATCCGGGCAAGGGTGCCGGCAAGTGGGTAGAAAGCGTCATCGATACCGCAGGCCCGATCGAATTCGCCTTTCTGGTAGATCTCGACAACGATGGCAAGGCCAATGAAGTGCTGCCGCAATACGGTGGCAAAACCGAGACCGCATGGTATCGCTTTGCAAACGGCAAGTGGGAAAAGCATATTGCCAGCCCACTCAATCTGGGCCATGGCATTGGAGCCGGTGACATCAACAAAGACGGCAGAACCGACATCCTCACACCCGCCGGCTGGCTTGAATCACCAACAAATCCACTCCAGGACAATTGGAAATTTCATCGCGACTTCCCAACACTCAAGAGCCTCAGCTTCATGTACGTGCTCGACGTCAACGGCGATGGACGCAACGATATCGTGACCGGCAACGCCCACGATTACGGCGTCTTCTGGCTGGAGCAAAACACTGGCGGCACCTTTGAGATCCGCATGATTGACGACTCCTGGTCGCAGCCCCATGCCATCACCATGGTAGACCTCAACAAAGACGGCAAGCCTGATTTCCTAACCGGCAAACGTTACATGGCGCACAACGGCAAAGACCCGGGTGAACGCGAAGCCCTGGGAGTTTACTGGTATGAATTCCACAAAGATGCCACCGGCAAACTACAGTGGGTCAAGCACGTAGTGGACTACTCAACGCGCACAGGCGGCGGCATGCAGATGCCTGTAGCCGACATCAATGGGGATGGGCGTCTGGACTTTGTCGCACCAGGAAAATCCGGGCTCTATCTCTTCCTCGGCTCGCCTACTTTGTAATTCCGTGGCGCACAAGCCACTTGGCAAGCAGGTCTGCCCACGAGCTAAGTACCCAGTCGCCCGGGGCCAGGCCAACACCATGACGGCCGTGCTCGAAGATATGCAGCTCGGCCTCAACACCGTTTTTCCGGAGAGCCGTGTAATAAGCCATCGCATTCTCCACCGGCACTGATGCGTCGTCAGTAGTGTGGAATATGAAGGTGGGCGGAGTGTTGCGGCTCACCTGTTTTTCGCTGCTCAAAAACTCAGCCAGCTTGGGGTCTGGATTGTCGCCCCCCAGCAAATTTCTGCAACTACCCTTGTGCTTCCATTCTTCGGTGCAGGTGATTACGGGATAGCTCAGAATCGAGAAGTCGGGGCGCGTTTCTGGCGTGAAATGAGTGGAAATACTCGACGCCAGATGCCCGCCGGCACTGAAGCCCCAAACACCAACCCGCTTGGCATCAACTCCCCATTCGCCAGCGCGACGGCGCACAATGCGGAACGCTTCACTCACATCATCATGCATAGCGGGATGCTTGTGCCGCGGCCCAAGACGATACTTCAAAACGAAAGCATGCACACCCATGGAATTCAGCCATCGAGCAATCTGCAGGCCTTCATGATCCATAGCGAGTGCTCCATAGCCGCCACCGGGACAAACCACAACCGCAGCGCCAGTAGCTTTGCCCTTCTCCGCCAGATAAGGCGTAATCTCAGGACGGTCTCGCTCGTCCTCAAAAACTCCCTTTGCCGGATAGAGGTTTACAGGAGCTTGGGCGATCGTCAAAAGCAGGAATAAACTGGTTAACACATCTCCAAGCTATTGCATCTTGGAGTGTGAAGGCAACTGTTGACGCGCGCTGAATTCGAAGCTTGTTACGATCGATATGCAAAATACGTCCACGCCATCCTGATCGCAAGGCTCCCCCCTGGCCAGGCTGAGGACTCCACGCAAGAGGTGTTTCTCGAAGCCTGGCGTAAGCTGGACCATCTCAAAGAGAAAGATCAATTTCCGGCCTGGGTGGCGGCAATCGCCCGTAACAAGTCAGCTGACTACTTCAGGCGGCGTAAGCCTCAAGAGCCGCTGCTCGATGTGCATCCGGCAAAAAGCACAAGCCCCGATCCGATTCTCGAAGCTCTGCAGCAACTGCCCGAAGCATATCGAGAGACCCTCGCATTGCGCTTCATCGAAGGCTTGACAGGGCCGGAGATCGCCGAACTCACGGGTATGACCCATGGAAGTGTTCGAGTGAACCTGAGCCGCGGCATGGCGATGTTAAGAGAGTTGCTTGGAGTAAAAATAAATGGCTGAAGACTATCTGTGGGATCGAAGCGGCAAAGCCAGCGAAGAAGAACTGGCTCTCGAAGAACAGCTGGGAAAATACCGCCATGTCAGGAAGCCATTGCCGAAGCCAAAGCCAACATGGTGGATCTACGCCGCTGCTGCTTCATTACTTCTTGGGGCCTGGCAATTCTGGCCGGAAAAAAATTCAGATTGGACCATGAACGGCAAAGCCCTGGCAATCAATCGAGTGATTCAACTTTCTGAGAAAGCTGAAGTGGAAGTAGGCTCAATTGGGCGACTTCGATTTGAGGCTGGCGCTCGATTCAAGATTTTGAATTCGAGTCCTCAAAGCGAAGTGATGGAGTTACTCGAGGGCAAATTCGACGCCTTCATTATTGCGGCTCCTTACGTCTTTCAGGTTCAGACTCCACCCGCAAAACTGGACGATCTGGGATGCGCCTATAACGTGAGTGTAGACAGCTCAGGCAACGGCAAAGTTGCCGTGACTTCCGGTTGGGTCCGCGTGAATGCTCAGAAACAGGAATCATTGGTGCGTCAGGGTTATGAAGTAGATCTGGTGAAAGGGCAAGCCCCATCCATTCCTCGACGAAGCATGCTCGCTTCTAAAGACGATCCACTGCAACTGCTTCATCGCCTCTGGCGCGAACCCAATCCACAAAAGCGAGCGGAAGCCTTCGATCAATTGGCAGCGCTCTATCCTCCGCCACCAAGCGTAACCAGAGACAGAGCCTTGAGAGGCGACCCCAAGCTGGTAAGCGACTACTGGCCTGCTCTTGATTTAGGTCCTGCGATTAAATTGCCTCGTATATTCTATGGGGAATGAATCGCCGTCATCTCATTGCACTTCTCGCTAGCGCAACACTCAAAGGCCAGCAAGCCCCAATTCGCCGGCTTACCCAGCAGCCTGGCTTTCACTGGTTTGGCTACTACGACAAGTTGCAGTTCGATCCGGGTGGGCGATTCATTCTAGGCCAACAGGTTTCCTTCGAGCATCGATCCCCAACGGCTGAAGATGAAATTCGAATTGGCGTAATCGACACTCAGGACAAAGACCGCTGGCGCGAAATCGGGCGCACCCGAGCCTGGAATTGGCAGCAAGGCGCGATGTTGCAATGGTTGCCAAAATCGAAAAGCAAGCTGATGTGGAACGACCGCGTGGGCAACCAATTCGTCTGCCGCATCTTTGACATCGCAAGCAACAAGATGGAGACCATTCCTGCCCCGGTTTACAACTTGAGCCCGGATGGCAAGTACGGAATCGCACCAGACTTTCGCCGCCTGAATGATTGCCGCCCTGGTTATGGCTATGCGGGCATCGCCGACCCGAATGCCAACAATCTGGTACCCGACGACGCCGGACTCTGGCGGATCGACATGAAAAGCGGCAAACAAAAACTCCTGATTCCGTTCTCAACTGCCGTGGCGATTCCCAATCGCGAACCGTATTCGAAGGGAGCAAAACACTGGTTCAACCATCTGCTCTTTTCACCAAATGGCGAACGCTTTATCTTTCTGCATCGCTGGCGTGGGGAAAAAGAAGGCAAGAGCTTTTCAACTCGAATGTTTACCGCCGACAAGAATGGCCAGGACCTCTACAACCTCGACCCCTACGGCAAAACCTCACACTTCATCTGGCGGGATCCCCAGAGCGTACTTGCCTGGGCCTGGCATCCGATCGAAGGCAGAGATCGCTTCTTCCTCTACCAGGACAAGTCTGAAAAAGTAGAAGTGGTTGGCCGCGATGTGATGACCGTAAATGG
>JBIPMY010000138.1:0-13864 GCA_044376335.1 Bryobacter sp.
CGCGCGTCAGCTCAAGCTCAGCTCCAAACGCCTCATCCATTTCAAAAATCTCAGCTGCCGATCCAAGCGGTGTCGCACCAATCCGCAACTCATACTCCGGCTGCCGCAGTGGAAAATACTTTGCCGGAATCACAACTCATCCTTTCCCACTGCCGCCAGCCCAAACAGTGCAAGAAACAGCGTCAACACTTCTGAATCCCCAAGATTGTGCTCAAACAATCCACTCGACGCAAGCCCCGCCATCGACGCCAGAGCAAAGTACCGCAGCGCCGACGGCCGCCTCATCCACGCCCGTACATTCAACCCCACAAACACAAAGAAGCAAAACAGCGCCGGCAACCCTCTCTCCGCCCCATACTGCAGATAGAGATTATGCAGATGCCCGTAATAGCCATCCGGCAGCGGCTTCGCAGCTCGCTCGGGTGTCAGGTATTCCCGAAAATGTTTCCCCGGCCCCTCAGGCCCAAGCCCCAACACAGGATGCGCCGCAATCATCCGCCAGCCCACCTCCCGCGTCACCTCGCGATGGGCATTCGAATCCACCTCCCCATGCGGACGCACGATACTCTCCATACGGCTCCGGATCGCCCCCGGAGCAACAACATAAGTCAGCGCCACCACCACCGGCAATGACAACAAAGACCACGGCCGCCAGCACGCCATCAGCACTGCCGCAGAACACCCCACCCCCAGCCAGATAGACCGTGTCTGCCCCAGCAAAATCGCCACACCAAACACCCCCAGCAGCACCACCAGCAGCACCCGCCTCGCCACACTCTGCCGCGTAAACAACAACACCGCACCCACCAGCGAAAACGCAATCATCATATGCGCCCCAAACGTCATCCAGTGGCTCATAAAGCCCGTAATCCGGTCCGCCACATAAGCCAGGTAAAAGTCCTGCTTCGCCGCCACCGCTGCCTGCCACTTCGTGTAGTACTCCCAAAAACTCCACAACGCCGAAGCCCCCGCCACAACACAAATCGGCCACACGATAGCCGCGCGCGGGAAGCCCCGCGCCAGCAGCGTCGCCCCCAGCGGCAACAAGGTCCACAGGTAAAGTTTCTTGATCTGCGGCAGCGCACTCCGTGCGTCCCCACTCACCAGCGCCGCCAGCAGCGTCAGGCCCAGAAACGCCCCAGCCCATCCCATTCCCACCGGCCAAACCGGCTTCTCGCGCAAGGACAAAAACAGCACCAGCGCCAGCCCCAACAGAATTTGACTCGCCGCAATAGAACAGAACGCCATGACGATAGAACTCGCCAAAGCCATCCCCGCCAGATCTCGTCGCGAAATTGACACAGCTTTCATCGTAGTATTGATAATCAAGGCTTCAAGGGCAAATGGAACTTTATCTTTTACGGCACGGAATCGCTGAAGACATAGCCCCCACCGGGCGAGACGCTGATCGCGCGCTGACTGCTGAAGGCAAACGCAAACTCCGCGAGATTCTCAAGGTCGCAGCCCAGGCGGAATTGCGCCCTAATCTGATCCTCTCAAGCCCCTACAAACGGGCCATCGAAACCGCCGCCATCGCCGCCAAATCTCTAGCCTACAAAGCAGACATCCTCGAATCCAGCGCGCTCGTCCCCAACGCTCATCCCAACGAGTTATGGGAAGAAGTCCGCATGCACAAATCAGAAGCCCGCTTGCTCATCGTATCCCACGAGCCGCTCCTCAGCACCGCCTCTTCCCTCCTCCTCAATTCCAGCAGTCTCCGCATCGACTTCAAAAAAGGTGCCATCCTCCGCATCGACGTCGAAGGCTTCTCCGCTCAACCACACGGCACCCTCAAGTGGTACCTCACTCCCCGCCTGGTCGTCTAATTCAAATGCTTTCGCAACCACGCCTTCGTTGCCTTATGCGCTTTGCTCAACGCGCCTTCCGTCTTCGTATTGGCTAAAGCCAGCGAATCAATCGTTGTGCTTCCGGCCAAAATCACCGGCTGCACTCCCGGCGTTGCCGGGTTCGCCGCAATAATCCGTTTGCTCTTATCCAGCGCCTTCTGCAAATCAGCAGGAAAATCGCTCCCCATCTTCTCGCGCAAATTCCAATCCGGAGCCATCAGCCAGTCCGAGCCATTCAGTCGATTCCCCGCCTCCCCAAGATTGATCACCTGCGCCACAGCCAGCCGCTCACTCCGATCACAACGGTCCGACCCACACCCTGCCCTGCACGCCGACTCACTCAAAAACGACGCATGCTTCCCGCGAGAAATCCACACCTCCGGCCCCCTCCACTCCGCATTCAGCAACCCCGCCCGAGCCGCCGCCCCACGATCACACACCGTGTCCTCATGCGCTGCCGCATACCAATACCGCGCCCGCCATTCCCCCTTCTCCTCAATCAGAAAGCCCGACACATGCTCGGCATCCAACTTGTGCCGGATCTTGCCGCAATCCTCCGCCCACAAATGAAAATAGTGAATTTCCATCCCACCGCTCACCGCAAACACCTGCCCATAAATCGTCCCGTTCCGCTGCTTCAGCACCGGCTCCATCCGCCCTCGCTCAAACTCAGCCGGAGCTAAATCACAGTCATTCTTCGCCACATAAAACCGCGGCACAAACCGCTCAAGCAAGCTTTGCTCCAGCTCATCAGCCACCCCATCAAGATCCCGGTCGGCTGCAAATGCACCCAGCGCAAACAGGAGAGTCAAAATCCGCATTCTCCCTTTATAAATCGAAACGCTACGATAGTTAGACAGATGGAGTTAATTCGGCCGGAAATTGTGAGCGAAGACAAGCACATCGAAAGATTGCTTGCCAACGCCTTTGGCGGCCCACCCACCCTCCAGCGCATCAGCCACGTAACCCGCAAATACGAAACCACCGTCCTCAGCGTCCCCGGCCACCCGGAACCAGAACTCAGCTCTCTCGCCACCATCGGCCTCTGGCGCACCCCACTAACTGCCCCCAAAGTACTCGAAACCCAACGCCTCGAACTCGTCGGCATCTTTGACTCCGCAAAAGAAGGCTGCCTCGAAGTCCTCGCCGCTGCCGCCTTCCGCATCATGCGCACAAAAAAATACCTCACTCCCGGCAACGTCATTCAGGATTGCCTCCACGAGTGGTACCCCAAAGCTTCCGTACCTCACCTCTACTTTGTCGACGCTTCCCAATGGAGCTTCCCCCAACTCAAACCCGCCGTCATGGGCACCCTCACCATCCGCTTCCTCGAAGCACTCCCCATCACCGAAGCCGAATATCAATTCCTCCAGGAACACGGCAGCCGCGCCCTCGAAGCCAAACTCCTCGGGGCCAGCTCCCGCCTCTGGGATCTCAAACGCCCCTCCTC
This sequence comes from Bryobacter sp., assembly GCA_044376335.1. Taxonomy (GTDB): domain Bacteria; phylum Acidobacteriota; class Terriglobia; order Bryobacterales; family Bryobacteraceae; genus Bryobacter. The sequence goes on from JBIPMY010000138.1 coordinate 3,298, forward strand.
CGTCTAATCCCATGCGCCTCATCATCTACGACCCCGCCTACGCCTACTTCGAGCCACTCCTCAAGAAGTTAGTCGACACACAATGGGAGATCGAAGGCGAATGGGGCGATGATACCTGGCTGCGTCAGGAACTCCGCGGTGCCGACGCCATCCTCACCAGCAACTTCCGTCCCGAATGGCGTTCCCTCGCTCGTCACCTCAAAGCAGTCTTCATCCCCGGCGCAGGTGTCCCACACAGCGATACAGAAGACCTCCCCCTCGGCTGCCACCTCTCCAACGTCTTCGAGCACGGCCCACCCATCGCCGAGTACGTCTTCTACGTCATGCTCCGCCATCTCACCAGAATCGAAGAACACGCAAGCGCCTTCCGCCAGGGCAACTGGAGCGGCAGCGCCCGCACTGCCGGCCAGGTCCACCAAGAGCTCTACGGCAAAACCATCTCCCTCCTCGGCTACGGAACCATCGGCAAAGCCATCGCCACCAGAGCCGAAGCCTTCGGCATGAAAGTCCTCACCAAACGCACCACCCACGAAGACCCGGGCTTTTACACCAAATGTGACTTCCTCGTCGTCTCCTGCCCCCTCACCGAAGACACCCGCCGCCTCATCAGCTCGGCTCAACTCGAATCCCTCAAACCCGGTGCCATGCTCATCAACGTAGCCCGTGGCGAAATCATCGACGAATCCGCTCTCTACACCGCCCTCTCCTCTCGCGATCTCCATGCAGCCCTCGATGCCTGGTACCAATACCCCACCGACATCGGCCAAACCCTCAACGGTTCCCGCCTCCCCTTCCATGAGCTACCCAACGTCCTCGTCACCCCCCACCTCAGCGCCTGGACCAACAAAATGATCGAGCGCCGCATGACCCGCATCGCCACCAACCTCGACCGTCTGGCCAAAGGCGAAGCCCTCGAGCGCATCGTCCTCACCGGTACCTGGGAAGCATAGCCTGTGTAAGGTTTTGTAAAGTCTTTCCGGGCAACGCACCCAGTCCGAAGCCACAGGCGTCAACACCGCTTGTGCCTATGTATTTAAGACTCTACGCATTCCTATCCATCGCCCTGCTAGCCAGCGCCCAGGACTCTTCCTCTCTCTCCGGCTCGATCATCGACCCCAGCGCCGCCGTCGTCCCCGGAGCCAAACTCACCCTCTTCGAGCCCATCCGCAAGATCACACGCGAGGTCACCACCAACGAAGCCGGCCTCTATACCTTCGATGCCCTCACTGCTGGCGACTACACCCTCACCATCTCAAGAGAAGGCTTCAAGACCCAGCGCATCAACCTCATTCGCCTCACCGCCCGCGACACCCGCACCCTCCGCATCGAGCTCGAAGTCAGCGCAGCCTCTAACACGAGCGTCACCGTCACCGCACAACTCGAAGGCCTCTCCACCGACGTCTCCTCCGGCATCTCTATGAATCACGCCTTCGCCAAAGACCTCCCCGTCAATGGCCGCGACGTCCAGGCCCTCGTCCGCCTCGCCCCAGGCATCGTCAGCGGTGCCAGCCCCGATGGAGGCATCAATACCAACGGCCTCCGCTCCAACACCAACTACTACACCGTCGATGGCGTCAGTGCCAACACCGGCACCGGCGGCGGCATCACAGCACCCGGCCCCTTCGGCAGCGTCGCCTCTCTCTCCGGCGGCTCCGGCTCCTCCACTGGCACCTCCGCCACCGGACAATCCAACCTCATCACCATGGACGCTATGCAGGAAATCCGCGTCCAAACCTCTGCCTTCGCCCCGGAATTCGGCCGCTCCCCCGGCGCTCAGGTCTCCATCATCAGCCGGGGCGGTGGCAACAATTTCCACGGCTCCCTCTTCGGCTACTTCCGCAACCAGCGCTTCAACGCCAACAACTGGTTCGCCAACCGCGCCGGCCTCGATCGCGCCAAGATGCGCCAAACCAACCCCGGCGGCGTCTTCGGCGGCCGCCTCATTCCCAACCGCACTTTCTTCTTCCTCTCCTACGAACAAAACTCCCTCGCTTCCCCACAAACCACCTTCGCTTCAGTCCCCTCACGTGCCGCCCGTCAAAGCGCCCCAGCCAACCTCCGCATCTACCTCAACGCCTTCCCCGTAGCCAACGGCGACCTCCTCGACAACGGTGCCGCCCAATTCACCGCCGCCTACTCCAACCCGTCGCAGATGCGCTCGGCCAGCGCGCGCCTCGATCACACCATCAACTCCACCATGTCCACCTTCCTCCGCTTCTCCACCACCCCCTCCAGCAACCAGGCTAGAGGTGGCATCTTCAGCACAGCCAACACCCTGTCCTCAAACGACAGCAACAACCAAACCCTAACCGGCTCCTGGCTCTGGATGCGCTCGGAATCCTCCACCAACGACCTCCGCATCAACTACACACGCGGCAACTATGAATCCTCATCCGTCATGGATAACTTCGGCGGAGCAACCCCGCTAGACCCCGCCCGCATCTTCCCTACCGGCATCAACACATCGAGCGGCACCTTCAACCTCCAGATCAACGGCCTCGGCGGCTACGCCATCGGCCAGGGCACCGTAAACCAGCAACGCCAGATCAACATCGTCGACGCCTACTCCCGCACCTCCGGCACCCACCAATACAAGATGGGCCTCGACTACCGGCTCCTCACTCCCACCTACACCCAGCGCCCCTACAGTTCCAACTTCACCTTCAACGGGCTCGGCTCCGGGGAATCCGGCAGCTTCCTCTCGGGCTTCGCCTCCAACGCCATCATCAGCTCCAACACGCTCAACACCGAGCCTCTCTATCAAAACTTCAGCGCCTACTGGCAGGACACCTGGAAGCTCACCGATCGCACCACCTTCACCTACGGTGCCCGTTGGGACGTCAACCCCGCCCCCACCTCCCGCACCAGCCTCAAGCCCCTCGCCTTGAGCGACGACGACACCCTCACCCAGGACAAGCCCCTCTACAACACCCGCTATTTCAACATCGCCCCGCGCTTCGGCGTCGCCTACATGCTCGACAACACCCCCAACAAAGAGATGATGTTCCGCGGCGGCGTCGGCATCTTCTACGACATCGGCTACGGCAGCTCCAACGCCGCCTTCACCGGCGCGCCCTACTCCAACATCCGTCTCCTCACCCGCCCCAGCTTCCCCCTCAGCAGCGCCAATCTCGCCGCCCCAGGCCTCCCCGCCAAAGAACCCTACGGCCAGGTCAACGGTGCCGATAGCGGCCTCCTCGCCCCTCGCATCACCCAGTGGCAGATGACAGTCGAGCGTTACTTCGGCCGCGCCCAATCCCTCGAGCTCGGCTACGTCGGCACCGCCGGCCGCCGCATGGCCACCCAGGAAACCCGCACCGTCTTCAGCGAAACCGCCACCACCTTCAACGACGCAACCCTTCTGCGTCTGACAACCAACGGCGCCACCTCCGACTATCACGGCCTCAACGCCCAATACCGCCGCCGTTTCTCCAACAACCTCCAGACGCAGATCAACTACACCTGGAGCCATGCCATCGACAGCTCGTCCAATGATTTCGGCGGCGGCTTCCAGCTCTTCGCCACCAACAACCGGGGTAGCTCCAACTTCGACATCCGTCACAACTTCAACGCGAGCGGCAGCTACCGCCTCCCCGGCACATCCAACGCCTGGTTCAAACCCCTCACCAACTACTGGTGGGCCGATTTCGTCGTCACCTCACGCAGCGGCCTTCCCTTCGATATCCAAAGCCAGTCTGCCGCCCCCAGCACCGCCGCCGGTTCCTCTTCCCGCATCGGCTTCTTCGGCCAGGGCCGCCCCAACTACAACGGCCAGCCCGTCTACCTCAGCGATCCCAACGCCCCCGGTGGCCGCCGCCTCAACAGCGACGCCTTTTCCGTCCCCGGCACCTTCGAGCAAGGCAACCTCGGCCGCAACGTCATCCGGGGCTTCGGCCTCACACAGGTAGACTTCACGCTCCGCCGCGACATCGCCGTCCGCGATGGCCTCCGCTTCCAGCTGCGCCTCGAAGGCTACAACATCCTCAACCACGCAAACTTCGCCAACCCCAACCCGCTCGAAGGCGCAAACCTCGCCAGCTCCAATTTCGGCGTCATCAATCGCATGGCCAACAGCGGCATGGGCGGCGCAGGCATCTACACCAGCGGCGGCCCACGCACAATGCAGGCTGCCCTCAGGCTTGAGTTTTAATCTTGTAAAGGCGGTGGGCGTTCCCCCAGGTCACCTTCGTGAGCGCCCCACCTTCAAGATGCTTGTTCAGAATCCCCAGCGTTTCACGTGCCACACACTTGCCGGCCATCCGGCTCGCCGTCGGGTTCTTCTGCTGCGATACCCCACTCCCACGTCCATCGGCGCAAGCGCAATCGCTGCCAAACATCAGCTTGTTCTGATGGCGCTTCAAGAATCCAGCCGTAAACTCCGCATCTCGCGACATTGCATTGTTCCCCGAGTTCGCCGACAAATCGCCATACATGTTCTCGTAGTCAGCCAGCAGCTTGTCCGTCACCCCGCCCATCTTGATCGGCCCGGTTGGGTAAGCAGCCTCCTCGTGATAATCCGCACTCACATTGGCCCAGAACGCATCCGCGTGCCCCACAAACTTCGTCTTCGGATAAGCCTTCAACATCGCCGCAAAATTCTTGAAGCCCGTAGACCACTTCCCTTCCCCTTCAAAGTGATCCACCTCCTGAAAGTGCACCAGAATCGGCACTCCCAGCTCCCCGGCCAGCGCATAGGCCCGCCGCAATTCCGGCCCGTCCGCCGCCACGTGATACTTGATCTCACCAAAGGCAATCGCGCCCTTCTTCACCGCCGCCGTCAATACTTGCTCGGCATCGGGCTTGGTAATGTCCGCACTGACAGACCAGACAAACTTCCCTGGATACTTAGCCACAACCGCTGCCGCCGCATCCGCAGCCTGAGCCCGCGTCAGCAGCACAGCCTTGTCCACACCACACCCGTCCATATGCACCAGATTCGCGTCCTTGTCCATGCGCAAATCCTGCCGCCAGTGCAGGTGTATATCGATCACCTTGGACTTCCACTTCGGCACATCACTCGATTGAGCAAAACAGGCGGCACCACTCAGGGCCAGAAACTCTCTACGCGAATTCATGCCCCAAAGTCTATCGAACTCACAACCTCCGCGACAGCCGCCCCCACCAACAAATGCTGATCAGCATCGAGGTGCACCCCATCAATCGCGCTCGTACAGGCAACCGTATTGGCATCAAAGAACGAACACCCAAAATCCACTGCCACCTGCCGCAAAGCCTCAGCCAAACCCACACAACGCAACTCGGCCCCCTCAAACTTCGGCATCGCCGCCACCTCGGCCTTACGCAGCGCCGGCGGCGCAACAATCAGAATCGGCGGCGCCACCATCCCCGGCTCAATCGGAGCGCGCCGCATCTCATTCACAATCGCCGCCACCCCCTGCCCCGCCGTCCACGGCGTATTGAAAGGCGTCGAGAACTGAAAGTCATTCGTCCCCAGCATCACAATAGCGAGGGCCAACGGCGAATACACTTCCATACGAGCCCCCAGCCCCACAATCCCGTTCCGGCCAGCCTTGAACGGATCTTCCCAAACCGTCCTTCGTCCATTAAGGCAATCCTCAATCACGCGAACCTTCACCCCCCGCTCGAGCAGCGAATTCTCCATCACCCCCGGCCACCGCTCCTCAAAACTCAACCGCTTCCGAGTCCCAGGCACAATCCCCCAACTCAGCGAATCCCCATAAACAAGAATGCTCTGCATAACGTCTTCCAACTTCTCACAACTTGCCGTCACCTTGCAGGAGCTAGCCCGGCCCCAGGCAGTTCGCTAAATGGATCTCGATTGGCAATCTCTCGCACGCCAGCGTGGATCGCATCGGATTTCGCGCGAATTGTACTGTCATGCCCGCAGTGGATTCTTCCAGCGCAAACCCTCAAACCGCGCAAAGTCCGAATCTGTTGAGAACAACTCCAGTCCATGCTCAATCGCCAGCGCCGCCAAATGTGCATCGGGAATCATATTCCCTTGCGCCCGAACCTGTCTCAGCAATCCACCCAAAATCTCCCCGTGCCGCGCAGTCGGTCCGGGCACCCACACCGTTGGCAACTTCAACCAACCTTCCACCACCCCCAGCGCGTCATCGATAGTAGCGGGCCGCTCATACATTCGTGGATTGGTCGAAATGCGCAAGAAGGCGAGCAAGCTAGGCCACGGCAATCCCACCCTATGCCCAGCCGCAAATTCTTTTGCTAGCCATTTCGCAGCCGCAAGATGCTCTTTCTGACCAGCCACCCCAGCATAGATGAGCAGATTCGCATCAACGAGAATCATCTTGAATCAGCTCAAGAATCTCGGCAATATTGTCAAAGTTCTGAACTTTCGGCTGGCCCAGATTTAGCGGTTGAGGCAGTTCCAAACCTCGTGAACCATCATCATCCGCCCGCACTGCAAATCCCCGCCGAAGCTTATCATTGATCACAGATTTCATCGTCTTCTGCGTTGTATCCACCTCGCGCTCTATCAGCGCAGCAACATCGGGATCCAGACTAAGCGTGGTTCTCATGCCTTGATGCTAGCAAATTGATGCCTTGATGCCACACTCTTGAACATCGATGGTCGTATCGCAATAGCATCCTGCAAAATACCTGAAACACAAGCCAAAGGGTACAGTCCAGCGACATAGGTGACATTGGAGGCGGGTCAGCCCCACCTCGGCCCAGAAGCCACCCTGCCACCAACCACCACGACCACAATTATTTGTCACCCATGTCCCTGGGCCAAAGTGTTACCTAGATCCCCGGACTGCACCCCCGCCGAGCCCCACGCGTAAGCGTGGGGATTCCAACTAAAGGCGACACCCCAAAAACACCTCCACCCGCCGCAACTCCTCCGCCAGCGCCCCACGATACCCCCTCTCCCGAGGAGCCTTCCCCGCCACATAACCCAACTCCGCGCGCAACTCCCCATCGAGCACCGACAAATTACCCCAACCAATCACCTGATCCCGCCAAAGCAACGGCAAAGCATAATACCCGCGCACACGCTTATGAGCCGGCGTATAAGCTTCGAATCGGTAAGTCCAGCCCCAGAGCAACTCAAAGCGACGCCGATCCCAAACCACCGGGTCAAACGGAGCAAGCAGCCGCACCACATCACCCTGCGCGCTGCGATAACGCGAAGCACCAGGCGCTTCCCCCGCCGGCCAATACCAGCGAGTACCATCAACCAAACACTGCCCCAGCCGCACCTTGGCCCGCGCAAAAGCCGCCCCACGCAACCCCTCCCACTGCGGAGCCCCACCCCGCAACATCACAATCAACTCCCGCAAGCTCCGCTCCGGCAGCGGCGCATACTTCTGCACAATCACATCCACCAGAAGATCCATAGTCTGGTCAGCATCAAGTGTCGGCGGCGGCAACTCACCCCCACCCAATTGAGCAGCCACAGCATAAGTCCGCACTCCTCCCACTCGCCCGGCAATCCGCAACAACCCCCGATAATGCATCGCATCCAGCAACTGAGTACTAGCGTTCGAAGACCCGCCAAACCAATTCCGCACCCGCCCATGAGCAAAATGAGCATCCACCTCGCGAGGATGCACCACCCCACGCGCACCCACAAAAGAAAGCACCGCCTCCGCCTGCGCCTCCCTCTCCCGGGACCAAGCCGAGCGAGGTCTCCGGGGATGCAGCAGCGCATAGGTTCTACGCGGCAAAAACCCGTAATTCACAAAGAACTCTTCTTCGACATCAAGAGCGCCATAACGCCGCTCGAGATCCCCCGCGAGATACCCCTTCACCCGATGCCGCAAAATCAAATCCTGCGCCCGGGCAGGAGCCCGAATCGGGTCCGCCTGCACAAAACCCAGCCGCTCAATCGCAGCAGCCAGCTTCGTAGGAGCAAACAGACTGCGCGCCACAGCAAAGCGGCGCAGAGTATCGAGGCTAATGGGCGAAGAGGGCATAACAGGAAGAGGCGCGACAACCAGGCTTGCCGCACTCAAACAATCTTAGCCCCCGGCAGCAAGCTTCTTTCCGCAACTGTAACTCCACCCGTCGCCCCAACCCACTTACTTGAGTTTGGCCGTCACGCCCTTGGCCTTACCACTGCGGGCAGCAGGCACCGGCGCCATCACCGGAGCCCCAACCGGCCTCACCCCAAACGACAACTCCCCATCCAGCGCAAACATCACCTCTGCCAGAGTCCGAATCGTCAGATTCGCGTTGCCTTCGAGCATCTGCGTCACCGCCGCCCTAGACTTCCCCAACCGCCGCGCCAACTCCGCCCGGCTCACCTGCAAAGCTTCCATCCGCTGACAAATCGTCTCGGTCGCCTCCAGCAGCAAAGATTCCACCGCCATCGCCTTGCGAAACCCCAAGTCCTGCATCTTTATTTCATATTGCGATTGCATACCCACCAAACCTTTCATTCACCAGCGACTCTATTTGCCAGCCCGCTTCACCAGCATCGGCCCCGGCGGCTTCAACCTCGCTTGATCTTCTGCAAAAATCCTTCTGGCCCGCTCGATTTCCTCTTTCGGAGTTCCATCCTGCTTCTTGATGAATCCATTCGTTAACACCACCACAGCGCGTGCCACTTTGCAGTACGCAAACAGGACACGAATCTGGTAACTCTTAAACTCAAACAACCCATCGCCAAGATCCCGAAACTTCTGCTGGTTCATGAAATTGCCGGTATCACCAAGCCGCCGAAACAAAGCAAACAACTTCGCCTGATCACTCACCCCAAGTTGAGAAACGAACTCAAGCGCGGGAGAGCAGCCATTCTTCTCGACTCCATAAACGATCTGAAACTTCTGGCCGGCAAACGCGACATTTCGTTCCATTCATCACCCCAATGTTAACTTCTCTATTAACGCTTAAGCAAGCCCAATACACTGCATTTCGCGGCACCACTGCTAATGTGTCATGTCATCCTCATGCCCCAACGCAGCCATCGAGACCTGTTTCACAATGCATCGATCTGGATTGACCAGTATGGCCTTCGTGCCGACCCACCCCTTCATCAAATTCGAGGTAGTCGTAGCTGAAAGAGATAAGTGAACGGCTAAGGAGAACTTTCTCAGAAATTGAAGTGTGAGCAACAAACGATTGCTCAAACCCCTTCCGCACCCGCCGATGAGAAAAATGAGCATCCACCTCCCGAGGATGCACCACCCCACGCGCCCGCACAAAGACAAGCACCGCCTCCGCCTGCGCCTCCCTCTCCCGGGACCAAGCCGAGCGAGGCCTCCGGGGATGCAGCAGCGCATAAGTTCTACGCGGCAAAAAACCATAATTCACAAAGAACTCTTCTTCGACATCAAGAGCGCCATAGCACCGCTCGAGATCCCCCGCGAGATACCCCTTCACCCGATGCCGCAAAATCAAATCCTGAGCCCGGGCAGGAGCCCGAATCGGGTCCGCCTGCACAAAACCCAGCCGCTCAATCGCAGCAGCCAGCTTCGTAGGAGCAAACAGACTGCGGGCCACAGCAAAGCGGCGCAGCGTATCGAGGGTGATGGGTGGGGTGGGCATAGCTGGAAGGGGATCGGTGTCCAAGCTTGGCGCACTCACACAATCTTAGCTTCCTGCAGCCAAAAGCTAAGACAACAGGACGCATCGCCCCAAGTTCATCTTTCAAGTCACTGATACCAGCCGGGGCTTCTGAGCAGCGCAGGAGCGGAAGCTCTGGCACTCCTGCTCCAATCCACACCTGCAGCTTTTTGAAATGGGGTCCGGCAGGCGTTCGTTCACCGCGAGACAGCGGGCTTCAGCAAGGGTGCTTACCCTCAAGTTTGCGCGCAGATCGCAACTTGATGCCGAGAATCATTCGCTGCTGACCGGGGTTCAATTTCTGGTACGGAGTGGGATCTATTCCGTATTGGTCGGCAATGCCGTACAATTTTTCGAGGCAAAGTGTGCCATCTGGATTACGCACCTGCGGATCAAGCCACAGGTTGAATTCACCGTGACACGTGTTCCGTAGCCAGTTTTCCCGCTGCTCACGGGTGATTCGCATGGTATCTGCGTTTTTTCCAGGGTCGGATGGCTTCGCGTATCGGGTTCCGGTGGAAAACACGCGATTTCTGACAATACGGACGCCTTGTTGCTCAATAATGTAGCCCAAAGACTCCATTGTCTGGCGCACCATGTGCCCTATCATCTGTTTGGTCCGGTCCTGCGCAATCTCGGATCCGAACTCTTCAAGCAGTCTGGTCGATAGCGGCTCAACAGCAGGCTTCCCCAGCAATGAAGCGGTTTCCATCCTTATCACGTTGTCAGATTGATGGAGGAAGTCCCATAAAGCCGGGCCCAAAGGAGTAGCGTAGAGGTCAGAAAAGTTCTGTGGTTCGTATGGCATAGTATAATTGTACAACGCATATATCACATCTATCCTACAAGACAGGTGTGATATATGCGCTCCATTGTAGAGCTTGGGAAACACATCATGCCTGGAAGACTATCGAAAGGCCAGCAGATAAGAGAGGCAGTCAGACCCCGGGAAAGTCGTAAGCGTCCGGTTCTGGCCGCATTGATCTCGTCGCAATGGATGTGTTTAGGGTGTTCGTGTCCACATCAAGTCTTATGTGGACACATCGGCGCACAA
>JBIPMY010000484.1:0-4328 GCA_044376335.1 Bryobacter sp.
TACCTAGTGTCAGTGCTGTGTTGTGGACTCGGTCGCCTGATGCCATCCCTTCAGCTTTGGGGATTACCGGGCTGAAGTCCAGACGGCCATCGCCGGACGCTTACGACAGAACAGAGAAATTCAATGAAGCTACATCACATTCTTATAGCTCTGGCCTTGGTTATCCTGCCACTGAAAGGCGCGACGATAGTCGGGATTGAAGTCCGTAACCGCAGCAGTGAAGACTTCACACAGGTCAACTCAACTGTGCGTGCGGAGTTTAGTTCCGCCAATCGCGGGACATCAGCAGTTAGTACTATCGGCAACATCAGCTCGTTCACCAATCAGTTTTCCTGGTTCTTGGGACAACAAGCACTGGGAGATATATCTGGAAACACGGTAACTACAGCAACGATTTCTTATGAAATCTTCTTTACCGTACTCGACCCAACAAACAGCGGCTATTTTCTCTATGCCGAGTCCAATCTCCAGGGCTGGTTGACCGGAGAATATGACCCGCAGAACTTCTCCAGCACTTCGATAGGTGCAGGGTTCTCCGATGTTGAGGTGGAGATTTCGCGTGAGGGGCTTTACACTCAAGCGCCAGGTCTTGGAATCGGAGGCGCATCTATTGTTGTCAACGAGAACTTCCTGAGTAACAACGAACTGATTTTCAACGGAGGAGGCTCATCTGCTGCAATATTTGTAGGCACGAGTAGCTTCAGTGCCCGAGTTACGATTGCGACGGCTGGTGTGATTGCCCTTGTAGAGGCACAGGGTGAAGCCGGGTTACGCTTCGGACTCAATCCGACTTTGAACTTCGGCTTTATCAATACTCCAGGCAACGATGGAGAAGAGGCCGAGATGCTCGGCCACTTCCTCACCGTACAAATGCTGAGCTTACAGGCAAGCGAGGAGGTTCCAGAACCCAGCGAATGGCTGGTTACCGGAGCCACTCTCGGATTGCTAGCCTACCAGCGCAGGCGAAGAGCAAGCTGATAGGTGCGTGGCAGATTGGATGCACTGGTGATGCGCCCAAAGTTGCCGCTGGTTGGATTGGTATCCGGCCCGTTGAAGATCGTGTGGTTGAATGCGTTGAACGACTCCACACGGAACTGGGCAGTAAGCCGCTCGACGATCTGGATGTTCTTGATCATCGAGATGTCGATGTTGTCGATCATGTCGGCACGGTAGGAGGGGAAGGCCTGCGGGAAGGTGCGAACGTTAGCCCCAAGCTGGTTGGCTGCAACACGCTCAAAGCGCGTTACATCAAATACCTGCGAGAGGTTACGGTCTTTCCACTGAAGGTCGCCACCGTAATAAATTACGTTGCCAAACTCCACCGGCCCGCCACTCTGCAAGCTGTAGATCGTATTGAGCTGCCAACCGCCGACAAGACGGTTGCCCCAGGAACCAACATTGCCAAGCAGGGCCTTGCCCTTGCCAATCGGCAACTCATAGCTACCCGAGAAGACAAAGCGCTGAGGACGGTCTTCACCGGCAACACGATATTGCAAACGCGAATCACCAGGGTTCAGACGATTGGTGGCTTCCATCATCTTCGACCACTGGTAGTTGGCCAGGAATTGCAAACCATTGGAGAAGCGCTTCTCATAACGGGTCTGCAACATGTGGAACTTGGAGAAGCCATTGGTCTGACCTTCCACACTCACACCACCATTGCCGCTGAACTGCGGGAAGGCACGCAAGAGGTTGTCCTGCGAGAACGTGTTTCCGTTCAAACCAGTACCGGGAATCAGGCCCCGGAAAGGATTGGGGACCACAGTAGCCAGACGCGTGATCGTAGCCTGGTCGCGGGTCGGGCTGGTGGACAAATACTGATTAGGCACAAAGTTCAGATCCCGTGTTTCAGGAATGCGGGTTGCGTCAGAACCGATGTAGCCAATTTCAATGACAGAGTCCTTACCCACGGTCTTCTGGATGTTAAAGTTCCAGCGCCAGGTCTGCGGGCTGCCGAGCTTGCGATCGACTGTGCGAACTGATTGCCCGAGGAAGGTATCTGCACCAAGCGAATTCCCTACCGGCTGGAGAATCCCCGTCGGGTACGGATTGGCAAGAGTAGATGCAGGCGTCAGGAAGACGCCGCCGCTTGCAGCCACCAGATCCGTCTGGCGGCTGAAGCCAGGCTGCTGAATTCCAAAAGTGCCGTAGGTGCCTACGAAAAGGCCACCACCACCACGAATCACCATACCCTTGGCCCAGCTGGGCTGCCAGCTCAAACCAAAACGAGGCGAGAAGCTGAACTTGTATGGATCGTAAATGGTGGGCTTGTCGGGTGTGGCGAAGAAAACGCCACCGCGCGGGTTGAACTGCGAAACCGGCAGGATCGCACTGGGCTGGGCCGTATAGTTGGCAATTGCAGCCGTCACGATGCTGTTCTGCGCATTCGGATCAAAGCCAGCGAGAGTGCGATTGAAGCGCTCGGTGGTGCCGGTTTCTGATTCGTAGCGCAAGCCGATGTTCAAAGTCAGGTTGTTGCGAATGCGCCAGTCATCCTGGATGAAGAACGCGCTGTAGTAGGACTGATTCGTACGTGAGGCCGCAACCTGGAAGTTACCAGCAGTCGGCAGGCCGAGCAACATGCCTGCGAGATCCTGGCCAATGCGTGCGTTGGCGGCATTAGAGGCGGCGCGGGTCCATTCCGGGCCAAAGGTGAAAAGGCCGCTCGAATTACCGAAGGCATTGGAGCTTTCAATCTGCTTGCGAATATCGGCACCAAACTTCAGGTTGTGCTTACCAGTGATCTTGGTAATGCTTTCGAAAATCTGGAAGGTATCGAAGGGAGTCTTGTCGCCACCGGAATCTCCGAAATCGCTAAATGTAGCAAAGTCGATACGAGGGAAAACGTTCTTGGTGCTGCTGGCCCGCAGTGAAGCAGGCAGGCCAAGACTCGTAAAGTCGAAGCCGTCACTCGGCCGAGTGCTGCCTTCGACGAAGCGGTTCCAATTGACTCGAGTGTTGAATAGAAGGGTGGGGGTAACGGTGTACACGTCGTCAAAAAGGAAGCCCCAGTTGACCCGGCTCAGGAAGTTTCCCGAAACAATGTTGTTATAGCGGTTGCCACGATTTTCGACACGGTCATTTTGACGCATGTTGAAGAAAAGCTTATGACGATCAGAGATGTTCCAATCGAGCCGGCCCACATAGCTGGAGAAATTGTCGCTACGAACTGCGTTGTCAAAGCGATTGTTTTCGCCAATGGCGCTGCCCGTAGTATTGGGTGCTGGCAAAAAGTTCAGAATGTTCGTTGCAATCGGGCTAATCCGGTTGGCCGGAATGATATTTCCGGCAAAAGGCTGGCGGGTAATAATTCCGTTGTTGAGTACACCAGTGTTGGGGTCGTAGATGGTTACCCCCTGCGAGGTAAGCGCACTAAAGTCGCCTCTGCGCTGCGCTTCAGAAGGAATCGTCGAGAATGTCGGCTCCGGCTCACTCTGCTTAATGCCTTCGTACGTAAAGAAGAAGAAGAGCTTGTCCTTGCCGTTGTACAACTTCGGAATCCAGATCGGGCCACCGATCGAGCCACCGTACTGATTGAAGCGGGTCACCGGCTTGCGCTGGCTGGCCGCATTCGTAAAGAACGGCGTAGCCTTTAGCGCGGACACCTGGTTGAACTCATACAGGCTGCCATGAAACTCATTCGTGCCGCCCTTCATCACAACGTTGACCGTGCCGCCTGAAGTATTGCCATAAGCCGCATCGGGCTGAAACGCTTCCACCTTCACCTCAGCTACGGAATCCACCGGAGGATTGTAGGCAACGCGGCGATTGCGAGTCATGTCGGGCGCGCCATCAAGCAGCAGTTCGTTGGATTGCGCCTGCCCGCCACCCATCGAAAAACCGGCCGGGCCACCATTGTCGAAGGGTCGAGTAAAGCGAGGGTCGCTCGCCGGAGTAACGCCATAAGCCAACTGAGCCAGCGTCAGAGCGGTACGCCCGTTCATCGGCATATTTTCAATCTGGCTCGAAGTGATCACCTGCCCGACACTGGCCGAAGCCGTAGACAACAGCGCTACGTCAGCAGTGACGGTAACCGATTCTGCCTGGCTGCCAATCTGAAGCACAACGTCTTGCGAAACACGAACGTTGGTGCCGATCGTGATGCCGCTTTGCGTATATTTCTTGAAGCCCTGTACCTCCACCGATAGCCGGTAAGGCCCGGGAGCCAGAAATGGCAGAGTATATTCGCCGTCCGCGCTGGTAGTGGCTTCCGCCTTTGCGCCGGTATTAACTTCGGTCGCGATTACTTTTGCACTGGGGATGGAGGCGCCAGATGGGTCAGTCACCCGGCCGGAAATTGTGGAGCGAAACTCTTGCGCATGCAACAG
>JBIPMY010000485.1:0-4307 GCA_044376335.1 Bryobacter sp.
GCAATTGCAATCGGCAAGTAATTGCGAGATTTATCGGGTGCGGGATCTGCGGCAACTGACTTGGCCCCGGCTACCGCAGCTGCTACAAATCCGTCCATTTTTTCGAGCCTTGTCTGGCAATAGCCACAGACAAGAATGTGCTCCTCCACAACAGCGATGTCTTCCTCCGACGACAATCGACCGAGTGAATACACCTCCAGTGCATCCTCGGTCAGGTGGGATCCGTCGAGAATCTGCAACGCAGATTGGTCCCGTTCAGGCAAACGCCTATCCATTCATAGCCTCCAGTACGATGTTGCCGATGCGGGGGAGGATAATTCCGGCAACTGTTTCGTGTAATTGGATAGTGTCCTCAGGCCGATCTTTTTCTCACAAAAAAAGATTTGAGATTGCTTTTTGCCATCCGGCGACGCCCCTCATCGCTAAATCGCTGTTTGGCGCGGGATTTGAGCAGCCGGAACTGCGTGTCGTTGAGGCCCATTTCCTCACAGATTTGTTCTTGAGACTGTTCAAGCAGATAAAAACGAGTCAGAATCTCCCGATCACGTCGCGAACAATCGCGCAGGATATCCTCCATGATCTGAGAGTTTTGAGACCGGATCGCACCTTCTTCAGGGCTCATGTGAGAATCTGCGATCTTTACATTGCCATCGATGTCCAGCTCATCGCGTCGACGGGTGTAGTTCTTTTCGATAAAGCTGGCGATTTGCCGGCGCACAATGGTTCGCACAAAACCCATCAGCCGCTCCGGGTCTCTCAGCTCGCCTCGCTGAATCGCCTGCACAACGATTACGAAAGTGTCGTGAACGCGGTCATCGATGTCCTGCCGCCCGAGTTGGCGAACAATTAGAAACTTGATACCACGAGAAAAGAGCGTGTAGAGCTCCTCCAGGGCTGGTTGGTCGTTGGC
Organism: Bryobacter sp.; assembly: GCA_044376335.1. GTDB lineage: Bacteria > Acidobacteriota > Terriglobia > Bryobacterales > Bryobacteraceae > Bryobacter. Next base: position 911 of record JBIPMY010000485.1, read on the forward strand.
CTGGATTCGCTGCACAAGGTCGGTCCAGTTGATGTCCTGAGCCGGGTTGGGAGGTGGGCCTAGCGCAATTGGGCCTTCCGGCTGAATGTCTGAATCTGGAGTGGCAGGGGTTTTCTGCCTTTCCTCAATTCGCGAAGGTTCGTCAATGGATTGAATGACTAGCATGAATCAGCCTTTAGAAATTGCGAGATATGCCGCCCAATAAGACGGTTTTGAGGTCCATCCGCCTTGACGGATCATTTGCAGTTGTGCGGCTCGCAGCGACTCGGCAGCAGCTCTTGGGCTCCACTTCTGCTGAATTAGATTTTGATAAAACACCGGGAAAATGGGTCCTTCGGTATCTTCTGTCGGCCACAATGTGGCCAATACCGTACTTACGCCAGAGATTAAAAACGCCCTGGATAAACCGTTGATGCCGATGCCGGATATGACTTCGCCTGTCGAGGAGCTGCAGCCTGAGAGCACCACAAGTTTGGTTTTGGTGCGCACTGCATTTAGGTCGAGAGAGCTGAAGAGGCTGGTTCCGGTTTGTCCCTTCGTTGGGCTCAAGGCAATATTGAGCAGGTGAGGGCTTCCTGCCTGGGGAACAAAGTGGGTGGAAAGGTGAAGAATATCTGGAGACTGGCTAAGCGTGGAGCTCAAAGTCGTTACTGTTGACGATTGTCCTGTGTGCTCGACGGTGAGCCAGCCTTGATTCTTGATCGTATTCAGGCTGATTTGCAGTTCTTTCGCTGATGCCGGTAGCCGATTTAGCTCCAACTGACTGACAGAAGCATTCTGCATGGGGCTCAATCGACGATCCGCCTGATTGTAAATCGCGTCGCCAATTCCAACTGCCTGACGTGTCCATGCCGCGTTCATTTCTGTCTGCAGGAAGAGGGCCGAAGGCACGACTCGGAGGCTGTGGTCTTCGACCAAATAGCGTACACCTGCCTTTTCGGCAGGGAGCGCTGCTATCGGAAGCGTCGAAAGCTCTTGATCTAACACCATCGTCCAGAATGGGGTAGTGCGATGGGAGTACAATTCTTCTCCGAACAATTGCTTAGAAAGTTCCATTCCGGTACTAGAGTTTCCGTTTTGGGATGAGTGTTGGATTTCATCACGAAATTCTTTAATCCATCGACTTAACTGCTTGCGGGATGCGATGCGCCGCACGGAAATCCCGTTCCTTGTGGCGGTCCAGGCGAGGGAATATGGTTCTGCCAGGTAGTATGAAAAAACAACTTCATGGGGCGATAAAGATTTGGTCCACTCCTCGACTTGAGGGACCCCATTCAGCTTCGTGTGTGGAATTGCCAAGCCTGATTCCATCTCGATCACCTTTAGTTTGCTCTCAAGGCCAGATAATTCTTCCAGCGTACTGGGGCTATTGCTGAATGACGCTGCCTGGAGTCTTCGAAATCGTGAAAGAGTAGACCAGTACTCGCTAGGAAGCCGATTGGAGAATTCTGAGGCTGGAAACTGCGTTGCCCTCATACTGGCGAAGCGTGCCTCCTCGGCTAACCAGAACGATTCCACTGCTACCCCCGCCTGAGCAAGCGGAAATTCAGGTCGGGCGATCGCACCGAGGAACGCATCCTGTATCTCGTGACTCAAATTGGCCTCGAAATTCAAAAAAGCTGAATCCGAAGGAAGTACCTCCAGACGCCAAGATCTTGCTTTCGATAGAGCGCTTCGAAGCTTGGGTAATGCGTCATCAAAGTTTCCCTGGGCCAAAGCGATTCTGGCTCCTTCACGGTCCAGTAGAAAAAGCAGCATGGGAGTTCTATTTCCCGGGTCCAGATTTTGCGCCAATTGAAGCAGGCGGGATGCGCCTGCGAAATCTTTTCGGGACCGATGAATCATTGCCAGATGAAGTACTTCGCGCAGACGATTCCTGTCCTGATAGGTGGATCTCAAACGGAACGCTTCCAGCGAGTACTTTTCTGCTTCGTCAAACTTGTCCATCCCCATGAGCGCCTGAGCATACATGGCAAACGCGTAGGCTCGTCGCAACTCCACTGCACTTTCAGACCATTTGTTTATTTGGACCCGATACGCCGCAGAGACCTCAGCTGAGGGTTGTTTCTCAGCCTCAAGTGACGCTCGCTCAAAGGCCAGTCGTGCATCTGGTGACCGTTTGAGTTTAGAGAAAATGTTCATCTGGATGATAAAGCCGTGCAATCGCACATCTGGCAGCATTGAAGAGCCGTCGAGGGGGTAAGGTTTTAATAGATCGGCTGCACTTTGCGCCTCTCCCAATTCAAGAAGGAGGCTGGCCATGTTGAGTGCCGTTGTGTTTTCCAGTTGAGTTAATTTGCTAAGCTTGGCTTCCTGTATCGCCTTCTGGTAATACTTCATCGCTTCCTGGTAAGCGGAAATGGATTGATAGCAGCCAGCGACGTTAATCAGAAACTGCACTGACATTTTGGAATTGTTTTCCTTCAATGCCAACTCTCGCGCAGCCTTGTATTTCTCAATCGCGCCCTCAAAGTCTTGCTTTACAACCAACTGATAAGCTTGCTTTCGGATAGTATTCAGTTTTTCGGAGCTTTCGCTTGGCTTGGCAGGTGCTTCCTGCACAGTCGCTGTTCCAATTGATTTGCAACTGCTGAGGGTCAGCACGAATATGATGATGCAGTGAAACAGTAGCGCCACCTGAAGTATCCTACTTAGTCCTAGAAGTACCGGAACGCGGTACTTCTAGGAATATATCAGACTTTTACCCTAGCCAAGAGAGCGTCCTGAGTTTTCCACAACAAAATCACAGACGAACGGCCAGGGCTTGCATCCAACTTTCTTAGAACAGAAACGGAATGATGATGATGACTGGTTCCATGATCTTCTAACCTCTTGATTTAATTGCCGGTTGCCTGACATAACGTCAGCAAGACCAGTTGAACGAACAGGACATTTCACTCTGAGGGCAATCACGCCAAAATCTCCGTAACCTGTTGAAAAAGCTGTGGAAAAAATATTTTCTTCTTCTGTGAACGGGTTTTCGGCCCCGGCAACGAGACCTGTTAAGCTGAGATTGGGCTATGCGCCGAGCAGCACCTTACTTCCTGTTTGCCGTCATCGTTGGGATCGCCGGCCTGGTCTGGTATAGCTACCAGCAGCAGCTTGCCGTTCAAAAACGGAACACCGCCGCCCCTCCTACCCCCCTTGCAAGCACTCTCAATTCCAAAGCTGAGGGCTTTGTCTACAGAACCTCAGAAGGCACCCGCACGGTTGCCGAGCTCCGGGCCAAAGATTACCGAGAGGTAAAGGATCCGGGCTTTATGGAGCTCGACCAGATGGAGCTCCGGCTTTTTCACCCCGATGGCAAGAGCTTTGATCTGGTGAAGGCGGCCAAGGGAAACTTCTACCCAACCGAAAGCCGCCTGAGCAGCGAGAGCGAAGTTGAAGTACAAATGGC
>JBIPMY010000486.1:0-4301 GCA_044376335.1 Bryobacter sp.
GCGCACCAAGCATCTTGCAAAAAAGAAGCCCCACCGGATGAATCAGCATGCCCCCAACAAGCAACGCCAAAATTGCCATTTGCGGCGAAACGAAAACAGCAATGCAGGCCGCCACAGACCACGCAAGCGCCGATGCCAAAATGCCAGGCGCGCCACTAAAATACCCTCGGCGCATATCCACCTGCGCCTCCAAAATAGTGAAATCCATTAGAATCGAGCTTAGCCGACAATCACCCGCACCACACATCCGTCAGCCGGGCCTGTTAGCAGCCATGTGCAAGCAAATCGGAATTCGCAAGGAGGACCTCTAATGTTCAACGCAACTTATCCGGCCATTTTTCAAGCCGAGACCAACGGCAAAGGTCTCTTCGTTCAATTTCCCGACCTTCCCGAAGCACTCACCAGCGGCGACAATCTGGAAGACTCGATAGTGCAAGCAGCCGACTGTCTGGCAGAGGCCACCGCCGGACGCATTGCTCGCGGCGAAGCCATCCCAACACCCTCCAAACCCAAACGCGGGCAACGACTAGTGAGCGTCCCCCTTTACCTCGCCCCGAAACTCGCACTCTACCTCACTATGCGCGAACTGAAGCTCAAGAATACAGAACTCGCACGACGGCTTGGAGTGAGCGAAACAGTTGTGCGAAGAATGCTCAATCCAAAGCACGACACAAAACCCGAAAACATTCAGGCCGCCCTCGCCTGCCTCGGCAAGCAAATTGTGATCGGCTTTGTTGATGTAGCCTAGCCATCTACCGCACCAACCTCAATGCCAAATGGCCAAACGACGCTAAATCCACTGACAGCACTGCTGGCTCCAACAAGCTCCAAGCTAAAAGCTGCGGGCAGTGGATTCGGTCTGCTGGTACTCGGACACTGATAGAACTATCATGCTGACTTGAAGGGATTGAATACCTATGCCAGATTCGCTCTGATTCACAAACGATATTTGATTTCAGAGGCTTCATTACACCAGAAAGCGATTAGCCGCCAACTTCCAGTTTGCGGGCAATTCGGGTTTTGACGGCTGAGGCTCTACACTGTGCCGTTTTGCGGGATCTAAATTATGTTTCAGCGTCAGGAGTAGCCGAGGCTGTGGTTTCTCAGGACTGTGTCATCGCAGAAGAGATTCGTTGGACAGCAGTTGCAATCTCGCGGACCGATTGAGTAATATCGCGATCACTCGTCGACCAGTTGACAACTGAAACTCGCAGCGCAGGCATGCCTTTCCATTGGGTGGTTCCAATCCAACAATTTCCGCTAGTCTGAATCTCAGCCGCGATCGCCTGATGAAACCCCGGGCCGTCATGATTGGGGGCCGATATGCTTAGCAGCACCTGGTTTAGTACGACCTCGTTCAACACTCGGACGCCTGGCAACTGGGCGCTCTCTTCGGCGAATTGGCGGGCCAGCCGACAACAACGCTCGATCATCTCACGGATTCCCGACCGCCCCATCGCACGAATCGCAGCGTACAAAACGAATGCGCGTGCGCGCCGGGAATTCTCTGGCGTCCAGTTGGACCCGTCCCGCAAACCTACTGTTTCCGCTCCCGCATAAGAACAGCGTGCCGTCTTAAGACTACGATGTTCGTCGGGCCGCTTCACAATAACCAAGCCAGAATCGTACGGAACGTTAAGCCACTTATGCGCGTCCAGCGACCACGAGTCCGCTCGGTCTAGGCCGGGCGACAAATGCCTTAAGTTTGGGGACATAGCCGCCCAAAGTCCAAAAGCACCGTCAACGTGGATCCAAGCATTGTGACCGGCGCTTGCATCCGCGATCGCGTCCACCGGTTCAAACGCTCCCGTATTCACATTGCCGGCTTGCGCACAAATGATGACCGGCCTCCCTGTCAACGTTTTCAACCGTACCCCCAACTCGTCTATGTGCATTCGACCCTGTTCGTCGGATGGCAGCGTTTGCATTTCAGCCGAGCCAATTCCGATCATCCGGAGCGCAGATGCAATCGTGGCATGCGCCTGATCGCTCATCAGAACCGCGATGGGGGGAGCGCCAAACAATCCTTTTTCTTCCAAGTTCCAGCCCACCCGTGAGAGAACCGTGTTGCGCGCCGCCGATAGCGCCGTAAAGTTGGCCATCTGCCCGCCAGTAACGAAACCTACAGAAGAGTAAGGAGGAAGTCCGAGCAGCTCAAGCACCCAATTCGATACAATCTCCTCAACGACGGAGGCGGCGGGAGAAGTTGCGTAAACCTGCGCATTTTGATCCCACACAGCTGTGAGCCAATCGGCGGCTAAACTCGCGGGAATAGCGCCTCCGATGACGAATCCGAAGTACCTGGGGCCACCGCTGCAAACCAGCCCTTCGTCCACGTCTTTGATCAACTCTTCGATGACTTGGGTGTCTGGAACTGGACCCTCGGGAAGTGGCCTTTGAAGGGCGTCAGCCAGCACTTGCTTGGAAGCTGTTACACCCACTCGTCTCCGGGAGCTTGACGCAAGGAAGTCAGCAGCTCGATCGGCGACGTCGTGAAGTAGATCTCGCATCTCTCTATTGTCCTTTGTTCTTCGGTCGCGCAAAGTCGCGCAGTGTTGACGGATCCATAACGGCTCACGATTGACAGCCCATTCGGAAAGCTTCCTGAGCCCCTGACAACCCCAGCTAAAAGTCATCGCCCTTATCCAACAATCTCCCGCACCACATTCCCCGCCACATCCGTCAGCCGGTAATCCCGCCCGCTATGCCGGTAAGTCAGCTTCGTATGATCCAGCCCCATCTGATTCAGCACCGTCGCATGCAAATCATGGATATGCACCTTCTTCTCCACCGCGGCAAACCCAAAATCATCGGTAGCCCCATAAACCGACCCACCCTTAAACCCACCCCCAGCCACCAGATAACTAAACCCGTGGTTATTGTGATCCCGTCCGTTCTGCACCTTCACCAATCCACCCACCTCCACCGCTGGAGTGCGTCCAAACTCCCCACCCACCAACACAATCGTCTCATCCAATAACCCGCTAGCCCGCAGATCCTGAATCAAAGCCGCAATCGCCCCATCGCTCTGGTCCGCAAGCGGCCGGTGCAACTCGATATCGTCATGGTTATCCCACGGCTGAAAATTCCCGTGATACACCTGCACCATCCTCACCCCACGCTCAATCAACCGTCGAGCAATCAAACACCCGCGGCCAAAATCCCCATCCCCATAGCGAGCCCTAACCGCCTCCGGCTCCTTCGTAATGTCAAATGCCTCCGGTGCCTCCGTCTGCATTCGAAACGCAATCTCCGCCGCCTGAATCGTAGCCTCAAGCTGCGGGTCCGCCCCCTCCTTCTCAATCTGATGCCGGTTCAACTTCTCAAGCAGATCCAGCTCCAGACGCTGCTTCTCCGGCGTCAGCGACCCATTCCGAATATGAGAAATCAGCTTCTTCGGGTCCTTCTCCCCCAGTGGCACATAAGTCCCCTGATGCACAGCGGGCAAAAAGTTAGCAGCCCAGTTCTGATGCCCCAGCACTGGCAACCCAGGACACAACACCACAAACCCAGGCAGATTCTGATTCTCACTACCCAGCCCATAAGTCATCCAGGAACCCATACTCGGCCTACCGGGAAGCTTATCCCCGCTGTTCAACATCAACAACGAAGGCTCATGATTCGGCCGGTCCGTATGCATCGAACGGATCACACAAAACTCATCGATCACATTCCCCAACTTCGGAAAGATCTCGCTAACCTCAATCCCGCTCTTGCCACACCGGCGAAACTCAAACGGGCTCCGCATCAGGTTCCCCGTCTTCCGCTCCGTCTTCAAATTAGCCGTAGGCATCGGCTTCCCGTGATACTTGGTCAGCATCGGCTTCGGATCAAAAGTATCCACCTGCGAAGGCCCGCCATTCAAAAACAAATAGATGATCCGCTTCGCCTTCGCTGGAAAATGAGGAGCCTTTACCGCCAGAGGATTCGCCGCCTCCAGCACCCCCGCCAGCCCATACATCCCAAAGCCCGCCCCAACACTCTGTAAGAAATTTCGACGCTGCATCATTCGTTTCCTCTAGTTCACAAACAAAAACTCATTCGAACCCAACAACACCCGCGCATACTGCACCCAGTCCCCCTGCCGCAGGAACTCCAAACCCAACTTCAACTCCGCAGCATCCGGCTCCCGCGAATACAAAATCCGGTAAGCCTGCGAAATCTTCTCCCCATCCGTCCCACTCAACCTTTTCCCCAGAGCCGAAGCCCGCGATGCCACAAACGGACTATTCATCAAGAACAACCGCTGCGGCGGCACCAGCGTAGACATCCGCGCCTCACTAGTCGCCTGCGGATTCGGG
>JBIPMY010000139.1:0-13764 GCA_044376335.1 Bryobacter sp.
CCTGGCCGGCGCCAAGCAAAGTCAGATCCTGATTGATTGTGATGCCAGCGGCAACGTTGATGTTGGCGCTGGAGCCTGTCACCGAACCCGGCTCAAAGGCTTCGAGAACCGCCGCGCCAGTTGGCACATCAGTAAACAGGAAGACCCCGCCACTGCCGGTGCGGGTCTGCCGCTGATAATTTGCGCCCCGCAACTGAACCGTAAGGTTGTTCAAGGTTTCGCCGGAGGATCGTTTCACGGTGCCTCGCACGGAGCCGGTAGCCGAGACGACGAGGTCCAGCGTGGAAGCCTCACCGACGCTGACAGAGGAAGAACCAAGAGCTGTCAACGGCGTGCCCTGGATGCTGGAAACCACGGCGTTGGCAATGTAGCTACCGGGTAAAAGGCCAGTGGCCACATAGGTCCCGTCCAGAGCGGTTTTGAGTGTGAAGGGACGGGTGAGCGTCGATCCATTGAAAGTCACTTCCGCCAGGCTGGCGACTGACCCGTCGGAGCGCCGCACGGCACCCTTCAGGTTACCGGTGTTGGAAAAGACCAGATCCCGAAAACCGAGTTTTGTGTCCGCCGCAACCGTCCCGTTGGCGACCGGGGCTTCCACATCGGTATTTGGATGCTTGCCCTGGAGAGTGAAGGGACCGACGGGGACGGCAAAGCTGCCCGAATCGCTAAACGCCGACTGAAATTGAAATGATGCCGTGGCATCGCTGGTGAAAAGTCTGGTGCGAGCAAACAACGGGTTCGAAGAGCGAAAACGAACCGACACACCGGGAATCGGGTATGGGCTGCCCGCTTGAACGGTACCTTCGACGCGTCCATTCAGCGCCGGCAATGGCGGCACTAATGACGCCAAGTTGGCTGGCAGGATCCAATTGCGAATCTGTTGCGCCTCCGTTGGGCCAATGCCTTCAAGCGCCTCGGGGGGAAGTTGCACAAGTCGTTCCGCCGACGCCTGCGCGCTGGCCCGAGTCACTTGTTGCGAAATGAAGTGCATCAAGGCGGCTGTCTCTCCGGGGGCGATGGTGATCGAGCGCCATTCGGAAACGAACTTGCCGGATGAGTTGTTGTTAATTGTGAATTGCCCTGATGCGGTCTGCTGGGCTGCACCCGCACCGTCGAAGATCGTCGCGACAGGGGGCGTGTTAAGGACAAGGCCTCCAAATGGCAACGTCTGGCCCGGAAGCGTGGGATCAATGTCGACTGGGTCATCGAAGACAATCCAGCGAGTTCGATTTTGCGATTGAAAATCGGGAAGCGCAGTGCCGTTTGAGCCAACGACGACTCGCGGTTCCTGGCGGCGAATGACAAACGGCGCCACCTGCTCAAACGAATAAGACAAATTCGTAGTGAGGCGCACATCCACCGTAATTGGGGAGGCACCTGGATTTTTGAGCAGTTCCAGATAGCGGGTAAAGTAGCCGAAACGCGGCACAAACACCTTGCGCACGACCTGCAAACCAGCCAAGTTATCCTGCTTGACGGGCGTTTGGCGGCCGTCGAGTTCACGAGCAGCCAGACGCTGGCCAGTAAAGCGAGCGAAGGAGCCATTGTTGGCGCGGATCTCAAGAATTGCAGCGCCTTTCTCCACGCGGTCGCCGTTGAAGATTCCATTCAGCGAGCCCTCGAGCGAAGCATCGGTTTTGATGTCATAGGGCAAACCGTTGGCGTCAAAGAGAGTGCGCTCCACGGGCTTTTCTTCACCCAGGATCAAGTCCAGTGTTACGGTTGCCCCATTGGCAGGTATTAAAGAATTTGCTGTCGCGAAGCCTGCAGCCAGAAAATCGCCGGATGTATCGATTGCCGCGCCCCCGCCGCCGCCGACCGTGCCCCCGGCGGCCACCGGAGGACGGGCACTTGCCTCAAATCCGCCCACCGGAACGTAAGGCAACACGTAATTGCCATTCACATCGCTCAGAGCCCCCGGCAGATTGCCAATCCCCCCCGCTGCGGAGACCACACTGACCGAGAAGCCGGATACCGGCCGGTTTTGTTGATCCAGCACGCGGCCGCTGACGCGCCCAAAGCCAAGTAGCGTCAGGTTGGCGGTGATGATTTGGTTCTGGACCTGGATTGGCGCAGAGATTACCTGCCCGATGCGGTTTCCCAAGTCATCAAAGGCAGAAACCGTATAAGAGCCCACGGGTAAACCCGTAAATTGATAGCCACCGCTGGCCGATGTCCGCACGGTGCGCAAGACATTGGCCGCAACGAGATCCAAACGGACGTTTGCGGCGACTTGTCCGGCGGCATTGCGGACGATTCCGCTCACTGTGCCCAGCCCATTTAGGGTAACCGTGCTGTTCGCGGTGGCACCATTGCTGACCGAGCCATTTGCCGTGCCCTTGGCGCCGGTAATCGGATTCAAGGCTTCGATTGAGAAACTCCCTGCAGGAACGCCGTTTAGCGTCACTTGCCCGTTGGCCGCCGTGATGCCGGTGTAGCGCAGGTTAGGTGGCAGCGTAAGTGTCACTCGGGCCCCATTTACCGGAGTTCCCACGGCATCCAACACAGAAATGGTTACAGACCCTGTACCCGCAAGGATAATGTTTGCGGTTTTGGTTTCGCCGCCCGTGGCAAGAGTGGCGCTAGCGCTTCCGCGATCGGCGCCGGTTGAATCTTCCGCGTCCAGCGTGTAAGTGGAAAGTGGCAACAAGTCGAGCGTATACTGGCCCTGTGCGTTGGTTGTCGTGTTCAGCCCATAACCGCGAATGCTAACCAGCGCCCCCGCCACCGGCGTAGTGCCGCCGTTGCGGAACACCTGGCCGGTCAACGTGCCGGATGCGCCGAGGGTCACATCCGTCGTTTTCTGCTCGCCATCCTTCTCAATGTTCCCTTCCATAGTACCGGCCAAACGTAAGGGGCCAAATATGCCGGTAACACGGTAGGTTCCAGCCCAGACGGAATCAAATCTGTATTTGCCTTGCGCGTCGCTGATCGCAGAGTAACGGCTGCCGAAAACACTTCCTGAAACCAGCGTGATCTGTGTATTGGGAACGGGAGCACCATTTTGGTCTTTCACTGTTCCGCTGACCCCACCTTTGGCGAGCATGGCGAAGTCCACCACTTCGGCGCGGCCGCTCACGACCAGGTTGGCCAAGGTGCGCCCCCGGTTTCCCGCGACATCGAATGCATCGAGTACGTAGCTGCCGAGGGGAATGAAATCGAAGCGGTACTGGCCTTGACCGTCCGTAGTGGTGCTGGCGACAACCGCTTGGAGTACATCGTCATTCTTGAGAACGACAGTAATGCCTGCGCCCACTGAAGCCGACGAATCCCGGCGATACACCGTGCCGCGTACGGAAGCCGCTGCGGTGAGAATCAAGTCGATCGCGGCAGATTGATTGCGCTCCAGATTGCCGAAAGCGCGACCGCGTAAACCGGTGAATGGATCGCGTGCGGTCACGGTTACAGGCCCGCTGATGAGACCGGCGGCGCGGTAGCGGCCAGTGATGTCGGTGGTAACTTCGCGAACTTCAGGTCCGGCGGTAACGTTTACCAGCACACCAGGAATGGCTTGACCCTGCGGATTTGTGACGATGCCGGAAACAGCTCCGCTGTCTAGCCGCGCCACGATCACACCAAGGTTGGTGATGGCATTGGGGAGGGGCGCGACCGAAGCAGAGTTGCCGGCATAGACCATGCCTTGGCGAACGAATTGCACTTGAGCCGCCAGGGTACCGAGCGTGGCAGGGACAAAAGGAATGCGGAAAAATCCGGTGGAGTCGGTATTGGCGGTGAATCGGTTGAGGACAATGGCCGCTGCGCCGATGATGGAAGCGCCTGTTTCGTCCACCACGCGGCCTTCGACGGTGGTGATGACGTCTTTTAGCAGCGGGTTCAGGCCGACGGCAACTTCTGTGCCGTCCGGGATACCGTCAGCATCGGTATCGGCAAGGAGCGGGTTGGTGCCGAGCGCGATTTCCTGGCCGTCGGTAAGGGCGTCGAGGTCGCTGTCCGGTCTGGTTGGGTTGGTACCGCGATTCACTTCATCGCCGTCGTTGAGTCCGTCGCCATCGGTGTCAGCTACGCGTGGGTTGGTCTTTTTTTCATATTCTTGTTTATTGTTCAGGCCATCCCCGTCGGGATCTTGGTTAGCGTCACTCGGGTCAGCAGTGTTCAGTGCAAAAGCACGCTCAAATGAGTCGGGCAATCCATCGGCATCTGCGTCTCCATCAATCGCAACCGAAACTTGCAGAACGGCGGCCAATCCCTCGTTTCGGGCAGAAATTGTGGCAACACCGTTGGCGTGTGCTGTTACTACTCCGTCCCGGGATACAGTGGCAACTGCTGGATTACTGGAGAAGTAAGAAGTTCCGAAACCATCTTGTGAAATATCCTTCTTGGTGCCTGATGTAAGCGTCGCGAGCAGAATCAGTTGAATTGATTCCCCGACCTTAGACAAGGTGGCGCTTGCAGGAAAAATGTCCAGTCGTGCTGGCGCCTGACTCTGACCGTCTACTGGCTTTATTCGAACAGAAGTAGAAGTTGGAAGGGTAATGAAATCCGAAGCGCCCTGAATCGGTAACTCGTCAGGTCGAGTACAAACAACTCTCACCCTAAAAAAACCCGGATCCTCAGGCACGTTCGGTATTGAAAACGTCCCATCTCTATTTACCGGTACGACCCTGTTATTAACAGCTGCAGTGCAGCTTTCATTTAGTAAAATAGCTCTGGACAGATTGGGCACGCGAGGATCAGTGGCTCGTACATACTCTTCGAAGTTTGTAAGCCCGTCTCCATCACTGTCGATTGAAGCATCACTCGGGTCATTCGGATTTAATCCATACCTTCTCTCCCATTCATCCGGAATTCCATCTTTATCGAGATCAGCTATTCTGGAGGTATTTAGGGGCACCTCGACACGTAAAGTATTGCTACTAACTTGTGCACCAAGATTTGGTGAAGAAATCAGCATGAAGGCAACAATCAGCGCGAAATGGGATATTCTATTCTGATTCACGGGAGTAAGGTTCCTACCTGATCAATTGGCGTACCGGTGCGCCACCCCTTCGCCAAAAGATGAAAACAGGATCCGACTTGAGCTCCTGTGTCGCAAGCCATGCTTGGCCAACTTTTTTGAAGACTACAGAGCTTTCTAGTCGAACTGATTGATTTACTACATCTCTAACTAAATAACCAATAATGATATATTCTCCAGTTGAAATTCTATGAGTTAGTTCAATCCGAGCGTTGTGAAAGGCCTTCTGCCAAAGTGCTTTCCAGAAATCAGGGCCATTACCATCTTTTAGATTCGATTCGAGGTGATCAGATTTTGCTTCGGCTGTCCATGACGCCAAAAATGCGTCGTAATCGCCGTTCATGATTGCAGCGAATCTAGCTATTGATGCAGCCTCGGCTGAAAGTTTAGCAGTCGGCACTGGAGTGTTTTTTTGAATTAGAATTGGTCTTGTGTACTGCTGAACTTGGTAAGAATAAACTTGCTCAACGATAACCTCTTTACGCACGGGTTCATCAAGTACGATCGGAACCTCTTGGGCAACGGCCGAATTTCGGCTCGTGAGGCCCGCAATCAATATTACTAACAAAATCTTGACAAGCATTATTTGCCTCACTAATTGACTAATAGCTGAGTTATATTCTGCGGCCCATTACTAAATGGAACAGCCGGAGTTACATTAAAATTCAGAAGACTAACGCATACTGCATCGGCGTAACAGTATTCGGCCTTGATGTACCCTGGAGTGATCTCTCCAGCAACAGAAGCAGAGACTCTTTTTCCACCGCTTATGCTCACTGTTCCCGTTACTCCAATTGTGAAGGCTGCCAGAGTTGCTTTAGCAATTAAGCCAATATTTGATCGAAGTCCTGCATCAAAAGCTCCTCCCACCGACCCCTCCGCACTGGCCGTCCAAAGATCTTGACAATTGTCGTAAGTGAGCGTTCCACCCACCGACGCTGAAAGCGAGAAGCGCATTGACAAGAATAAAACGCCGAATGGGATAATTGGAACTGCCGCTAGGTCACCACTTCCGGCACCCGCCTCAACAGTCAAACTGTATGCTCGGTTATTTACGTAAGTTTTCTTCTCGGAACAGCATACTTTCTTGGGTGTTATCGAAAAGTTAAGGGCCGCTGAAGCGTCCGGGAATTGTGCTCCAAAAAATGAAAAGACTTTTTCAAATCCACGTCCGATAAAGTTATTGCTGGCGTCCAGCGAGAGAGACACATTGGTTGCAATTCCAGCGGGCTCATCTGGAATTGTCGGAACATCGCACTTCAGGCCCTTCGAGCAATTGCCATCAATTGGCGTGCATTTACCCTCGTTTTCCTTTGCGCAAAAGTCAAGCTCACCGGGCGGAAATTGACATTTTGTTCCAGACGAAGCAGTACAAGCGTTAGGATTGGAGGTCGAGCCGCAACTTCCATTCGGTTGGCAAGTTTGATCGGCCGAACAATTAGACTTATCACCACAACGCTGACCCAAGTTGGTTGGAGTATGGCTGCAAGATCCCGTCCTGCTATCGCAGGCATCTAACGTACAATCATTATTGTCATTACAGCCGTCGAGGCAGAATGTATCGTTTATGATCTCAACAAAATGCCATCCGGACTTTTTAATTCCTGCTCCCGGGTCGCTCACGACGACTGACCCATCAGAGCTGACTCTAGCGGTTCCACTCGAAACCCATTGCTCTAAATCATGATCAAATGAGAATATCTCGGTCACGGCACCAGCGGGCAGTCCACTCACGTTCGGAATTTGAACTCTAACTGGAGGATCGAAAACGACACCAGCAGGCTGCAAAGTAGCAACCAAGGGAGGTGAACTACCGTTTGCCGGTGGCATCGGTACCTTATCGCTTGCGACCTGGAATACGCCTAGTTTTCCTGTCCTCGAGCCATCCGGATATGTTGCAGAATTTGGAAACACCGTATAAGCCAGCCCCGGTATTCCCTTCATGGTCAAAACAACTTCTTCCGAACCACCAACTGTTTTGTAGCCTTCCTCATCCAGCGTCGGGAGGAAGATGGGCATGCCGACTGTATTGTCCTGGCCGGCAATCGTCATCAACTGAAAGGCCAAAAACGGAAATTTCTCCGACCGTGTACTGGTTTGACCTTCGACGATCAGCACGACCGTGCCCACCGGGGCCGGTCCGAGGGAGAAGCGCCCCTGAGCGTCGGTCAATGTGGTGAGCCCCGTGCCCACCAGCTTGGCTGTTGCATTCGGAATGGGAAGATTCTGGTTATCCAACACAATCCCGCTGACTGTGGTTTTGGAAGCGGGACCTTCGGGGGTTGCGCTCGCGGTGAGCACCACCGCCAAACCCGGGTTATTCGGAATGTTGGCGGTAACGATGTTGTTGTTTACACCTTCCTGAGGACCCAGCGTCGGGAGGACGCTTGCCTTGCCGTCTGTGTCGGTATTGACCACTCTCTCGACTTGACCAGCGAGATTGCCGCCGCCCAGTTCCACCTTGAACGTGACAGGCACGTTGCCAACGGGATTGCCGCCTTCATCCTGAACGATGACGATGAACGGCATTGGGAGCGGTTTGCCAATGATGCCAACCATGTTTTCGCCCATCACGCCGGCACCCTTGATGGCCTTGGCCGGACCCGTGGACGTAGAGGAACTGAAAATCGCAGATGCCGCAACACCGGCGGCGGTCACTTCCACTTGATTGATTCCGACGCCGACGCGCTTGCCGGTGGTGAATTGCAAACTCGCCATGCCGTTCGCGTCGGAACGGATTGTCAGTTCACGACCTTCCTGGCCTTGGGCTTTCAGTGTGCCCTCGCTGCGGCGAACGGTGAAGGTCAGGGGCCAATCCGCCACTGGATTGCTGCTCGAATCCACCATCTGGACCACCAGGGGCTCGCTGAGCGTCTGGCCAATTTGAGCGGACTGGTTATTGCCGGAAACCTGAATCAGGCGGCGCTGCGCCACATCGGTTTGAACCAGGACGGAGATCGAGCTACTCCGCTCGTTGCCGGCCTTGTCTCGAACCACGGCGTTGATGGTGTTGCGGCCGCGCACCAATTGCAGATCGGGCACTTCAAAGCTGCGATTGGAAATGCGCGCCTGAATACCATTGACGAAAACCGTGGCCTGCTCGACGTTGATCGTGCCCGTTACCGTGTCGTTCAAAAAGCCGGATACATTGACGACGTTCGAGGTTAACACCGCGCCATCGGCGGGGCTGTCGATATTCACCTGCGGCGGGCTGCTATCGAGAATCACCGGCAGCGTCGCGGTGCCCAGACCGCCTCTCGAGTTTGTAGCGCGGACCGTAAGGATATTGAGGCCTTCACGAATCGGAACATTCGTGGCGCTGAAACTATTGCCGCTGACCACCGCGTTGACGGGCGTGGCCTGATCTTTATCCAGACCGATCACAACCACTTGCGCCGTGGGATCGGCCACCGTGCCGCTCACCGAGATCCGGTTATCCCGGAAGAGAGCGGACGCCGTGGGGAGCGTGAAGCTGATATCGATGGGAGGCGCCAGGACGGTGAATCCGTCAGCCAGAGTGATCGCCTGTCCGGCGGTGGTGACACTGACGAGGCGAGGACCGACCGCAGCGTTTGCCGCCACACTGATCCGGGCCAACAGCGCTGTAGGGCTTGCCACGGTGACCGAATCCACACTGATGCCGGCCCCCAGACTTACCTGGCTCTGACCTTGCACGAAGCTGGTGTTTCGACCCGCGATGGAGATATCGAGACTGCGCCCCTGCAGGGAGGACGCGGGGCTGACTGAGAGGAGGCTGGGCGTGGCGACCGCGCCGGAGACCGTAAAGGCACCATCGCGAGTCAGCGTTTGGGCGCCTGTCGTGACGGACACAGTCCGCGTGCCGGGCGAGGCGGCGCTCGAGATCGAAATCGGCACGAGCAACGAGACAGGGCTGTTGACTGTGACAGCGCCCACGGTGATACCGGCGCCGAAGCTCACCTGAGTGGCGCCAGCGGCAAAGGACGAGCCGCTCGCCGCAACCGTAACCAGCAAGTTTTGACCTGGTGCGCCCGAGCCTGGGGTTACCGAAGTAATCTGCGCCGGACCCTGGACCGTAAAGGCGGAGGCACGGGAGAGCACTTGTACGCCTGTGGTGACGGTGAGTGCACGAGGGCCGCCCACGGCGTTGGCTGCAACGGTGATTTGCGCAGTCAGCGACGTTGGACTGTTTACGGTTACGGTGGATACGGTGATCCCCGCTCCGAGCGAAACCTGGGTTTGGCCCTGGCTGAATGCGCTGAATTGCGCTGTGATGTTTAGCGCGAGGCTTTGGCCGGGTGTCGCACTGGAAGGAGTCACCGACAGCAGGGTTGGCTCGCCACCCGTCACGCTGAAGGCGTTGGCCAAGCTGGCGGACTGGGCGCCGGTGACAATGGTCAGCTCGCGGGCGCCGAGAGTGGCCGTGGGGCTGATTTCGAGAGTGGCCCGCAAGGCCGTCGGGCTGGATACCTGGACTCCGCGAACGAAAATCCCTTCACCAAAGCTTACCTGGCTCTGCCCGGCCATAAAGGCTGTATTTCGCCCTGTGATGTTGACGTCCAAGGTCTGACCCTGGCGGCCGGAGTTGGGAGAAACCAGAGTGATCTCAGGAACCCCGCCCAACACCACAAAAGCGTTATCGAGGCTGAGCTGCTCCGCGCCGGTTTGCACGCTGGCGGTGCGGGCACCGGGTGCAGCGTTCGGCGTAATGTTCAGGATTGCGTTGAGCAGGGTGGGCGAAAGAACATTTATGTTGGATACGGTGATTCCCGCGCCAAGGCTGAGCTGGGTTTGCCCGGAGACGAAGTTGGTGAACTGGCCGCGAAGCTGAACACCGACGCTTTCGCCGGCTTTGCCGCTGGACGGCGCAAGGCTGAGCAATCTCGGGGCACCCGCTCCGATGGCGAAGCCCTGGGGCAGTTGGACGGATTCATTGCCGGTGCGAACGTTGATGTCCCGCGGACCGATGGCCGCGTTGCCCGCGATGCGCAACTGGGCCACGGCTGTGGTCGCGTCACTTACGGTGACCGGGCCGAAAGAACCCTCCGGCGCGCCGCCCACGGCTACCCCTGGGCCATAGCTGGCCTGGGTGACCGTGTTCTGGAAGTTTGTGAATTGTCCACGTAGAGTCACGCTTACGGTTGCGCCGGCGTTGGCAGTAGCCGGCGTGGAAGACAGGAGACGCGGCAGTGGATTTATTGTGAGTTGAGCCTGGTTGGTTGAGGCAAAGGATAATCCCGACACCCCGAGACCGCGCAGGGACACGAGATAAGCAGTGGGCGCGGAGAGGGACAGCGAGGCAGGCAGAGAGAAGGCGACAATGCGATTGTTAGAGTTGATGGCGGCCACGGAGGTGGCATTCACCGTAAGGGCGGTGCCGCCTGAAGCTGGCCGCAAAGTGACCTGGACCTGCGAGGGATTGATCGGACCTTCCGGATAACCGGTTCCGCCGACGCCCACCGTGCTGCCAGGTATGGCGGCCGCCGGCGAGGTCGAGCTCTCCAAAACGATCGGCAAGTCCCCCGCGGTGACCGAGAACGCGGCGGACAGGAGTACAACCTGTGTGCCAGTTCGCACCGACAGATCACGAGCCCCGGATGCCGCATTGGCCGCAATGGCCAAGGTGGCGGTGAGGGAAGTGGGCGATTCGACCACAACATTGGAAGCGGTGATCCCGGCGCCGAAATCGACCGTGGTGTCGCCACTGACAAAAGTTGTAAATCGACCGCTGATGCGAACGGCAACGGACTCACCGGCGCGGCCTGCATTGGGTTGCACCGAGAGCAATGATGGAGGCGGATTCAAGGTGAACGCCGCCTTGTTCGAACTTGTAAACTGCACGCCATTGTTGGCAGTGCCGGAAACGCTGACCAGATAGGGAGTCAGACTGAGAACCGAAAGGTTGGCGGGAACTACAAAGCTGACGTTGCGATTGGTGCCGGTAGCCGGATTCGCGGTGGCAGGGACAACCACGGCGGCGCCCGCGCCGGGAGTGGCCGGCTCGAGACGCACGGAAAGCTGAGTCAGGTTGCCAGTCGGAAAGCCAGAACCTGAAACGGAGAGCGCGGCGCCAGGAGCAGCCGCGGCGGGAACCGTGTTGCCGCTGAGTGTGAGCAGGGTGGCGCCGGGAAGGACAAAGAAGCCCTCATTGAGGACTGTCTGCTCCGAGCCCGTGCGCACCAGAACGGTGCGTGCCCCGGGGGCAGCGCCCGGCTCGATATTCAAGCTGGCGGTGGCACTGATCGGACTGTTGACGTTGAGAGGTCCGAATTGACCCGCCGGGGCACCGCCCACCGAAATCCCGACGCCAAAATTGGCTTGGGTCGCGCCTGGTGCGAAAGATGTAAATTGCCCATTTACAAGGACACTGACGCTCTGGCCCTGCTGCGCGGAGTTGGGTGCCAGGCTGATGACGGCTGCACCCGGATTGAGAGTTAATTCGGCTTTGTTGGCGCTGGCCAGCGTGATGCCTGTGGATTGGTAGTTGTCGCTGGTGGCGATCAAGCTCACTCGATACGCGATGGGTCGAGAGAGATTGATCGTGTTCGGGATCTCGAAGCCGACAGTGAAGCTGCCCGCTTCGGTATAGGCGACGCTGGAAGCACGGACAAAGAGGGTGACGCCGTCATTGGGCGTTGCTGGTTCCAAAAGCAGGGCAACCTGAGCCGCGTTGAATATGGGTGAGGCTGGCAAGCCGAAAGCCTTTACCGAGACTGCGGCGCCGGGGTGGGCTCCGGCGGGGCTGGCGGCTGAGTTCAGAGTGAGGACGCTCGAAGGAGAGTTCGCCGCAGGCGCTTCCACGAGGAAGCCGGCAGGAAGGCTGAGCCTTTGCGCACCGGTTTCGACCAGCACCTCGCGCGCGCCAGCGGAGGCATTTGCGTCGATTGCCAATGTCGCTACCGCTACTGTTGGGCTGATGACGATGACGGGCCCGGGCGTGCCTGGCGGTGCGCCGCCGACAGCAATCCCCGCACCAAACTGGGCGCGAGTGGAGCCCTGAACCAAGTTGGAGAGTTGCGCTCGAATGACGGCAGTAACTCCCGTGCCGGCCTTGCCCGATGAGAAAGAAATGTTGACGATCCCCGGAATGGGATTGATCGTTAGATTGGACCGGTTCGAGCTGCTGAAGGCAACTCCGGCGGTGTTTGAGCCGGATATTGAAAGCAGATAGGGTGTGGCTTCGGATACTACCAGATTCGCGGGGACTACAAATGAGGCACGTCGGGTGGTGCCACTAATCGTGGTGATTGATGTAGGAGCAAAAGTTATCGTCCGGCCGGCACCCACTGTGGCGGGCTCAAGGCGAATCGTTACCGATTCCGGTAGGATGCTGCCTGTCGGAAATCCCGAAGCCGTAGCAAACACAGTACTTTGGCCAGGGATGACCGTGGCGGGTGAAGTGGAAGGCGAAAGCGTGAGTGTCTGCTGCGCAAAACTAACCCAGCAGCCAGCAAGAAACAGACTGACCAGAAGTGCGGCGGAATGATGAGTGCGAGGAAAGCGAAGCATACTATTTGCGGTTCAACTCCTGGTCGATCAAGGTTTGGAAGTAGGCTAGTGGCTGGTTGCCATCCAGCCTCTTGCCATTGATAAAGAAGGTTGGCGTACCTCGCACATCGCGGCGGCGGGCATCGGCAATGTCAGCAGCAACACGTGAAACGGATTGAGGATCTTGCAGATCAGCCGTAAACTTTGGAACATCGAGTTGAAGGGCTTGCGCGTATGTCAAGATCTCCGGTTCGGATAGAGCATGTCTGGAGGTAGAAAGCATTTGGTGCATTTCCCAAAACTTGTTCTGGAGCCCAGCCGCCATTAAAGCCTGATGGGCAAGCATTGCTTCACGATGGTTCTCTTTGGGGCGATGTCGATACTGAAATCGGACTTTATTGGGGTATGTATCGAGGAGTTGTTCGACCTTCAGAAGAGTCTCCAAGGAAAGCGGGCTTTCAATGTCGGAGAACCAATCAACCACGATGGGTGCATCCTTTGAACCTTTGGAAAGGAAAAGAGGGGTTGGCGTGGTTTCGATGATTTGTGGTTTGGTATTTTGACTATTCGGGAGGGATGCGGCGGATTCCAGCTGTGCAAGTGTCGGGGCTCCACTTGAGGGTTTTCCATTGATCAGGAGGAAGGGCGTTCCGTCCACCTCCAGTTTTTGGCCTTGGGCCTGATCTTTTTCCACTGCGATGCGAAATTTGCGCGAATCCAGATCAGCCCGAAACTGATCCATGTCAAGATTGAGCAATTTGGCATAAGTTTCGAGACTGGGGCGATCGAGTGACTTTTGATTGACAAAGAGCAAGTCATGCATTTCCCAAAACTTGTTTTGGGCTCCTGCGGCTAATGCTGCCTCATGAGCCAATTGAGCGGATTTGTGAAAGCTTAGCGGGAAATGCTTGTAAATCAATTTCATCGAGCCGGGGTGTTTGGCTCGAAACTCTTTGAACACCGACTCTGCCTGGCCGCAAAAATAGCACTCGAAATCGGAGAAGAGAATCACCTCCATAGGGGCATCCACCGGCCCACGAACGGGGGAGTTAGTGGATCGCAATGAAGTCAAATCGAGAGGAAGGAGAGGAGCCTTTGGCCGCCCCATTGTCCGATCAATGAGCTCCATCAAGTTCTCGGCGGACTGGGCTCCGCTAAGTGATTTGCCGTTGATGTAAAGGTGAGGGGTTCCGGTAATCCCGATAGCCTTTGCTTCAAGCCTGTCCCTTTCAACTATTGGACGAAAGCGTTGCGAATCCAAGGCTTGCTTGAATTGGTCCATATCGAGACCGATTGATTTAGCATGCGCCAAGAGGTTTTCA
>JBIPMY010000487.1:0-4295 GCA_044376335.1 Bryobacter sp.
CCGGATTGGGCTTTGTCTTTGAGCCAGGGGCCCCAGCCGGGGGCGGCACAACGGCGGCGGAAAGTGGCGGTGCGGACGTCGCCGGAGTCGTTGAGAAATGTCTTGAGGGCGTCGTAGGCGGGGAAGAAGCGGAGGACCTGGGCGGCCATCAGGAGCTTGTTTGCTTTTTTTGCGGCTGATAGCATGCGATCGCAGGCGGCGCGATCGAGGCCCATGGGCTTTTCTACGAGGACGTGCTTGCCTGCTGCGAGGGCCTTGATGGTGAAGGATTCGTGAAGGGCGGTGGGGAGGCAGAGGTCGACGGCGTCGATGGAGGGGTCTGCGAGGACTTCGTCGAAGGTGGAGAAGGTGCTGAGGTTCGAGAAGTCTAAAGCGGCTTCGGTGGTGGCGAGATTGCCGGAGACTTTGGAGAGGTCGCCTTTGAGTTTTTCCGGATCTCGGGAGACTACAGCAAGTTCAAGATTGGGGATGGTTAGGGCGGCCTTGACGTGGGTAGCGCCCATGAAGCCGAGGCCGACGATGGCGAGTTTCATATGAAAAATTAAGGTTATCAGAGAGGGCTGTGGGACAGCCCTCAAAAATGCAGATCGGGCTAGAAACGGAGAGTCCAGGTGATGTCGTAGCTGCGTGGAGCTTCAAGACGCAGGGCGGTGCCTCCGCTGGCGCTCCAGGCGGCGTAGATGGCGTCGGTGAGATTGCGACCTCGCAACGCAATTGTGCCGCCGCGCTCCATTCGGTAGCTCAGAGCTGCGTCCAGAGTGGTGTAGGGATCGATGGGTCGCAGATTGGCGGTGTCGGCGAAGCGACGACCGACGTTGCGGACGGTGCCGGAGAGGTTGAAGGAACCAAAACGCTGGTTCGCCCAGAAGCTTAGAACGCGGCGAGCGACGTTGGGTGGGAGATTGCCGCTGCGTGAGATGTTGCCGCCGGAGACGACTTCGTTGAAGTCGGCAAATTCGGGGTCGGTGAAGGCAATGTCTGAGCTTATCGTAAGAGAGCGGGTGGGCCGGAACAAGGATGTGAATTCGATGCCTTTGGCAATTTGTCGGCCAATCTGCTGTGCAAAGTTACGGCCATCGACGATCGTTGTTGTGAGAATGTCGCGCTTTTCAATGTCGAAGTATGCGGCGGTGAAATCGACACGGTTGTTCCAGAAAGAAGCCTTGGAGCCGATTTCGATTTGTTTGCCTGGTACGAGACTGAAGGCCTGATTGACGCCGGTTAGGCTGACCAATTGGGCTACGGGCTCGACGGCTTTGGTATAGGAAGCGTAGGCGTTGATGGTGGGGGTGAAGCTGTAGACAGCGCCAATGCGGCCTGTAGGCGGGTGGAAGACTGTGCTGGAGGTGACGCCGGTGGCCTTGAGGGTGTAGTCGAGAGCGATCCTTTCATATCGGATGCCGCCGAGGAGTTTGAGCTTTGAGGTGATGTCGATTGCGGCCTCACTGAAAAGGGAGAGTGTGCGAATCAGCACATCACGATCACGAACATAGTTGCGGCCGGGATCACTGAAAGGAGCGGGATTAAAGGGATCGACGCTGCGCCGGATGGTGTTATCGGAGAGGCCGCCGCGGCGCAGATCGTTGTTCTGGTACTGCAGGCCAGAGACGGTGCGGACGGTGCGGCCGAAGATGCGAAAGGTGCCTTGCAGGTCTGTGCGGTTGCCACTTAAGAAGTCATTGCGCCAGATCAGGAAGTAAGAGCCGACGTCAACGAGTCTGGTGGCGGGATTGTAGGCATAGCTTTCGAAGTTGCGCCAATCGAGAGTATGCGTGGCGAGGAAGGTGTAGTTGCGAAGCTGCCAATTGGGGGAGAGCTTCCAATCGAGAGTGGCGCGACCGAAGCGATTGCGGCTCTTGGCCAAGTTGTCTTGCATGTTGTAGTTGAGGAAGCGCGTGCGAGGGTCGATATGGCCATCGATCAGGGGGGTGCCGTAATAGCTTTCCGTGAAGTCCTGAGTCCAGGAACCGTTAAGATTCAGAGTCAGGTTCTCGGTGATGTTGTAGCGCAGCCCGGTGTTGACGCCTCCGAGATTTTGACGAGAGTCATTCATGTAGCCATCCGTGCGGGTGTAGGAAGCATCGGCGCGCACGAAAACTTTTTTGTGGATTGGGCCATTCATTCCGAAACCGGAGCGAAGAGAGCCGAAGGAACCATAGGAGAGAAGGCCGTCGACGAGGAAGCGAGGCTGCGCCTCTTTGGAGACTACGTTGATGGCGGCCCCAATTGCACCTTCACCGTAGAGGATACTGGCAGGGCCTTTAAGAATTTCCATGCGCTCCATTAGGAAAGAATCGAGGGGGCGGGCGCTTTGGCTGGCTGTGTTTTGGCGGATGCCATCGCGCATTAGCGTAATGTTGTTGCCTGAAAAGCCGCGGGCGGTGAAGCTGGGAATGGAGCCAACGGAAGTTCCGGCGATCATGCCGACGGATTGTTCTACCGCTTCGATACTGGAGCGAACCCCGCGTTCTTGCATCATTTGCTGCGAAATGATGGAGATGCTGGCGGGAAGCTCTCGAACAGGGATGTTGAGGAGGGTGCCTCCGGTGGCGGTGGAATCCAGTTGGAGAGCGCTGGAGGCGGCGGTGTCTATGACCTCCATGGTTGTGGCAACTGCGCTGACAACGAGGGTTACATCGAGAGTCTCGATTGAGTCACCCAGAGTTAGAGAACGAGTTACTGGTTCAAAGCCAGCTTTTTGGAAAGTGAATTGATAAGTGCCGGGCTTGAGGCCAGTAATAGAGTATCGCCCCGTGGCATCGGTAGAAGCTTGACGAAGCGGAGACCCGGTTGTATTAATCTTAATTGTTACGGCTGGAATGCCACCTTGAGCATCGCGAACCAGGCCGGAGACGCCAGTCTCGAAAGCTTCTAAAAGACAGGTTATGAAAATCAGTAAAAAAGGTAACACTCGCATCTTTTCATTTTGAAAGGGAATTAGAGTATCACCTATCACTAACTGATGAAGTCAAGCCTTAGAGACGTAAACGGGCTTATTTTCGGGGCGAGCGGAAGCGTTGATGATTGGCTTGCGGGATCGCGCCTTTTGGCGAAGTCGGACCCAGCCAATCTGGATGCCGCTCCAACTTAAGTAGACACCACCAAGGCTGACAAAGATCACGATGATGTCCCAGAGGGGACGCCGGTTCCAGAGACCAGGAAAGTCGAGACTATGAAGGCCATGATAGAGCCATCGCTCCCACCGCCCTGTGCTTTCGTAACGATTCACAGGGAGTCCAGTCGACGGGTCGATGTAAAACCAGGTGGCAGCAGCGTCAGATAGTTTGACCTCGAGAACGGGCAGCGGTTTTTTATATTTGCGGTCGTAGTAGTAAGTTTCGTATTCGGTAAGGAGTCTGGCGGATTCTACAGTTGCGCCACCGGTTGCAGATCTGGCTGACTCAATTAGATTTGCCGTTGCGGGGGGAGTGAAGGGTGTAGCGTCGAGATGGAGCAAAGTCTTGTTGAAACTCAGCAAGGGTTGCGAATTGATTTGGAGTAATTCGACTTCTTTGGCTTCGGATGGAAGAGTTGGCAGGCGATCAAAGGCTAGAGAACGGATGGGGCCGCCGGTAAAGTGTGTGAGTTGTGCGGATGTGGGTGAAGCACCGGTAGACCAGCGACCGGGATTGAGAGAGAGCATTCCCGAAAGGATGAAGGTGAACGTAAGGAGGCCGAAGACCAGGCCGGAATAGTGATGCCATTTCTTAGCTCCTAGATAGGGAGTGGGTTGAGGGCCCAATTCGCGGTTGCGGTATTTGCGGGATGGGGAGTAGCGCCAGATGCCGACGGCGATACCGAGCAAGGCCATGATGCTACCGATGGCGGAAATGTAGATTACGCCGAGACGCCATTCTTCCGCGTAGACGCGAACGGCGCGCAGATAGAGCCAGTGGGGAATAGCACCAATCCAGGCGATGAGTCGAGATTGAGTGGTGGTACTGAGGATGACTTCTCCGGTGAGGCTTGAAATGTAAACCCCAGTGCCTGATCGGTCAGAAACTACGGCGTGGTAGAGAGGCAGATGTTCTGTGTAGATACGCTGAACGGTCCACTGGTCTGGACTGGTGAGTACGGGCTGCCAGAAAAAGTTAGCTTGTGGAGGGAGAAAGAGCCTGAGCGCAGTTTCTGCTTCTATCTGCGAGAAAGACTTTTGCAACTGCCCGTTGTCTGCAAAGACGATGTTGCGTTCTCCGCTAGTGGTAGTGAAGCGGTAGGCAGGGCGACCAATGATTGTGGTGAGAGTTGCTTGCTTCCATGGTTTCTTTTCGCCAGTGGCTTGCCAGGCTTGGGCC
>JBIPMY010000488.1:0-4286 GCA_044376335.1 Bryobacter sp.
TAATCCATTGACTACAAATCACTTGCCCCATTTGTTTCCCGAAATTATTGAGTTGTGTTGCATAGGTATATATACCTATGCAACACGCCAAATAAAAATCGAAGAACCACAGTCAAATACAACGGAAAGCCGCTTCCCTTGTCCCTGAACTTCTCGCTAAACTCAAAACACAAAATGCCTGCGCCAACCCCGCGCGGAGGCCGCCCCTCGAAGCCATCCTCGATGTCTTATGAGCAAATTCGTCGCCTGACGATTACGGCCCTCTTCAGCGACGATATCCTCTACGATCAACTCGTGCTCAAAGGTGGCAACGCGATGTCTCTCGTCCATGGCATTAGCTCCCGAGCTTCCCTCGACCTCGACTTCTCCCTGAATGGTGACTTCGAAGACATCCCCGAGGCCCAGGCCCGCATGCAGCGCGCCCTGGCCAACCGCTTCGCCCCTTCCGGCTTCATCCCCATCGACGTAGTCCTCCAACCCAAGCCATCAGGCCAGGGCGACACCCATTTCCCAAACTGGGGTGGCTATCGCCTGGAGTTCAAACTGGTCGAAGAATCCCGCCACCGCCTCCTTCTATCAAACCTCGAACAACTCCGCCGCGAAGCCGCCGTCATCGGCCCAAATCAGCTCAAAACCTTCTCCGTTGACCTCAGCAAGCATGAATTCACCGCCTCCAGCGAAGTAACCGAGATGGATTCCTACAGTATCTGTGTCTATACCCCAGCCATGATCGCCGTCGAGAAGCTCCGCGCCATCTGCCAGCAAATGAGCCAATATGCTCCCACTGCCCGTACCCGCCGCCCCCGCGCTCGCGACTTCTACGACATCCACGCCATCGCCACCAAGACCGGTTTCCACTTCGATACCCCCGCCCACCACGAACTGCTCCGCGCCATCTTCGCCACGAAACAAGTTCCCTTGAACCTGATCACCCTCATCCCCGGCCAGCGCGAATTCCACCGCCCAGACTGGCCCAGCGTAGAAGCCACCACAACCGGGCCATTGCAAGACTTCGACTTCTACTTCGACTACCTGCTTGCCCTCACCGTCCCCCTACATTCCCTTGGGATGGTGTAGCTGCCACTTCTCGTTAAACTCCATCTCCCTCATCCCGTGCGCCAGATAGAATCGCAACTCGGTGCCCAGAGCGCGCACCCGCTCGAGCTGCTTGGCTCCCACTCCCGCTCGATCCAGGTAAAACCCAATCGCCTGATGGTAGGGATACACATAGTCCATCTGCTTCAATACCGCAATCAGTTTGCCCACCGAAACCTGCTCCCGAGCCCCCCGGTAAGCCTCCAGTACTTGGTGCACACCCCCGGCATAAGTTGGTCTTACGGCAATATCGATCAGTGTCCGCTCAAGACTCGTCACATCCACCTTGCCACCGCCTGGTAGAAACGCCGATTGCACCTCCAGCCTCTTCGTATTTTTGCCGCTCAACATCACAATCCGGTAATCGTCGAACTCAAACGCAAAGCTAGACTCGCGCTGCTTGCCGCGAAAGGCACGGTCCATCCCCTCCTGCGTCAGCGCAGCCTTGGATTTCGGCTTCGCGCTCTGCTCATAGTTCACATAGAACACCTTCGGCAATTGCTCCGTAAGCCCATGCACAAACACGGCGCTCGAATGGGTCAAATACGCTGAGGCCCGCAAGGACGAGGCCACCTCAGCTGGTGACGCCTCCCCCCACAGGTAGCGCGTGAACTCTTGCGAATGCGTCGCGCCCTTCAGCACCACCCGCCGCATTCCCACCTGCTCCTCGAGCAAATCGAGAAACGCCCCACCCCGCACTCTGGCACCAAGCTTCCACTCCTCTCGATGAGCCTCAAGCAGCACCCCCAAATCGTTGGCCATGAACACGCGCTGATGCCCAACCTCAAGCGTTGCCGCGATCTTTCGCGCCAATGCTTGCCGCTTGGCAGAGGGGGAACTGCGCGAACTGGCAAGGCTCGAAACCATACATCACTAGCTTAATACAATTGAAGGTCTGCAACTGCTATGGTATATATACCATGGCAGTTCCTGTCTATCTTTAAATAGGTATATATACCTGACTATAATGACTTCATACCAGATTCCCAAGCCATATGGGAATCCCTGTGGAACTGGAAGACCATCTCCGGCATATCTCGTACTTTCCACGAACTCAAATTTGCAAGTTTTGCTCAAACGTGGCCCACCGAGCCCCACGCGTAGGCGTGGAGCCCCCAAAAAGTCCCAAGACCGGCAACATCCTATACACTTCTTGGGAGCTGAGCTCCAGCCGCCTCACTTCGCAAGGCCCAAACCAGCAACCCTAACCCGCAACCCTACCCCGCAACCTCGCGCAAACCTCCGAAATCAATCGATCCGGCTGATTTAGCCCCCGGCTCGCCTCGGCAAACTGCAACGCCTCCTCCAGGCGCCCCTCCTTCTCCAGTGCCGCCACCCCAAACTTCCGGTAATGCCAGAACGGAAACCGCTCCAGCCCCAGCAACTCAAAAATCTCCTCATGCCGCCCAGCCGCAAGCAAACTCGACAAGCAAACACTAGTCGCGCTCGAATACCCAACCGAATCCGGCTCGCTCAGAACCCGCCCGCTCAGAGCCCCCCGAACCACCTCCACCAACCGGTCCGCCCACAAGCTTGCCAATTCAGCCGACCCGCACAACTCCCCCCAACGATCCTGAACCGGAGCCAGATAATCCACCCCATCCTCCTCAATCGCCGCCCAAAGCCGTTCCAGCCAGCGCTTGCGAGTCTTGCGATCAGCCGGAGCCGCAGTCACCAGCGGAAGCAGCTCTTCTTGAGTCCAGTGAACCGCGCTCCCCAGCACCCCCGAAGAACCATCAATCTGCTGCAACGCCGGCCACAACCGGGTAAAGAGCAGAACCGCTCCATCCGCAGCCAGAAGCGCATCCGTCCTGCCTGCCTTCTGGATTTCCGACACAGCTTCTCTCAGCCGCTCCACCGCCAGCTTCGACCCCCTCCAGCCATAAGCCTTAGCCCGAAAGCGCGGCTGAAAAGCCCACTGTTGTTTTGCGGCCATATACCGGCGATTCTGACACAAGAGCGATCAATGGGAGCCGCTCCCCGCGAAAATGAAATCGACTTGCAACCGCATGAATTGGGTCATGGCTACACATCCAAACTCCGCCTTTCCATTTACCTTCTTCGCTGCCGGTAAGCGTATGCGCTGCCCAACCCCATGCGTAAGCGTGGGGATTCCAAACCTGCCAAATCCCCCAACCCGCTTCACCAAAATCACTCGCTACGATAAGCTACTCTTAGAGGCCAACTCCAATGACAATTACCGTTGACATAGCGCCTGACATCCAGGCTGAGCTAACTCGCCGTGCCATCGCCCTTGGCAGCCCGCTGGAAGTTTATGCCGCTAATCTGCTGGCAGCGTCGGTCCAGGCGGCTCCCAATCACCGCGAAATCACCGAAGGCCGCATCGACTTTACCATCAGTGAAATGGCTCAGTTTTCGCACGCAATCCCGACCCTTCCCGAATCGGCATTCACCAGAGAGTCGATTTACCAGGATCACGACTGATGCCATCTGCCTGGCTGCTGGATACCAACATCGAGTTGAGGATGAGCAACAGCGCAGATCCCCAAAACGCAACGATTGTCCAAGTGCTGAAGTCTCTTTCCTACTCCCAGGATCGGCTCTGCTTTACCTCCCAAATTCTTGGCGAGTTTTGGAATGTTTCTACCCGCCCCCAAAATCAAAATGGCTTCGGTCTAACCGTTGCTCAGACATCTCGCCTGGCCTCTGTAATGGAGCGTGACTTTGAATTGCTCCCCGACAGTCTCGCTTCGCACTCCCGTTGGCGAGATTTACTGGAAGAACACGAAATCAAAGGCGTACAAGTGCACGATACCCGCTTGGCGGCTGCCATGTACGTTCACGGTATCACCAATCTGCTCACCTTCAACCTTCGAGATTTCGAGCGATTTACTGGGCTTCAGGCAATAGATCCCATCCAATGGCTCCGCCACCAGCAGCTATAAGACTACGACTAAGCTCCCCTTTCAAATCAAAACAAGTACGGGCTGTCCTCGGCCTCATCGCTAGTGGCCTCAATGCTGCAGTCCGGCGAATTCGCGCCTCCGGCATCCAAACGATCTGGTAGCGCCCCACCCAATCCGCCTCCAACCGACTCCACCCATGTCCCCGGGCTGCTTTGCGACCGATGTCGCGAGGCCGCTTTTGTCACCCATGTCGCCGGGCTGCTTTGTCACCCATGCTGACGGGCTGTTTTTTTGCCCATGTCGCCGGGCTACTTTATTACCCAT
>JBIPMY010000009.1:0-39683 GCA_044376335.1 Bryobacter sp.
TAGTGGCTTCCGCCTTTGCGCCGGTATTAACTTCGGTCGCGATTACTTTTGCACTGGGGATGGAGGCGCCAGATGGGTCAGTCACCCGGCCGGAAATTGTGGAGCGAAACTCTTGCGCATGCAACAAGGCGCAGAGGGACATCATAAGCAAGACTTTAAGCAACATAGCTGCTTGAATTCTAGCGCATCCGGCAGCGATGGATTCACCACTACAGCTTGTGGCTAAAAACTTCCTACCCACAAGATAGCGGATGCCGCTTTACTTTGCGACGATCCTGGTTTAGTCTGAAATCACTCCCCCCCGAGTGCTGACTGCCTTTCTGTTCTGAAAGTTCGCGGTCGGCGAAGTCTTACTTTCTGCGAGGGGATCAATCCATTGCTAAAACTCAAACGCCTCGAATTACAGGGCTTTAAGTCTTTTTGCGACCGTACCGAAATGCGCTTCCAGGGTGAAGGCGTTGCGGCTATTGTTGGCCCCAACGGTTGCGGCAAATCGAATCTGAGCGACGCCATCAGTTGGGTCCTCGGTGAGCAATCCGCCAAGAGTCTTCGTGGCGGGCGTATGGAAGATGTCATCTTCGCAGGAACCAAGGACCGCAAACCCCTTGGCATGGCCAGCGTCACCATCTCAATGGTCGATTCTGACGGCAGCTTTCTCGAACGCGTGCTGCCGCGGGAAAAGTCTGACGCCAAGCCGGAAGAAGAAGAAGTTGAAAAGCCCAAGAGTGCCCGCGAAATCACTGTTACCCGGCGCCTCTATCGCTCGGGCGACAGCGAATACCTGATCGACGGCAAGATCGCCCGTCTGCGCGACATCCAGGATGTCTTCATGGGCTCCGGCCTCGGCCCGGAAAGCTACGCCATCATCGAACAGGGCCGCATCGGCCAGATTCTGTCGAACAAACCGATGGATCGCCGCGCCATTATCGAAGAAGCCGCCGGCATCACCAAGTTCAAAACCCGCCGCCGTCTGGCCGAGAGCCGCCTTGAGAGCGCCCGCCAGAACCTCAACCGCGTCTTCGACATCCTCGAAGAAGTAGGCCGCCAGGTAAACAGCCTCAAGCGCCAAGCCGCCAAGGCCAAGCGTTATGAAGAGCTCAAAACCGAGCTCGATGGCCACGTCAAACTCGTACTCTCCAACCGCTTCCGCTACCTCGAGCGCGAAGCCGCCAAAGTTGCCCTCGAACTCGGCGAATCCACCACTGCCTTTAATGAAACCTCTGCCGCCCTTGCCGTGCAGGACGCCGAGCAACAAAAGCAGCGCGCCCGTTTCTTTGAAGTCGAAGCCGCCCTCACCGCAGCCCGCAAGCAACTGGCTGAATATGAGCTCGAAGCTGAGCGCACCCGTGGCAAACTCACCAGCCAGTCCCAACAAATCGGCAATATCGATCAGCGCCTCGCCACCAGCGAAGCCGAAGTTGCCAACCTCGAAATCCGACTTACCGAGATCCGAACCGAACTCGAAGCCGCTCAAAAAGAAGCTGCAGACCTCAACACCCAGGCCCAGCAACTGCGCGCTCAGGTGGAAGAGAAATCCAAGCAACGCGACACTCTGTCGCAGCAACTGCGTGAGCGAGCCAGCCAGCTCGAACGCAACCGCCAGCAGATTTTCAGCCTCCTCGGTGAAGTGAATCGCTTGCGCAATCAGCTCACCCAGGTTGAGACCCAGCAGCAGGGCGTCACCAAGAACATCGAACGCGCCACCCGCGAAGAAACCGAAGCCCAGGCTGAATCTGAACGCCTCGAAAAAGTACGCACCGAGCTGAGCGAAAAACTCAGCGCCCGGCAGATGACGCTCGAAAACATTGCCGACCGTCGCAAGTACGTCGAGACAGAACTCAACACCCGTCGCCAGCAGGTTAACGACACCCGCCGCGCACAGGACGTCCTGCGTACCGAAACCTCACGCCTCAAGGCCCGTCGCGATTCTCTCGAAGACATCATCAACCATCGCAGCTACACTACCGATTCGGTGAAGAAACTCTTCACCGCCATCGGCAAGGGTGAAGCCACTGGCCTGAAGCCGATGGGCGTGCTGGCCGACTTTATCGAAGTCGACACAGCCTATGAAAAAGCAACTGAAGAGTTCCTGATCGAAGAACTCGAATACGTAGTAGTGCATCAGTGGGACGACGCTCAGCGCGGCATCCAGTTGATGAAGCAGGATCTCGAAGGGCGCGCCACATTCCTGGTGCATCCCGACCCGGAATCCGACTTCACTCGTGGCCGCGTAGAGGAGCCACCCGTCGGTCCTGAAACTGGTATCGTTGGTCGTCTAAGCGAAGTGCTTCGGATGACCAACGGTTTCAAATATGCACCAGCAGAATTGCTGCCCCGCATCACCCGTTGCTTCCTTGCTGAAAACCACGAAGCGGCCCAGCGTCTGGCCCTTCAATACCCCGACGTTTACTTCCTGCTTCCAGACGGCGTCTGCTACCACGGCTACGCAGTCACCGGCGGCAAGAAGAGCTCCAGCGGCCCCCTCGCCCTCAAGCGCGAACTCAAAGAACTCAACACACAGCACAAGACCAAACAGATCGAACTCGAGCAAAACTCGACTCGGCTGCAACAGCTTGAAGCAGAGCAAACCGCTCTCGCCGCCGACCTCGAAAAGCTCCGCCAGGAGCAGCAGCAGGAAGAAAAGAGCGCTCTCGTTCTCGACCAGGAACAGCGCCAGCTTGCGACAGACCTGCAACGCGCCGCACGCTATCTCTCCAATGCCCGCGTCGAGCTCGACCGTCTGGCCGGCGAAGGCAAACGCCTCACCGAACTGCGTGAAAGTCTCGAAAAAGGCAGCACCGAAAAAGACCTCGCCCGTGTCGCCATGGAGGCCGCACTCGAAGCAGAACGCGGCGCCCTCGATCAACTGCAGCAGCAGTACAACTCTGCCAACGAAGAACACTCCACCCTGCGCGCCCAACTCGCCAGCGGTGAAGAGCGCCTGCGCAACTCCACCGGCGCCGTGCAACGCCTCAACAACTCGCTCAACGAACAGGGCCGGCGCAAGGAATACCTCTCCGCCGAGATGGAGCGCCTGGGCGTCAACCGCGCCCAGTTGCTCAACGACAACATCGAACTCGATCAGAAGGCGACAGACCTCGCAGCCCAGATCGAGACAGGCAAGGCCGCCGTTGCCACGCTCGCCAAGGACGAAGAAGAAGTTCGCGCCCAACTGGCCACCCTCGAAGACCAGCTCCGCGGCATGCGTCAAAACGTTGCGGCAATGTCTGAGAAACGCCAGTCTGCCGAAGTCGACCTCGTACGTAAGCAGAGCGACATCAAGCACCTCGAAGAGACCTGCCAGAAAGAGCTCGGCATTGCCGTCGCCGAACTGGCCGCCACCGAAGAAACCGTCCTCGACGAAACCCAGCTTGCCGACGCCGAAGAAAAGTACACCGAAGTGCGCCGCAAGATCGAGGCTCTTGGCCCGGTCAACCCCGATGCCCTTCAGGAGTACGAAGAGTCCCAGCAGCGTTACGACTTCCTGAACACGCAGCGCCAGGACTTGCTCGACTCCATCAAGGACACCGAAAAGGCGATCCAGGAAATCGACGTCGAATCGAAGAAGCGCTTCCAGGACGCCTTCGAGAAGATCAACGAATACTTCCGCGGCACCTACCAGATCCTCTTCAATGGCGGCTCGGGCGAGATGCGTCTCACCGACCCCACCAATGTGAACGAAAGTGGCATCGACATCGTCGCCTCACCTCCCGGCAAGCGTCTGCAAAACGTATTGCTGCTCAGCGGTGGAGAGCGCGCAATGACCGCCATGGCCCTGCTGATGGCCATCTTCAAGTTCCAACCCAGCCCCTTCTGCGTACTCGACGAAGTCGATGCGCCGCTGGACGAAGCCAACATCATCCGCCTCACCAAACTGGTGAAAGAGATGTCAGACAACACTCAGTTCATCTTCATCACCCACGCCAAGCGCACGATGGAAGCTTCAAGCTCCATGTACGGTGTCACGATGCAGGAACCTGGTGTTTCCAAGCTCGTCAGCGTCAAGTTCAACGGCGGCGATAAGCCTGCCGTGCCCGTTCCACCCCCCAGCCAAGACATGGCCGTCACCGCGTAAACTGCACCGGACACGCGTGACGACGACCGGTCTCGCGCACGTGTCCAACAATTTACGCCGTGACGGCAGTCATGGTCATCTCTACGAGTGTGAATCTTGTTGTCATACTCGGCGATCAGTTGGATCTTTCGAGCGCAGCCTTCGACGGCTTCGACCCCAAACACGATGTTGTCTGGATGGCCGAAGTGGATTCGGAGGCTGTCGCCGTCTGGAATCACAAAGCCCGCATCACGATCTTTCTGGCCGCAATGCGCCACTTCCGCGAGGCTCTCAAGTCACGTGGTTTCAAAGTCGACTATCGCCAACTCGACGACAAAACCAACCAGGGCAGCCTGCTCGCAGAACTCAAAGCGGCGATCAAAAAGTACAAGCCAGCAACGGTGATCCTCGTCGAACCCGGCGAATACCGACTACTCAACGAGTTTCGCAACGAGATCCCGAATCTCGAAATCCGCCCGGACCGGCACTTTCTCTCATCAGTTGACGACTTCCGCGAACACGCCAGTGGCCGCAAACAATTGCGGATGGAATACTTCTACCGCGAGATGCGCCGCCGCTACAAAATCCTGATGGAGAAAGATAAACCCGTCGGCGGCGAATGGAATTTCGATGAAGAAAATCGCGGCAGCTTCCCAAAATCCGGCCCCGGCCTCCTCCCTGCCCCGCTGGAATTCGAGCCAGACAAGATTACCCGCGAAGTAATGTCGCTGGTGGAGCAACGCTTCGCGAAGCACCCTGGCAAGCTCGAACACTTCAAGTGGCCCGTCACACACGCCGACGCCAAGCTCGCACTCGACGACTTCATCACCAACCGTCTGCCCCACTTCGGAACCTACCAGGACGCGATGTGGACCGGCGAACCCTGGCTCTATCACGCCCGCATCGCCAGCAGCCTCAACCTCAAGCTGCTAGACCCACGAGAAGCCTGCAACGCCGCCGAGGAAGCCTATGAACGAGGTGACGCTCCGCTAGCTGCCGTCGAAGGCTTCATCCGTCAGATCCTTGGCTGGCGGGAATACGTACGCGGCATCTACTGGCTCTACATGCCGGATTACCTCGACAAGAACGCCCTCGAAGCCAAACAACCACTCCCCGCCTTCTACTGGACCGGCGACACCGAGATGACCTGCCTCAGCCAGTCCATCGGGCAGACTCTCGATTACGGCTACGCCCATCACATCCAGCGCCTGATGGTTACCGGCCTCTTCACCCTTCTCTTGGGCGTCGACCCGAAGCGCGTCCACGAGTGGTATCTCGCCGTCTACGTCGATGCAGTGGAGTGGGTGGAGCTGCCCAATACGCTGGGCATGAGCCAGTTCGGCGATGGCGGCATCATGGCCTCCAAGCCCTACGCAGCAACCGGCAAGTACATCCAGCGCATGTCGAACTACTGCAGCAAATGCCAGTACGACCCGGCCGAATCCGTCGGAGAAAAAGCCTGCCCCTTCACGACTCTTTATTGGGACTTTCTGATGCGTCACGAAACGAAGCTCACCAAGGTGGGCCGCATGGATATGCAACTGCGCAATCTGGTGCGCATCGAGCCGGCAAAGAAGGCCGCCATCACGAAACAGGCAAACGAAATTAAGGAACGCTATCAATGAAATACGTCATCACCGCCGCCTATGGCGGTACCGGCACCGCCCTCACTCACCGCTTGGCAGCCAAGGGCCACGAGCTGCTGCTGATCGGCCGCAACGGTGACAAGCTGGCCACCCTCTGCGCCGAAGTCAACGCCCAATACGTCGTCACAGACCTGACGAATCTCGAAGCGGTAGAAGCCGCAGTGCAGGCCTTCGGGCCTATCGACGGCATCGTCAACTGCGCCGGCAGCATCTTGCTGAAGCCCGCCCACATCACCACAGAAGCCGAATTCCAGCAGACTCTCGACACCAATCTCAAAACTGCCTTCATTGCTCTCCGCGCCGGCGTCAAGAACATGCCCAGCGGCGGCTCTGTCGTGCTGATATCAACGGCAGCCGCCCGCCTCGGCTATGCAAATCACGAAGCCATCGCCGCAGCCAAAGCAGGCGTTATGGGCCTCGCACTCTCAGCCGCTGCCACTTATGCCGCCCGCAACATCCGCGTCAATTGTGTAGCCCCTGGCCTGGTTGACACCCCACTGGCTTCCCGCATCACCGGCAACGAGGCAGCCCTCAAGGCTTCCACCGCAATGCACGCGCTCAACAGAATCGGCAAGCCCGAAGACATCGCCTCGATGATCGACTTCCTGCTCGATCCTTCAAACGCCTGGATTACCGGGCAGGTCTTCGGAGTCGACGGCGGGCTCGGGACAGTACGCGCCAAGTAGCGAACCAAGCGTCACACGGCCAACCGCTTTAGACGCTCGCAACAAGCGCAAGAACACCTGTGCCGTCAGAAAGGCATCCCCACCGGCAGTGTGCCGGTCATGCATCTTTACGCCAAACATCTCACAGAGGGAATCGAGCGTAAAGCCTTCAGGAATGGCTCGCCCAGCAAAGGCCCCGGCGTCGTTGAGATGCAGCGTAAGGTCCATCGTATCGAGCGACAAGTTTTTCAAGCTCAGATCAAAATGCTTCCCGCAAGCGAAGTCCAGCGCCTGCACATCATGTCCAATGTGATGGCCCACAATCACGCCATCGCGAAGGTAATCGAGAAAAAGTTCCAGCGCCTCCGGTTCATTCATCCCGTCCATTGCTTCGTCTCGAGTGATGCCATGCACTGTGACGGAAGAGTTGTTGTAGGCAATCTTCAGCATCACCTCAAAGGAGTCATCGAGCAGGATCTCACCATCGATCACAGCAAGCGCGCCAATCGTGATGATGCGGTCCCGCCTCGGGTCAAAGCCGGTGGTCTCGGTATCGAGAACAACAAAGCGCACGGCCTCAACGGGCGTGGATTCATCCCACGTGGATTCAAAGCTGGCGAGGTAAGCGTCGATACTCATACAAACCGGTTCACCGTGAATTGCATCACCCGGTGTACGGAGGTGAAGGCAGTCTTGAGCAACATCTGATCGAGCTTGCCCAGCTTGGCGGGATGTATGCGCCTGCCGCCAGAGATGGTGCGGTGATAAAGCCCAATGCGGAAAGCATCTGCAGCCTCGATCAGCATGTCAGCGGCATCGGGATAATCGACAACCGCACGTGTGAGGCGTTCAAGCGTCCCTGCCTTCTCCATCTGGCCCGAGCTCAAGGCAAAGACGCGAGCGGCGTCAGCAATCGGCTGCAGCACAACACTCTCGATATCAAAGCTATCGTGCCGCACACCATCAAGCTCCACCACCATCCCTTCAGAAAGCGTAAGAGGGGGCAGGTTGATTAGCGTGTCGTTGGCCAGCAGTGAAATCGCCATAGGCTCAGCGGCAATCTCGGCACAAAAGCGGGAGATCAACTGATTGCAGATCAAGCGATCTCCGCTGAGGGGAACAAGATCAAAGAACTCGCGCCGCTCAAACAGGTGATTCCCGATAGGGTCCGCAATGGTCTCGCTGTAGAGCCTCTGCCATTCCGACATCGGCATAGCTGGGTGCGCGCCTTTGGGCCATTCGATTCCGACACCGCTGAGCCCGCTTTCGTGAAAGTAATGCGAAGTCATACCGGCCACAGAGACAAAGTAAAAGCTCTCCAGCGGGTTGAAGTCAGCTCCAGAGTCATCGTAGATCACGGCAATCGTAGGGAACTTGGGGCTCGGGATATCGGCTCTTGCCGACGCGCCAAACATCATCCAGCAATAAGGCACAGTAGGCGCTGCAATCCCTGAAGCCACCGCCTCCATTTCGGCCAGGCGAATACACGCACCGGCAGCAGCTCGAATCACATACCCGCCAATGAGGCAGCATTCATCGAGGTCATTTGCCGAAGCCAGCGCATCCATCACAAAGCGCCGAGCGAGCAGTAGCAAAGGAGCAATTTCTTCGGGCGATAAAGCCGCCTGCAACTTGCCAATCAAGCCCGGCACATCGTGATTGCAAAACAGAGAAAGCTCACGGGCACTCAGGATAGTGGCATCGTCCAGACGAACCGCATCCACGTTTTGCTCAAGCATGGCTCGAATCGCCGAGCGAGTAGAGTAAGCACCATCCAGCAGCGGCAAGTCCTGACAGAGGTAATTCTGACGGCCCTGGCGCACCCGCAAAAACGAAAGTGGCGGCGGCTCCGAATCCAGCCACGACCGCCTCTCAAACCCAGGCCCTCCAGCCATCGAGAAGCGCGCCGAAAGGTACCGCTCAACTTCCGGATACCGTGCCACAACGGCTTCCATCTCTGCCGCCCCGACACCGTAAAGAATGACATCACTAAGCGTACGAGCCGAATGTTGAAAAGACCCATCCCCAACAAAACGGTCCAGCCCCAAAAGGTCGCCCTCACCAAGGACATCATGAAGCCGTTCAGTTCCGTCCCGTTCATCAAGCACTTCCACACGACCCTGCTGAATCACCCAGACGAGCGGAATCTTGCCGTCTCCCTGGCGATAAAGGTATTCCTCAGACTGGTGAAACTTCACCTTGCCACTACCGGCGAGCTCAAGCAAATCGCCGTCAGAGAGGGAATCAAAAGGGGCATGTTGCCGCAAGAAATCAGCGACACGCTGACGAATAACAGAAGTTTTCATGTTTGACCGGGTGCAACAGAGACGCAGGTCCAGAAAGGGCGTCGAACAGCGGCAGCCACCAACGGGCTAGTCTGCTCAGGATACAACAGTTGAGCTGTATTGGAGATTTTTTAGGAAGGAAGGAATTTTGGAGGCGCGAACCGGAGTCGAACCGGTGCATAAAGGTTTTGCAGACCTCTGCCTTACCACTTGGCTACCGCGCCTCGCTGTAGCTACTCTTCTAGCTTAGCCCCGCACGCCCCCCAGCGTCAAACGCAGCTTCAAGCCAATCCCCGAGCAAAGCCCCCACCCGCTCCACTCCATGCCACTGCTGGGTATGAATCGCAGCATGCCGACCCACCGCCCGCCGCGCCTCCACATTGATCGCCAGCCACGCCACAAACCTCTCCAACTCCTCCTGCTCAGCCAGCCCCGGGTCCACCTTCACACAAGCCACCTCCGGCAAATCCGCCGTCTCCAGACTCCGCGTCACAACCACCGGCTTACCAATCCCCATCAATCGCGTCGCGATCCCACTCGATTCCCCCGCCAGCGGCCACCGCAAATTAATCCCCACATCCAGCGCATGCGCCTGCATCCACCACTCAGCCTCACTCAGATACCCGCGACGCACAATCCACTCCGCCTGCAGCCTGTCTCCCATAGCCCGCTCCAGATCCGGCCCCACAAAATCCCCCTGCACCAGCAACCTCACCGGCAAGCCCTGCCCACGCAAAGCCTCAAACACGCGCAACACCGCATCCACTCGCTTAGACTCCCGCAAATGCCCCAGCACCGCAAACAGACACTCACTCCGGGGCACCCCCAACACCTGCTCCCGATACTCATCCACCTCGCGATAAAAATGATCCCGGGGAGCCTCAAACAAATGCGGCAACACTGCAACCCTCACTCCCGGCGCATGGCTCAACACAGCCGCCTCCGCCGCACGATTATGCACCACCACCAGTCGCGCCCCCTCACAAAGCCGCTTCAGCATCGGCCGCTCAAAGTAACGCGTATCGGCCCCGCTCATCCCCCGCCCCTCCCAATACCGCTCCGCCGTCTGCCGGAACCACTCCCCGTAGTTGTAAACAAACTCCTCGATGTACTGCTCCCGCGTCAGCTTCCCCAGCAACAAATGATGCAGACACGCATCATGCAAAAGCACCACCCCGGGCTTCGCTATAGCCCGCTCGTAGATCTCCCAATGCAACCTGTTATTCCCCACCTGATACAAATTCGCATCGGCACTAGAAACAATCTCAAAGCGCTTCTCCAACTGCTTCAGCAACACCGCAGCATACTGAGCCACACCCGTAGCCGCCGGCGGCATCGGCGCAAAGTACCCCAGCTTCATTGCGGCTTCTGGCGCTTGCCAAAGAGCGCCGTCCCC
Source organism: Bryobacter sp. (assembly GCA_044376335.1). GTDB lineage: Bacteria > Acidobacteriota > Terriglobia > Bryobacterales > Bryobacteraceae > Bryobacter. The sequence continues at coordinate 10,047 of JBIPMY010000009.1, forward strand.
ACCCTCACCACAGTCGACCCCTCTTCAATCGCCACCTCAAGATCGTTCGACATCCCCATCGACAACTGCGGCAACCGGTACTTCTCCGCCAACCCCCGCAACTGCACAAAATAAGGCCGCGCCGTCTCGGCATTCTCGTCCCACGGCGGCATCGTCATCAACCCCGTCAGCTTCAGATTCGGACAAGCCGCAATCCCGTCGATCAACTCCGGCAAGTCCTCCGGCGCGCAACCGTGCTTGGCATCCTCATGCGACAACTTCACCTCAATCAAAACTTCCTTGGGCGCTGTAGCCGCCTCATCAATCCGCCTTGCCAGCTTCACCGAATCCACCGTGTGGATATGGCTAAACAACTCCGCCGCCTTACGCGCCTTATTCGATTGCAAATGCCCGATCAAATGAAACTTAGCCCCCGCCAGATGCGACACCAGCGGAAACTTCCCCTCAAACTCCTGCACGTAATTCTCCCCAAAATCCCGCAGCCCCAGCTCGTAACCCTCCAGAATCACATCCGCCAAAAACACCTTCGTCACTGCCAGCAGCAACACCTCATCCCGCTTGCGGCCAGCCTTCTGACAAGCCAGCGCCAATCGATTCTCTACTTCCGCCAGACGTTCTTTGAGCACTCCTTTGAGTTTGGCACGCAAACTGCAAACAGGCATAGCAATGGTCCCAAACCAGATCGCTGTTGCGATCCACGACTTTATCGCCACCTGCCAATCCCCGGCTCTGCTCGAGCGAGGCGAAAAGCCGCTTGTCCTCACAAAAGACCGCTTCAAAATCGACGTCACCCCGCGCGGAGCCTGGCTTGAGGCCTGGGACGAGGGCCGCGTCTGGTCCCGTCGCATCCTTAGTTGCAACGCTCCATCGCGCAAGAAAATGGAACTCGAAGCGTTCCGATTCGGGAAATCCAACCGCCCTGTGACGCTGGTCGACGTAGCCGACGCCCGCACCGCCCCCGCAATCGAGAAGACCAAACGCTCCGCCTTCACCGAACAATTCCGCCTCTTCCTCAACCGTCACTACGGCAACTGGCGCTGGGAATCCTTCCGCAGCGAATCGAAGCTCGAAAACTCGCTCTCCCCCATCTTCCCCACCGCCCTGCTGATCCGTGGCCAGCAAGCCGTCGCCGCCCTCGCCGCTCCAGACCGCGACACCAGCTTCCACGCCCTCACCTTCGCCCTCGTCTGGCTCGATCACATCCGCCGCAACCATGGCGACATCGCCGCCAGCCACCTGCTTCTCTACCTGCCAGAAAGCCACGCCCGCGCCGTCACCCTGCTTGCCCGCCATCTCGATCCAAAGAAGCTCACCGTCGACATCTGGCTCTACTCAGAAGACGGCGGCGAATACCAGCTCGACCCTGCCGATCGCGGCAATCTCGAATCCACCCTTGCCCCACGCTACTCCCGCATCGGCGGCCCCGCCTGGTGGATCGAAGTCCTCCTCAAATACCCGCAAATCGACTGGATTGAAGAAGCCGATGGCAGCATCGGCTACCGCATCCGCGGCCTCGAAATCGCCCGCCTCCGTCAGGCCAGCGGCAACGAAAAACCCACCCTCGAATTCGGCCTCCGCCGCAAACGCAAAGCCAGCCCCAAAGAAGTCCCGGCCATCGAAGCACTCATCAAAGAAGTCAGCGAATTCCGGCACGCAAGCGCAGCAGACCGCAACAACCCCCTCTACCTCAACGAACCCGAGCGCTGGCTTGAATCCCAAGTCCGCAGCCAACTCCAGGACATCGACGCAAACCTCCTTCCCGACACCGTCTTCGGCCAGGCCCTGGGGAGCCTGCACGGCGAGCGCAGCGCCCTCGATCTACTCGCCATAGACCGCGACGGCAACCTGAGCATCCTCGAGCTCAAAGCCACAGAAGACATCCACCTCCCCCTCCAGGCCTTCGACTACTGGCTCCGCATCTGCCACCACCTCGCCGCCGGCGATTTCTCGAGCAGCGGATACTTTCCAGGCCGCGAATTATCGAGAAACGCTCCTAAGGTATTTTTAGTCTCACCTTCGCTGCACTTTCATCCGATGACTGAGGCAGTACTGCATTTCCTGCCGCCCCAGTGCGAAATGATCCGCATCGGCCTCAACGGCAAGTGGCGGGAACGCATTGATGTCGCATTACGTATGTAGAATTAGGGAAGAACATGAGTCTGTTATCTCAGTTGCGCCAAGCCGTCACATCGCTCAATCCCGGAGAAGTCCGGGAGATGGCAGAGCAGCGCGTCTCCATCCGTCTGGTGGCCGCACACGCCTCTTCCTACACCAACATGGCCGGTTGGCTGATGCCCGAATCGATCAGCCCAGCCAAGCGTGCTGACGCCTCGCGCATGATCTATCTCGAAGGCGAAGACAACAAGCCCGATCATTTCGACCTCGAAATCTACGCTGAAGACGCGATCGCCCCCGCTGACGCCTTCATCTTCCGCCGCGAAGACCCCCACCGCGTAGTCAAAGAAATTCTAGACAAGCAGGAAGCCCTGGGCCTCCCGCTCGCCCGTCTCTTTCCGCCCTTCCGCGAAGAAGTCTGCAAGCGCCTGATCCACAAGATCTCGATGGAAAACGCCGCCTTCTCGCTCGCTACGGCCCTCCCCAACATGGCCCCCTTGCTGGGCCTCGGCTGGGCAGCCGGCGAATTCGCGTCCGATTCGGTGATCCTCACCATGAACCAGATCCGCCTCGCCTTCTACATGGGAGCAGCCAACGACCGTGCAATTGGCTACGGCGAACAGCGCACCGAAGTCGGCTCCATCATCGCCGGTGCCTTCGGCTGGCGCGCAGTCGCACGTGAGCTGGTCGGCAAAATCCCCCTCGGCGGCGGTCTGATCCCCAAAGCCGCCATCGCCTACGCCGGCACCTACGTCGTCGGCGCAAGCCTCGAGCGTTATTACCGCTTCGGCTACAAATACACCCGCACAGAGCGCCGCGCCGCCTACGAAGACGCCTTCGAAAAAGGCAAACAAATCGCCAGCGGCCTCATGGAACGCATCAAAAACCGCAAGACTGCCTAGGAACCTCCCTAGTAATCTGGAGTGATGTCAGTAAAAGTCGCCCTCGTCACCGGCGCCAGCCGGGGCATTGGCCGCGGAATCGCGCAAGAACTCTCCAAAACCCACCAGATCATCGCCACCTACCGTGGCAATCGTGAAGCCGCAGAAAGCCTCCGCGCCGAAACCGGTGCCGAGATCATCCAGAGCGACATCAGCTCCGCCGCAGACCGCGAAGCCCTCCTCCAATTCGCCAAAGACAAATTCGGCCGCATCGACCTCCTCGTCAACAACGCCGGCATCGCCCCCCGCGAGCGCAACGACATCCTGGCCGCCACCCCCGAAAGCTTCGACGAGCTTATCAACACCAATCTCAAAGGCCCCCACTTCCTCACCCAGGCCGTCGCCAACCTGATGCTCACGCAAGGCTCCGGCCGCATCGTCTTCGTCACATCCATCAGCGCCTTCACCTCCAGCACCAACCGTGCCGACTACTGCATCTCCAAAGCCGGCCTCTCGATGTCGGCCCAAACCTTCGCCGCCCGCCTCGCCCCCGAAGGCATCCTCGTATTTGAGATCCAGCCCGGCATCATCCGTACCGACATGATCAGCAAGGTCGAGTCGATTTATGACGAAAAGATAGCGAATGGCCTGCTGCCCCAGCGCCGCATGGGCGAGACTTCAGACATCGCCAAAGCCGTCCGATCCATCGCCGAAGGCCATCTCGATTACTGCGCCGGCCAGCGTCTCAACGTCGACGGTGGCTTCCACATGCGTACCCTGTGATAACTTAGGTTTTTCCTATGACTCAAGACAGCGCGCAAAAAAGCTTTTTCGGTTGGTGGATCGTCGCCTTCGCCTTTCTCTCCTTTGGCATCGCCGTCGGCATCCCGTATTACGGAATGCCCTTCTTCTACGACTATTACGAGAAGACCTTCGGCTGGACCCGTAAAGAAATCACCCTCGGCTTCCCACTGGCCGCAACGCTCACCCTCTGGGTCGGCCCGCTGATCGTCCACAAATACTCACCACGCAAACTCCTCGCCATCGGCACCGGCTGCACCGCCCTTGCCTTCATCGGCTTCGGCACCATGGGCGGCTCACTCCCCGTCTATTACGCCTTCTGGGTCCTCTACATCGTCGGCTACATCTTCTCCGGCCCCATCGTCCACCAGGTCATCGTCAGCCAGTGGTTCCGCAAGAATCGCGGCAAGGCCATGGCAGTCGTTTACCTCGGCGTCGGCGTCTTCGGCGGCCTCTCGCAAAAACTCATCGCCAAGCCCCTCACAGAAGGCTACGGCTTCCAGCAGGCACTCATCCTGATCGGCGGTATGATGCTGATGGCTTGGCCGCTCGCGCTGATCTTCATGCGCGACAAGCCTTCAGAGAAGGGCCAGTTCCCCGACGGCGGTCTCTTCGCCCCGGCCGAAATGAACGCCCAGCCCAAGAGCTTCTCCTACCTGCTCTCGCAGAAATCCTTCTGGCTCCTGCTCATCGGCAGCGCCTGCTCGATCGGCTCCATCGGCTCCATCAACCAGCACATGAAATTCATCTTCAAAGAGCAGGGCTTTACCGAGCAGGGCGTACTCAACGCCATGAGCTCCGACGCCACCCTCTACATCCTCTGGAGCTCCATCGCCGGCCGTCTCGTCATGGGCTACGTCGCAGACCGCTTCCCCAAGAAGCTCGCCATGATGGTTACCTACTTCATGGTCGCCGGCACAATTCCGCTCCTCCTGCTGGTCACCCCCGGTCAGGACATGAACTTCTACCTCTTCGCCATCCTCTTCGGCTTCGGCATGGGTGCAGACTACATGCTCATCCCGCTCATGGCCGCAGAACAATTTGGAGTAAATTCTCTCGCTCGCGCCATGGCGATCATCCTTCCAACAGATACAATTGGACAGACGTGGTTCCCGTACGGCGTTTCGTGGTTACGGGAAAACTACGGTAATTACGGAATCGCCTTAAACGTAGTCTTCGTGATGGCGGCAGTGGGAGCAATCGCCGTGGCACTTTTGCCAGGCACAAGTAAAGAAGATGAGGTACTTCCAATACAAAACACTCAGCGAGCTGGAAGCTGAGGCAGTACAACTCGGGTGCCACAACGTAAGATTTGTTGGCGAAAAATCCCGCGTCTCTGAAATTCTAGGCCGCAAGGTCGCCGTTGCCAATCGCACCGTCGGCAACAGCATGTGCATCCATCCAATGGAAGGCTGCGACGGAGAACTCGACGGCACCCCCGGCGAGCTCACCACCCGCCGCTACGTGCGCTTTGCCGAAGGCGGCGCCAAGCTCATCTGGTTTGAAGCCACAGCCATCCGTGAAGACGGCCGCGCCAACCCGCGCCAGCTCTGGATCACCAGAAACAACCTCCCGTCCTACGCGAGGATCCACGCCGACATCCTGTCCAAGCACAAAGCGATCTGGGGCAACACCGACGATCTGCTCGTCCCGATCCAGCTCACCCACTCGGGCCGCTACTCGGTCCCGAACAAGACGATCGCCTATCACAACCCGCTGATCGACCAGAAATCCAACACCCCCGCAGACCACCCCGTCATCAGCGACGACGAACTCGAGCGCCTCGAAGACTACTACGTCGAAGGTGCCGCCATGGCCAAAGAGGCCGGCTTCACTGCTCTAGACATGAAGGTCACCCACGGCTACCTGCTCAGTGAACTCATGGGCGCCAAGCTCCGCGAAGGCCGCTACGGCGGCTCCATCGAGAACCGCACCCGCTTCGCCGTCAACGTCCTCGGCAAGATCCGCGCCAAATTCGGCAACTACTTCACCCTCACCATGCGCCTCGGCTGCTTCGACAGCGTGCCCTACGTGAAGGATGCCTCCAAAGAAAACATCGGAGTCCCGATCCCCTACGAGCTGCCCTACCCCCACGGCTTCGGCGTCAATCCCAACGACCCGCTCAAAGAAGACCTCACCGACGTCAAAGCCGCCATCCAGATCTACAAGAACGCCGGCATCGACCTGCTGAACGTCTCCATCGGCTGCCCTTACTACAACCCCCACGTCGGCCGCCCCTTCGAGAAGCCCGACGACGGCAACTACGAAATGCCCGAGCATCCGCTGCTCGGCGTCGAGCGCCACTTCCGCATCGCCGGAGAGCTGCAGCGCGAATTCCCCGGCCTGCCCATGGTCGGCACCGGCTATAGCTGGCTGCAGATCTACGCCCCCAACGCCGCAGCAGCAAACCTCGATCGCGGCGACATCCAGTTCTTCGGCTACGGCCGCGGAGCCCTGGCCTACCCGCACTTCGCCAAAGACATTCTGGAAAAGGGCGAACTTGACTCAAAACAAGTCTGCCGCACGGTCACCTTCTGCACCTGGCTCATGCGTCAGAAGCACAACGAATACGGCCAGTTCGCCAGCGGCTGCCCGCCTTACGACAAAGAAGTCTATGGCCCGCTGATTAAGGAAGCACGCGAGCTACTTCGGATTCAGGCAGCAAAGTCGTAAGTTTGATGTAGGCGGTCAAGGCCGGGTCCCCAGCCGCCTCAATCTTCGCCTGCCGCATCGCAGACTTTCGTGACCAGTCGTAAAAACTCCGCGCCGAGCGGAACCAAACCTTAGGGTTCGCCTCCCGCAAACTGCTGCGTGCGATAAAGTGCACCCACTCCTCCATCACCCGCTCCTGCATCGGGCTGGTCGCCAGCCTCTCTGCAAAGCGCCCATAGAGATAAGCCTTCGATTCCTCAGCAGACCCCGTAGTCCCCGGCTTCTGCTCCAGCCGAAACTGGCTGATCTCCGTAAGCATGCTGCGCACAGAGGTATCATCCGCGGGAGCATTCGTCACCTTGTGAGTCAGCGCAAAGGTGTTCGGCATCACGTCACGAGTGGTCGTGTCGACGGAGTTCACCCGAGCCGCCTCGGGCCCCAGCGGCAACACCCCACGCACCCGCATCGCCGCCTGGTTAAACTCCTCAAAGATCCCCTGAAACTCTTCAGATCGATTCCCGGCACAACGCCGGCCTGACAGGTTGTTAACGAGGAAGCTGCGGTAACTGGCAAGTAAAAATCGGGCTGAACCTGTCGGCATCTTCTCGGTCAGCTTAAGTACAGAGTTATGGAGCGCGGTAAAGCGCATGGCCTCGACAAACTCCCGGTCAGACCCAACCGCCGCGGCCAGCATAGGCGACAACATCGAGAGCTGCAGATCACTCCCACCCTCAAGCAAAGTCTCAGCCAGCCGGCCCACCTCCACAGCAGACCGCACATTCCGCATCGCCATCACAAACTCCCGAGCCCCGGCCTGCAGCGCCCAGCGGTAGTAATCATGAGGGTCAGAAACTTCCAGCGCATCGCAGCCAGCCTTCACACTAGTGGCACGAAGCGGAAAGGCAAGAGCCACATCCTTTTCTTTGTCAAAGTTATCGCGATAAGCAATCCAGGCACGCAAAGCGACAGCGGTGTCCTTACCAGCAAGCTGATAAGCCTCCTGCGCCAGCGGAACAATCTGGGCGGAACTCAACTTAGCCGAGGGCAATAGCGCAACAATCACAGCGCCGGAATAAGGCGCAGGCAAAGCCCGCGCAAGAGAAAGCCGATACTCAAGCTCTTTGGGGAGCGGGTCATTGGTCGCAGCGAGAAGAAGAAACAAACTCAGCAACGGCATCATGCCCGTATCTTAGCGCTTTGGCGGAGGAGGTGGGGTGATCAGTTTCGCCCGATAGTCCCTAATCAGGAAGTCGAGATATTGGCTACCAGATAGTCCTTCACCCTGCTCCATTCGATAAAGTTCGATGAGTCCCTGCAAATACTCATAACCGGATGAGTCCGCCCATCGAGTTGCAATAAACTTTTCGCGCATCTTTCTGTGGTCCGTCAGATTCGGAGATTTGTTCTCCTCAGACGCCTTTCCGCATGCTGGGTTGGATTGATTGCCCTCAAGGTAGCTCTTATAGCTCAACTCAACCTGTTCTCGCATTCGCTCTGGCAACTTCGCCACAAGCTTCTTCATGCTGCGATCCAGTGATCCGATTCTTAGGGCTTCATCGAATTCACGGCGGGATTCAGTAGCAAGGCTAAGTCTCGTCGCCAACTTAACTCCAAGGGCAACCATAGGGTCTCCTTTCAAATCCACCAGAATTTCGAGAGCCTCGCTTAATTCCACGCTAGATCGAAGCGTCTCTGTAGCCTTTTCAAACTCCCCAGCTTCCAGAGCAGCTACAAGGTAGGAATGCGCGCGGTCTACTGCTCTGTGGTCACACCTTGCTGGCAGTGTTCTCGATCTTCTCGGAAAGGGAAGCACCGGATCATCGAGCCGTTCTCGGTTCAACTTATGTTCATCACGTGCTTGGATTGCGATGTCTAACACTCCACCAGTAAATGCCAACGCATCAGGGAAATCCTTGGCCTCAATCGCGGAGTCAAACCGCAGAGCTGCATCGTAAGCCTCCTTCGCAATAGCCTGAGCTATCCTGCCGCCAAGATCATGCTCTTCGATCAAACCCAACATGCTAATGCTCGAAGCCAATGCTGGCAAACTTCGATATCCCTGCAGCTTCGCGGCGGCCTCAGAAGGTAACTGATCTTGGCTCGCTATCAGCAAAATTAGAAGCAAAATCATTTCCCACCCCTCGCCCGAAACGCCCGCACCAGCAACCTTAACCGCTCATTCCCCGCAGCCTCTAACTCATCCAGCAACGCCGCATCCCCCTGCGCCAGCCGGTATAACTTCAGAAACGTCTCCACATACAGATAATCTTGCTCCGCCCCGCCCTCAATCCGCAACAACTTCCGCTTCAGCTCAACAAAACGCTCCTCCTCCTCCACCCTCCCCACCCCGCAACTCGGCAACTGCTCATTCTGCGTCTTGAAATACTCAAAGTCTTCCAACACCTCATCCCGCATCTCATCCGGCACCCGAGCCGCAAAACTCCGCACCACCCCAGCAATCCCCTTCGCCTTCTCAAACTCCCGCCGCGACTGCGTCGCCCGCCGCAACCGCTGCACCAACTGCCGCCCCACCACCACCGCCCGCTCATCCTTCCAGTTGAGAACCAACTCCAGCCCCGCCTCAATCTCCACAGCAGACCGCAGCGTCGAAGCCGCAACCTCAAACTCCCCCACCTCCATCGCCACCTTCAGATACCGCGACGCGTCATCCACCACACGATGCTCACACCGCGCCACGCTGCTCCGGGCCCGCACTGGAAACTCCCCCACCCGGTAAACCTGCCAAGCCTCCACCAGAGCATCCTCAGGCCCGCCAGCCCACCCGAGCGCCACCGGAAAGTCCTTCCCCTCAACACTGCGATCCAGCCGCGAAGCCACCTCATAAGCCTCCCGAGCCACCGCCCGCGCCGCCTCATCCTTCAAATCAAACTCACGAATCAACCCCAGCATCACCCGCGACTGTATCAATGCCGGCAACTGCCGGTACTCCCGCAACTTCGCAGCAACCTCCGCATCGTTCGCCATCGCAAGCAAGATCAACAGCACCGGCATAACTCCATCCAAACATAAGACAGACCAGCTACAACATTTCCTTCGCCAACTCCACCATCTTCCGCAACGCCGGCGGCACATAACCAGAGCTCCGCGTCAGCGCCCGCACCTGCATCACCAGGGCCGCCTCGCGCGTGCGGATCTTGCGCAACACCCCCGTCTTCAACTCCCGCTCCACCGCATAAGACGGCATCATCGCCACACCTAACTTCCCCGACAGAGTCGCCTTCAAAGCCTCCGCGCTATCAAAACGCATGATTGCGTTGAGGCTCAGTCCATGCGAATTCCAGTACTGCGTCATCAACGCCTCAATGCGAGATCCGCGGCTAAACAAAAGAAACGGCCACTTGGCCAGACTCTTCAACGACACCCGCGCCGGCACCTCCGCCAGGCTCGTCACCACCAACACCTCCACCGCCCGCTCAAAGGCCAGATGCAAACTCGAAGCCTCCACCCCGCCACCACTCACCACCAGCGCCAGATCCAGCGCTCCATTCTCCACTGCCGACAAAAGCTGCGCACTATTCCCCGTCTGCACATCAATATCGACATTTGGGAATTCCTCGTGATAGCGAATCAACAAACGAGGCAACAGATAGGTCGCAAGACTAGGCCCCGCCCCAACCCGCACCAACCCGCGCTTCACGCCCTTCCATTCCTCCAGTGCCGACAGCGCACTCTCTTCCTGACCCGCAATATCCCGCAGATAAGGCAGAATCACCTGCGCCGCCGCCGTCAGCCGCAGCTTCTCATCGGCCTTCTCATAGAGAGGCACCTGTAGGTCGGCCTCCAAATGCTTCAACTGCTTGTGAATTGCTGCCGGCGTCAGATGCACCAACCGCGCCGTCTCAGACAAGCTCCCCGTCTTGGCCAGCACCAGCAAACTCCTCAACTCTCTGAATTCCATGTCTATTACTTTAACTTCTGGTAAAAGATATATGAAAATCTTTCGCTTGCGTTATCAGAGACTCTCAAATAGCTTGATAAAACACCCGTTTTGAAGGAGTCCCCGATGACATTCCCATTCCGCAAGCTCATGCTTGCCTTAACTTTGCTCACCCCAGGTGTGCTTCTGGCCCAGAGTGCCCAGATCACCGGTCGTGTAATCGACCCCAGCGGCGCAATCATCACCAACGTCCGCCTCAGCATCTTCAATACCGACACAGGCGTCGACCGCACCACCCTTTCCAACACCGAAGGCTACTACTCCGTCCCGCTCCTTGCCCGAGGCAACTACCGCGTCTCGGCCCAACTCGCCGGCTTCAAGGAAGTTGTCCGCAAAGGTCTCACCCTCGATGAAGGCCAAACTCTGCGCCTCGACATCACCCTCGAAGTAGGTCAAGTTTCAGAGCGAATCGAAGTCTCTGGCTCCGCACCACTTCTGGAAACCGAAAGCCCCACCCTCAGCACCGTAATCACCAACCAGAAGATCCTCGACCTTCCCACCGTTGGCCGCAACCCCCTGCAATTCGCCCTGCTCGTGCCCGGCGTTCGCACCGTCGGCTCCTATGGCGACCTCCCCGTCTCAGCCTTCGGCGGCGGCCGAGCCTCCATTGCTGGCGGGGCGGCCGGCGTCAACAACTATATGGTCGACGGTATCGCCTCAGAGAACTTCACCTCCGGCAGCCTCCAGACTCCGCTCTCGGTCGACGCCACAGAAGAGTTTCGCCTGATCGTCAGAAACCCCAGCGCCGAATTCGGCCGCACCGGCGGCGGCATCATCAACCTCACTAGCAAATCCGGCACAAACCAATACCACGGCAGTGCCTATGAATTCCTCCGCAACAAGGTCCTCCGCGCCAACGATTTCTTCGCCAACCGCGCCGGCCGCATCCGTCAGCCCCTCACCTTCAATCAGTGGGGTGCCACCTTTGGTGGCCCCATCAAGAAAGACAAAACCTTCTTCTTCTTCAACTGGGAAGAATTCAAGCAGCGCACTCTCGCCACTACCATCCGCAGCGTACCCACCGATCTGCAACGCAACGGTAACTTCTCACAAACCCTCACCGGTGCCGGCGCACTCGTCCAGGTCTTCGATCCCTTCTCCACCCGTACAGACCCGGCCAATCCTGCCAACCGCATCCGCGATCAGTTCCCCGGCAACGTCATCCCCACCAATCGCCTCTCGCCCACCGCCCGTGCAGTAAACGATTTCTACCCCCGCTCCAACGCCGTCGGCGTCACCAACACCAATGCCAACAACTTCTTTGGCGTCGGTTCCTCCCCGCTCGATAAACAAATCTACGGCCTCCGCCTCGATCATTACCTCTCCCCCACCCGCCGCCTCGCCGGCCGTTACACCTACGACAAGACAGTCCAGGGTGTCCCGAACTTCTACGACAACATCGCAGAAATCCAAACCTCCAATCTGCCCCTCCAGCGCCACAGCGGCTTCATCAGCTACACCGACACGCTGCAATCTAACTTGTTGCTCGACGCCCGGGCCGGCCTCAACTTCTACAATCCCAAACGCGAAACCCGCAGCCTCGGCTTTGACTCCACCAAGCTCGCCCTTCCCGCCCGCCTCAATGGCCTGATGCAGGTACAAAGCTTCCCCCGCTTCAACATGAGCGACATGACCGCCGTTGGTGCAGATCAGGGCGACACGCTCGTGCAATCCAACAAAGCCTTCAGCTACACCGCCTCACTCACCTGGATCCGCAGCAAACATACTTTCAAATTTGGCAGCGACAACCGCGTCTACCAACTCAACAACACTCAAGGCGCCGCAGGTGCAAACTTCGACTTCAGCCGTGGCTTCACCCAGGGCCCCAATCCCAACAATGCCGGTGCCACCTCCGGCTTCGGCTTCGCCTCCTTCATGCTCGGCACGCCCAATGGCGGCAGCGTTGGCTTCGGTGCACCCGTCACAGAGACCGTCAAGAACTTCGCAGTCTTCGCCCAGGACGATTGGAAGATCACTCCCAAGCTCACCCTCAACCTCGGCATCCGTTGGGAAGTCGAAGGCGGCATCACAGACCGTTACGGCGTCATCAGCAACTTCGACCCCGCCGCACGGCCCACCATCAATGGAATCAATCTTCGTGGTGGCCTCAGCTTCCCCGGCGTCAACGGTAACAGCCGTGGCCATCGCGACGCCGAACTCACCAACTACCAGCCCCGCCTCGGCTTCGCCTGGCAATTCCTTCCCAAGTCCGTCTTGCGTGGTGGCTACGGCATCACCTACCTGCCCACCTCCGGCATCTATGTCGGCCTCGACCGCGCTGGCTTCTCTCTCAACACGCCCTTCGTATCCTCGATCGACGGTGGCTTCACGCCCAACGAAACTCTCGCCAACCCCTTCCCCAACGGCAAGCTCAGCCCCATCGGCAGCAGCCAGGGCGCCCTCAGCCTGATCGGCCAGGGCATCAGCGGCAACCTTCGCAACATCAAACGCGGCTACGCCCAGCAATGGGGTCTCTCCCTGCAACGGGAGCTCTTCCAGGGCTGGCTCGTTGAAGCCGGCTACATGGGCAATCGTGGCGTCAGCCTCCCCGGCCGTCGCAACTACGATTACCTGCCCCAGCAGTTTCAATCCCTCGGCACCCAGTTGCAACAACTCGTCGACAACCCATTCTTTGGCACCATTGCCCCCAATCTTGCACTCGGCCAACGCCAGGTCACCCGAGCCACGCTCCTCGACACCTACCCGCAATTCGCAGGTGCCAGCGGCTACGCCACCCTTGCCGATTCGATCTACCACGCCGCTACACTGCGCGTAGAAAAACGCTTCTCCCAAGGCCTCAGCCTCCTGCTCGCCTACACCTTCTCAAAGCTGATCGATAACAACCTTGGCGACGGCGGCTCCGGCTTCTCAGAAAGCGGCGACAATGGCATCCGCAACTGGGACAACATCGCCGCAGAACGCTCCGTCTCCTCCAACGACCTGCCCCAGCGCCTCGTCCTCTCCGCCAGCTATGAAATCCCGCTCACCAAATCAGCACCGCGCGTCGTCAAGGCAATCGCCGGCGGCTGGCAGGTCAACACCATCGCCAGCTTCCAGAGCGGCAACGTCATCTCCATCAGCCAGAACGGCACCGCCTTCGGCAGCAGCAAGCCCGATGCCATCGGCAACCCCTCTGCCGCCAATCCCACCATCGACGCCTGGCTCAACAGAGCCGCCTTTGCCAACACCCCAGCCTTCACCTTCGGCAACGTCGCCCGTAACCTCCCGCGCACCCGCACTGACGGCCTCAACAACATAGACTTCTCGCTACTCAAGAGCTTCACAATTCTCGAGCGCTTCAAGTTCCAGTTCCGCGCCGAATCCTTCAACCTCTTCAACACACCCACCTTTGGCAACCCCAACGGCAACATCGACGCAGGAGCTTTCGGCACCATCACCGGCCTTGCTGCCAACTCCGGCCCGCGCAATATCCAGCTCGGCTTGAAGCTCTACTTTTAACCTGTAGAGAACATGATCCAGCTTGCCGAACTCTTTGAAGTGGGTGACTCCTCACGCATGCGCCTCGCAGCGCAAGCCGGCGTCACCCACGGCATAGCCCGCTTGATGCCGGCTCTCGCCCAAACCCCAAGAGACCTCTATGGCCCGGTCATCCTCAATATGCAGGAAGAACTAAACGCCGCAGGCCTCATCTTCGCCGGCGTAGAAAGCCATCCCGTGCCAGCCGAAAAGATCAAGCTCGGCCTGCCCGGTCGCGACGAAGAGATTGAAAACTACATCGCGGCCCTGCACTCACTCGCCGCCATCGACGTCCGCCTCGTCTGCTACAACTGGATGGCCGGCCTCGGCTGGTATCGCACCCGTCATGACCTTCACGAGCGCTGTGGTGCACTGGTGAGCGAGTTCTCGCAATCCGACGCCGAGGCCCAGGGCCTCACCCAGTGGGGCGTCGTTTCGGAGGCTCAAATCTGGGCTAATCTCGAATACTTCTTGAGCGCAATCCTGCCCGTCGCCGAATCCCTCGGCATCCGCATGGCCCTCCACCCGGACGATCCGCCCATCTCCCCGCTCCGTGGCATCGGCCGCATCCTCACCAGCGCAGACGCCTTCCGCCGCGTCCTCGCCCTCCACCCCGGCCCAGCCAACGGCATCACCTTTTGCCAGGCCAACTTCCAACTCATGGGAGAAGACATCGCCGCCCTCGCACGCGAGTGGTGCGCCGCAGGTCGCCTCTACTTCATCCACCTCCGCGACGTCGCAGGTTCCCGTACCCACTTCCGCGAAACCTTCCATGACAACGGCCCCACCAACCTCGCCGCCATGCTTGAGGTCTATCTCGATGCGAACTTCGATGGCCCCCTCCGGCCAGACCATGCCCCCACCATGGAAGGCGAATCCAACCACCGCCCCGGCTACGCCATCACCGGCAAAGTCTTCGCCGCAGGCTACATCAAAGGCATCCTCGATGCCCTACAGCTCCAAAGGAAAAGATCATGCTAAACATCTGCGCCCGCTACCGTAAGCTTTACGGCGCTCTCATCTTTGATGTCCTCGACCACATGGGCTACCCCAATCAGGCCGCCTCGCACCACCTCACCCCTCTTTCACCAGAGATGAAACTCGCAGGCCCCGCCTTCACCGTCAAGGGCACTTCCACCACCGTCAAAGACGAGGCCAAGCGCTACAAGCGACTCGCCATGATCAATGAGATGACATCTCCCTGCATCGAGGTACGCGACGCTGGCACTCCCTTCCACGTTGCCCTCTACGGCGAACTCAGCGCCACCTCCGCTCGCGCACACGGCGCAGTAGGCGCACTGGTCGACGGCGGCGTCCGCGATTGCCGGCACTTGATCGAAATGGGCTTCCCAACCTTCTCCCGATACCGCAACCCGGTAGAGGCCTTCGGCCGCTGGATGATGCTCGAATATCAGGTCCCCATCCGCATCCACGGTGAGCTCTCAGAATCCATCATCGTCAACCCCGGCGACTTCATCTTCGGCGATCTCGACGGTGTAATGGTAATCCCCAAAGACCTCACGCTAACAGTCCTCGAAGAATGCGAGCGTGTCATGGGCATCGAAGACGTAGCGCGCGTGGAATTTGCCCGTGGCGACGATCCTGTCGCCGTCTTTGAGCGGCACAAACGGCTCTAGCCGCCTACTGCATCGCAATCGAAATCGCCAAATCCCCACTCACCACAAACTTCGCATCCTGAAACTTCGGCGGCCCCATCTTGCCCTTGGCATCATTGGAAGCCCCCGTCCGCTCTTTCGGGATGCCAATGAAATTGCTATCCATCTTGCCGTTCCCGTTTTCATCGTGATACACAGCCACCGCATAAGTCCCCGGCGCAACACCCTTGAAAGTGAAAACAGCAACCCCCTGAACGATCTTCACCATCTGCTTATCCTTGGACTTCGCTTCCTTTGTCGGATAGGCTCCCGCATCATCATAGAGCGCAGCCATAGCCGAACCCTTATCGTTGCTAAACCCTTTGACGTTCACAGTCAAAGTAGCAGACTGCCCAAACAAAGCCAGCCCCGCCAGAAGCAAACAAGCAAGCACTCGCATCATCTACCCCTTAGCCGCGCGAATCGCCGCCGTCAGCGCCGGCAGCACTTCAAACAGATCCGCGCACATCCCGTAATCGGCCACCTCAAAAATGGGCGCATTCTCATCCTTGTTAATCGCCACCACCGTCTTTGCGCCCTTCATCCCCACCAGATGCTGAATCGCCCCAGACAAGCCCACCGCAACATAAAGCTTTGGCGCCACCGTCTGCCCGCTACTCCCCACCTGGCGCTCCATCGGCAACCAGCCGTTATCGCAAATCGGCCTGGACGCAGCAATCTCCGCCCCCAGCGCCCCAGCCAGATCCTCAATCAACGAGAGATTTTCCTTCTCCTTGATGCCACGGCCCACACTCACAATAATCGGAGCCGCACTCAAATCCACCGCCCGCGCCGCCTCACGAAACTTCTCTTCCGGCTTCTGTCTCGGTGCAGCGCTGGCAACAGGCATCGCTTCAACCACAACACCCTCAGCCTCACCAGCCCGGTAAGCCCCAGCCTGCAACGACAAAAACACCGGCTCACCCAGCGGCTTGATCTCAGCATTCATCTTGCCCTGAAACAACTGCCGCGTTACAAACAACACCCCGCCATCCACCCGCAACCGGATCACATCCGAGATCAAAGACCGGTCAAAACGCGTAGCCAGCTTCGGCGCAAAATCCCTCACCTGATAGGTATGCGGAAACAGCACCACCTGAAATTGGTTCGCGCGAATCAGCTCAGCCAAACCATCGGTAAACCCATCCGCCGTGTACGTCCCACCGGGCTCCACGCTATGAACACTAAGCCCCAGCTTGGCCCCAAGATCCACCGCAGCCGCCAGCGTCTCAGCCGAAAGTTTATGCCCTGCCTCGAGTACAGCCAGTATTCCGCTCACAGTACATGCACCTCGTTCTTGAGCTTCTCTACCAACTCCGCCACCGTCTTGACCATCTGCGTCTGCTTCGATTTCTGCGGCAGCGTCACACCCACCAGCTCATAAGAAGCAGTGTTCGACACACCCAGCTCCCCAGCGGTGAGCGACTTCACTTCCTTGGTCTTCGCTTTCTTAATCCCCATCAGCGTCGCGTAGCGCAGCTTCTTGATTCCCGATTGAATCGTCAACACCGCTGGCAGCGGCATCCCCACATGCTGAAACCACCCATCCTCAAGCTCACGCTTCACCCGCAGGATCCCGCCATCGATATCCACCTGCATGATGATCGTCGCATGAGGCAACCCGAGCAACTCCGCCATCACCACACCAGCCTGTCCCGCACCCACGTCGTCTGATTGCAAGCCCGTCAACACCAGATCCGGCGCTTCCGTCTTCACCGCAGCAGCCAGTAATTTAGCGGTCGCAAGCGTATCCCAGTCGACGATATCGTCCACCGCAATATGAATCGCCCGATCCGCTCCCTTGGCCAAAGCCTCACGAATCGTCGCACTCGCACGGTCCGGCCCGGCGCAAACGGCCACCACCTCGCCACCATGCGCTTCCTTCAGCTGCAACGCTTCTTCCAGCGCATAAGCATCCGGCTCATTGATTTCGTATTCGAGGTTTGACTCGTCGATCCACTTGCCCGAGGCAGCGGCGGTCAAAAGAGAATCGCGAGCAGGAACCTGCTTGATCGCGACAAGGATCTTCATACTATTCAGCGTAGCGCTTGAAGATCAGGCACCCGTTGGTGCCGCCAAATCCAAACGAATTTGATAGCACCGTATTGAGCTTCATCGGTCGCGCTGCATTCGGGATGTAATCAAGATCACAACCCTCATCCGGGTTCTCCAGATTCATCGTTCCCGGTGCAATCTGATCCCGAATCGCCATCACGCAAATGCCCGCTTCCAGCGCGCCAGCTCCACCCAGCAGGTGTCCCGTCTGCGCCTTGGTCGACGATACCGGAATCTGATAAGCCCGCTCGCCCATCGCTGCCTTGAAAGCACGCGTCTCAATCACGTCGCCGGCAGAAGTCGAAGTCGCATGGGCATTGATGTAATCAATCGAATCCGGGCCAATACCGGCATCCTTCATCGCATTCAACATCACCCGCCGCGCACCATCGCCATCCTCGCTCGGAGAAGCCATATGGAAGGCATCGCCCGACATCCCGTAGCCAATGATCTCGGCCAGAATATTCGCACCACGAGCCTTGGCATGTTCCAACTCTTCAAGAATCAGAATGCCCGCGCCTTCGCCCACAACAAAGCCATCACGGTCTTTGTCCCAGGGTCGCGAAGCACGTTCCGGGTCATCGTTACGTGTAGAGAGCGCACGCATTGCCGAGAAGCCAGCCACACTCAGCGGCGTACAAGCCGCCTCAGAGCCGCCGGCAATCATCGCATCGGCATAGCCGTGCTGGATCAAGCGATAAGAATCGCCCACACCATGCGCACCCGAAGTACAAGCCGTAGCCACAGCAGAATTCGGCCCCTTCGCGCCCGTACGAATCGACACCTGGCCGGCAGCCAGATTCACAATCGAAGCAGGGATAAAGAAGGGCGAAACTTTACTCGGCCCCCCGGCCAGCAACTTCTCGTGTTCGCGTTCGATCACTTCGAAGCCGCCGATCCCACTCCCGATGTACACACCAATCCTGTCGGCGTTATCGGGGGTGATTTTGAGGCCGCTCATTGCCAGCGCGTTGTCGGTTGCGGCAATCGCGAAATGCATAAAGCGCCCCATCTTCTTGACTTCTTTTTTGTCGATGAAGGCTGTGGGGTCGAAATTCTTCACTTCGCCGGCAATCTTCGAAGGGTGATTGACAGGGTCAAAAAGGGTAATGCGGGCAATGCCGTTCTTACCCTCCTGAATGGCCTTCCAAACCGCCTCGGTTTCGTTGCCAACGGAGCAGATCAACCCAATACCAGTAACTACAACACGTCGTGGCAAGGGGAACCGCCTCTTTTACTTTTTCTTTTTGGTGTCGATGTACTCGATGGCGGCCTTAACCGTCGTGAGCTTTTCAGCGTCTTCGTCGGGCACGTCGATGCCGAAGGCTTCTTCAAATGCCATGACTAATTCCACGATGTCGAGGGAGTCCGCGCCGAGGTCGTCCACGAAACTTGCTGTGTCGTCTACCTGAGCCTCGTCTACTCCGAGCTGCTCGACAATGATCTGTTTAACTTTTTCTCTTACGTCCATTGGATTCGATTCCGATTCTAGCAGAGCTATGCTGGGGGAATGAAAGCATTTCGAGCGATTCTTGTACTGGCGATCTCCGCCGTACTCCTCCCCGCTGCCCCCGCACGCAGTGAAAAGAAGGGCTGGATTCAGGTCCAACTCACCGGCACCCCGCGTGAAATGGGCCGCCAGCACGGTCGAATTCTCTCTGCCGAGATCGCCGACGGCCTCAAAGCGATCCAGACCATCATCGTCCACGACACCAAAAGAGACTGGAACTTCTACCGCGACGCCGGTAAAAATATTCTCTGGCCCAAGGTAGAAACCCAGTACCGCGAAGAACTCGAAGGCATCGCCGAAGGCCTCAAAGAGAAAGGCTCCAAGCTCGACATCTGGGACGTAGTCGCCCTCAACGGCTGGATGGAACTCGCCTGGTATTACGTACCGGCCTACAACAAAAAGCACGGCGTCCCCAACCCGCCCGCCGCCGTCGCCCCCGAGCACTGCTCCGCTTTCATCGCCACCGGCAAGTACACCAAGAACGGCAAGATCGTCATCGCCCACAACGCCTGGGTCGACTACGCCATCGGCGAACGCTGGAACATCATCTTCGACATCCAACCCAAAGACGGCATGCACATGATCATGGACGGCTACCCCGGCCTCATACACTCCGGTGACGACTTCGGTATCAACACCTCCGGCATCGTCATCAGCGAAACCACCATCAGCGGCTTTCAGGGCTTCGACGAAAAAGGCATCCCGGAATTCGTCCGCGCCCGCAAGGCCCTGCAGTACGGCAAGTCGATCGACGAAGTCGTGGCCATCTTCAAAGACGGCAACAACGGAGGCTACGCCAACACCTGGCTGATCGGCGACAACAAGACCAACGAAATCGCC
This sequence comes from Bryobacter sp., assembly GCA_044376335.1. Lineage (GTDB taxonomy): Bacteria > Acidobacteriota > Terriglobia > Bryobacterales > Bryobacteraceae > Bryobacter. Next base: position 29,991 of record JBIPMY010000009.1, read on the forward strand.
CGCCTTGAGCTGGGCCTCAAAAACGTAACCCTCGAGCGAACCCGCGACGGCTACTACGCCGGCTCCAACTTCCCCAACAACCCCAAGCTCCTCGCCGAAGAGACAGTCGACTTCAACCCCAACGATCTCTCCAATTCCGCAATGGCCCGCAAGGTCCGCTGGGAAGCAATCCTCGAGGAGAACAAAGGCAGCATCGACATCAAGCTAGCCCAGCGCTTCATGGCCGACGGCAAAGATTCCTTCGACAAGAAGGACGCCCCGAGCGAGCGAAGCCTCTGCGGCCGCATCGACCTCTCAGCAAGAGGCAGCGCCGGCTGGCAGCCCCCCTTCGGCCCGGCAGGAGCCGTACAGAACAAGGCCGCCGATGCAAGCATGATCGACAGAATGGCCCTCTCCGCAGCCTACGGCCCCCAGTGCGGCCCAGACTTCAAAGCCGCCGATTTCCTCAAGGCCCACCCCGAATTCAACTATCAGAAAGATGTACTAAAAGATATGCCAAGCCAGCCATGGGCTGAGTTCAAATCAATCCGATAATTATTTTCGAGAAGCAGTAACGAAGCCGCCCCAAACATCGACTTCCTTACATATCCCCGTTACGAAGGCGGATGCCTTGAAACTCCACCCCGGGTTTCTTGACATCCGCCGACTCCTTTTTAGGCGATCCTGTGATCATGCCGGTGATGATTCAGATCTCCGATCCCCCTGCCCCGCACTCGAGTCGAGCCGTACTTTTCCAAGTGGTAGGAGCCTAGCCCCATGCATCCTGCACTCGAAGCCTTCCGTGCCTCCCCGCCAGGAAATCCCCAAGCCGCCTTTAGCCTCATGCAGTGCATCGATCAACTCTCCCCGGAGGACAGCACATGCGCACTTTTAGACATCATCGACACTCTCTCAACTGTCGAGGCCAGCAATGAGACTTCAATCCTCAGCATCTGTGTCTATAAACTTCTGCGACGACGGATCACACTGGACGATTCCGCAGTAGAACGACTCACCCTGGCTGCCACCGCACGAAATCACAACTACCCCTACCTGCAAATTTTTATCGCCGCTGCAGGAACTCAAGTCACCCCATCCCTTCGTGAGGCCCTGGCCCGCCTTCGAGCAATATTCGAAGATTGGTTGCCTCACGTATTCGCCGTTGAACTCCTGCAACGCCTCGATGCCCTCATCTTGACCAAAAGTGCAACTTCCAGGTTCGGCATCCTCCCCGGAGGCCCCTGGTCTGCAGCTGTTTTCGAATCGCCCTTGTTTAACGAAACCTGGGAAAAACTCTTCCATCACTCCACAAAACTTACCCAAAGCTCACCTGCCCGAAAATGGCAGACCGAGACGCTGGCAATCCTAAGAGAACTGGATCCTGCTGAGTTCCGCGCCCAAGCCACAGCTTGGCTTGCCATCGGTCCCACTGCTGAATTCACCCTGAGAACAGTCCCCGAACAGGAAGCAGAATTCCAGAAAGGCCTAGTCTGGGCAATCGCAACCTCCGGCGACACCACCCTTTGCCCGGCACTGGCAGACTTTGCCCTCGCCTGCTTTCGCAAAATCTCCGGACTCGGTGCCGTCTCGCAAAAAATCGGCAACGCCTGCGTCAACGCACTCGCCACCATGCCCGGCCTCGACCCCGTCGCCCAACTCAGCCGTCTGGCAACAAAGGTGAAATACGACGTCGGCCGCCGCCTCATCGAAAAAGCCCTCACCGATGCCGCCGCACGAAACAACGTCTCCCGCGAAGACCTCGAAGCCATGTCGGTCCCCTCTGGCGAAGACCTCAGCCCCAAAGACCTCAAGGCTCTCCTCTCAGCCCAGCGCTCAAGACTCGAGCGCCTCCTCAGCTCCCCCAACACCATAGCCTTCAACCAATGGCGCGAGTGGTACATCGACCACCCACTCACTAGCCAATTCGCGCACAACCTCATCTGGCAATTCGACAATCAAACCGCCATCTGGCACAACGGCCAACTCATCGATTGGGCCAACCAGCTCGTCTCCACCACAGAAGCCACAAGAGTCAAACTCTGGCACCCCATCGAAGCCGACGTCCAGACAATCTTAAGCTGGCGAGCCTGGCTTGAAGACCACAAAATCGTTCAGCCCTTCAAGCAAGCTCACCGCGAAGTCTACATACTCACCGACGCCGAACGCACCACCAACACCTTCTCCAACCGCTTCGCTGCCCATCTCGTCCGCCAGCACCAATTCGCCGCCCTCTGCCGCGAACGAGGCTGGAACTTCAAACTCATGGGCCAGTGGGATTCCCATAACAACCCCACACTCAAGATTCCGGCCCACAACCTGCAAGCTGAGCTGGCCGTCGACTTCCCGCCAAACGAGGCTGAAGCCACAGCCAGCGCAATCTACCTCCTGATATCAACTGGCAGCCTCCACTTCTTGAACTCTGACCGCCAGGTCCAGCCCCTGGAAACAATCCCTCAGCGAATCTTCACTGAAGTCCTGCGCGATGTAGACCTCTTCATCAGCGTCACTAGCATCGCCAGCGACCCCAACTGGCCCAACCAGAACCATACCCACCTCGACTACTGGCAGCGCCATGGATTCGGAGACCTGTCTACGGCCGCAGAAAACCGTAAAACAATCCTCGCGACCCTGCTCCCGAAACTGGCGATAGCCAGACATTGCCACATCGAAGGCAACTTCCTCCACGTAAGAGGCAAGTTGCACGAATACCGAATCCACCTCGGCAGCGGCAACAGCATAATCCACGATCTCAACCGCTACCTCTGCATTGTTCAGGGCCCCAGTGACAAAGCGGCAAAGCTGACACTCCCCTTTGAAGGCGACACTGTCCTGTCGCTGATCCTGAGCAAAGCAATCATGCTCGTCGCAGACGACAAGATCAAAGACGAATCCATCCGCCGCCAGCTCAGCTAATTCAAAGGCTTTTGCACGATGGAGGCTCAATTTCCGACGCCATTCTGCCGATCCCTCCCTCATGCGTGTGTTGATCGAGATCCAGGATCCGTCCTCGCCCCTCGCAAAAATCCTGGTGCCGCAAGACACCCCCACCCTCCGCGACCTCCTCCGCGCCCGCATCCATCACGAAGTCGCAACCCACAATCAGCACCTCCCGGAAGTCTTCACCGGCCTCGTCCAACCCGAAGAATCCGAGCAAATCCTCAACGGCTTCCGCCTCACACACAAACGCCCCCTCGACGCAGACCGCCAGTTCTCCCAGGCCTGCGACGCCTTCACCCGCAACGGCTTCCTCGTCCTCGCGGGAGACCGTCAAATCACCGATCTCGACACCCCCCTCACTCCCGGCGAACTCATCCAATTCCTCAAACTCACCCCACTCATCGGAGGCTAGCCATGAACCCGGTCATCGAAGAATTCCGCACTCTCCTCGCCGCCCAACCCTTCACCGACAGTGAACGGGCCGCACTTAAGGTCATCGAAGAACCCCTCAAGCGCATCGAAAAACTCCCGCCCGCAGAGCGCATCCACTTCGTACTCGACGCCCTCGACGCCATCCCAAACTCAGACTCTTTCGCCCTTCAATTCGCCATCAAAGGCGCCACCGCAAAACTCCTCCGCGGCAAGCTCCCGCTCGACGAAGACAACTCCCTCCGCCTGATCGAGAAGGTTTCCGTCCCGCGTCAGGTCTTCCCACTCAAAGCCCTCTTCACCGCCCTCGAAGTATCCCCCATCACCCCGTCCATCCAGCAAGCCCTGCTCAAGCTCCGTCCCATGATCGACGAGTGGCTCGGCAGCACCGAGATGAACGATCTCCACCATCGCATCGACCAACTCGTCTCCGGCAAGCCCGAACCAACCGAAACCCCACTTGCCCCCGCCGGCCCCTGGTCCAACCTAGTCTTCGCAAGCCCCGCCTTCGGCCCAGACTGGCATCCCCTCTTCCGCCACTTCCTCACCCTCACCCAAAGCAGCGCCCCACGCAAATGGCAAACAGAAGCCGCCACCCTCATCCAGCAACTCGGCAAAGCCCGCTTCGACACAAGCGCCCTCGCCTGGCTCGCCCTCGGCCCCACCCCCGGCCAAACCGGCATTCAGGTCAACGATGCCGATGCAGACTTCCAGAAGGGCCTCGTCTGGGCCATCGGCTCCTCCGGCGACGCCACCCTCTGCCCCGCCATCGCAGACTTCGCCCTCGCCTGCTTCCGCAAGATCCCCCAAATCGGCGCTGTCTCACAAAAGGCCGGCAACGCCTGCGTCAACGCTCTCGCCATCATGCCCGGCCTCGACGCCGTAGCCCAGCTCAGCCGCCTCTCTACGAAGGTCAAATACGACGTCGCTCTCCGCCTCATCGAAAAATCCCTCACAGAAGCCGCCACCCAAAACAACGTCTCCCGCGAAGACCTCGAAGCCATGTCCGTCCCCACAGGCGAAGACCTGAGCCCCAAAGACCTCAAGGCTCTCCTCTCAGCCCAGCGCGCCAGACTCGAGCGCCTCCTCAGCTCCCCCAACACCACAGCCTTCAATCAATGGCACGAGTGGTACATCGATCACCCCCTCACCAGCCAATTCGCACACAACCTCATCTGGCAATTCGACAATCAAACCGCCATCTGGCACAACGGCCAGCTCATCGACTGGGCCAACCAACCCGTCGCAACCACAGAAGCCACCAGGGTCAAACTCTGGCACCCAATCGAGGCCGACATCCAGACGATCCTCAGTTGGCGAGCCTGGCTCGAAGACCATCAAATAGTCCAGCCCTTCAAGCAAGCCCATCGCGAAGTCTACCTGCTAACCGACGCCGAACGCGTCACCAACCCAATCTCCAACCGCTTCTCAGGCCACCTCGTCCGCCAGCACCAATTCGCCGCCCTCTGCCGCGAGCGAGGCTGGAACTTCAACCTCATGGGCAAATGGGATTCCCACAACAACCCCACCCTCAAGCTCCCCGCCTACAATCTAGAGGCCCAGCTCGAAGTCGGCTTCCCACCCAACGAAGACGAAACCTCAGCTCACGCGATCTACTTGCTGGTCGCCACCGGCAGCCTCAGCTTCCGCAACAAAGAAGGCCAAGCCCAGTCTCTCGACACCATCCCCCCGCGAATCTTCACAGAAGTCCTGCGCGACGTTGATCTCTTCATCGGCGTCACCAGCATCGCCAGCGACCCCACCTGGCCCAACCAGAACAACACCCACCTCGACTACTGGCACCGCACCGCCTTCGGAGACCTCTCCACCGCCGCAGAAAACCGCAAGACAATCCTCGCGAAGCTCCTCCCAAAACTGGCCATCTCCAGCCAATGCCACCTCGAAGGCCACTTCCTGCAAGTAAAAGGCAAGCTGCACGAATACCGCATCCACCTCGGCAGCGGCAACAGCATGATCAACGATACAGACCGCTACCTCTGCATCGTCCAGGGCCCAGGCGACAAAGCCACCAAGCTCCCTCTCCCCTTCGAAGGCGACACAGTCCTGTCCCTCATCCTGAGCAAAGCAATCATGCTGGTCGCCGACGACAAGATCAAAGACGAGTCCATCCGCCGCCAGCTCTAGGGCAGCGCCATCAAATAAGCCGTAATCGCCTCTTCATCCGCCGCACTAAATTTGTAAGAAGGCATCGTCGAATCCGCATCGTACTTCTGCGGATCCTTAAAGTGATCCTTAATCCAATCCGCCTTCCGGCGCTTGGCCAACCCATTCAGCGGCGGCCCGTTATTCATACCAGCCCCATTCACCTGATGGCAAACCCCGCACTGATTCTTCTGATACACCAACGCACCCTGCCACGCAAACGCCGGCACCTCACTCATCTTCACCGCATTCTGCGGCGTCAGCTTAATCAGAAACGAAGCCAGCGCATTCATCTCATTCGCCTTCAGCGACATCATCGCAATCGGCACGCCCGGCTTCTTGAAATGCGCCACCATCCAGGCCACATCATGAGACACACCACCCGTACCCATATTCGGCCCGGGCTTACCTTCATCAGCCAAACCCAGCGTATGGCAATTCCCACACTTCTCTTTCTGGAAATACCCAACGCCAGCCATCTCAATCGGCGTCAACTCCACCCAATCCATCGGCCCCATTGCTTCAGCCAGTGCCGCTTCCTTCGGAGTCTCAACAATAGCCGCCGCCGTCAACCCTCCCCAGCCAACCGCACACAAGAACACAACCGCAAACGCCGTTGTCCGCTTGGTAACCTTCAGCATCGGCGCACGGTCCAGAAACGGCACCGCGAGCAAGCCACCAACAGCCAGCCCCGGCAACACAACCGTCGCAAACAACTCCAGCGGACCCTCACAATACTTCAGCAACTGAAATAGAAACTGAAAGTACCACTCCGGCCGCGGGATAAACGTAGTATCGGTCGGGTCAGCCAACCGCCCTAGCGGCGCCTTCGCCACAATCGCCAGCGTAAACAAAGTCGCAAACACCACAAAGATCGCAAACGTATCCTTAAACACCTGCTTCGGATAAAACTTCTGCTTCGGCAACACCTCATCACCCGGCACCGGAGCCACTCCATGCCGCCGCACCAGGTAAACGTGAAACACAATCAGCAAGAACGTCACAGCAGGCAAAATCAACACATGCGCCGCATAGAACCGCGCAAACGTAACCACACCCACACCATCCTCAGCACCCATCAGCCGCAACACATAAGGCCCCATCACAGGCACCCCGGCCGCAATCTGCGTCGTCACCACCGTGCCCCAATAAGCCCGGTTATCCCAGGGCAACAAATACCCGGTCAACGCAAATGCAAGCGTAAACAGCAACAGCACCACACCAGCCAGCCAGGTCGCCTCGCGAGGCTTCTTGTAAGCCCCCCAGATAAACACCTGAATCATGTGCAGCACCACCACGATCACCATCGCCGAAGCGCCCCAGTGATGCAACCCGCGAATCAGCGCGCCACCACTCAACTCCGACATGATGTAGCGCAAGCTGCTATGCGCCTCCCCCGGCGTCGGCCCATAATTCAGCCCCAGCATGATCCCGGTAAAGGCCTGCACCAGAAACAGAAACATCGCCACAGACCCAAACACCTGATGCCATCCCGAACTCGCCGGAATCTCTTCATTCATGAAGTGTTCAACGGTCGAAATTAACCCGGTGCGATCTTCAATCCAGTCAATGAGAGCCCTCATACTAAGCCTTCTTCTGCCCTTCCGCCGGCTTTGCACTCTCAATCGTGCCAATCAGCAACCGCGACCCCTGCACCTTCACCGGGTAACGATCCAGATCCCTCGGCGCCGGCCCATTCAACACCTTCCCCTCAATGGAAAAGTTCGTCGAGTGGCACGGGCAGACAAACTCGTTCTTGCTCTCCTCATAGCGATACGCACAGCCCAGATGCGTACACTGCGGCGTATAGGCAACCACCTCCGTCTCAGACAGTTTCACCACCCACGCCGTCGACTTCTCCGTCAGCAACTTCCACCCATCCTTGCGAACACGCTGAAAAGATACTTCCTCCGGTACCCTGGGCTTCATCGCGCCCAAATCAGCCGCATCCACAAATCCACCCGGAGCAACAGAATTCGCCCCCTTGAGCAAATACATCAACGCCGGAATCCCCATCCCGCCAGCGATCAACAAGCCCAGAAACTGCGTACCACGCTCAAAAAAGCTCCGCCGCGCCATCTCATTGGAAGCAACCATAATACCCTGATTATATTAGAGCCTCTCAATCTTACGGCCAGAAGAAGAGTTCTCATTTTGTAAATCTTTGATGAAGCAAATACTTAAAGCCAGGCAAAGGCCGGGTGCTCCACCCCGCTCTCCCTCTTCACTATCTGCCGGTAGACCTTGGCCCCGGCATCCCCGTTGGTAAACACAAAAATCCCGCCACCACGCGCAGGTTCGGCAAACACAATATGTTTAAAACCTCCGTTATCCCCCCACTGCCACAAGAACTCGCGATTCCCCAGCCGTTCCACACCCCATCCCAGCCCCCAACCCAGATTCTCGTTGATCCGGGTCTCTTCTTTGGTCAAAACAGGATTCCGCATCGCCGCCGCCAAAAACTTCACATAGTCCGCCCCGCTGGTCACCATACTCGAAGCCCCATTCGGCACAATCCCGTTCGGCAACATTGTCCCGCCCACTTCCTTCACCACAGCCGAATAGCGCTCATACTTCCAGCTCTCAAAATTCTCCCCGGCCTTCTGCGCATAAGCCCGCAACACCCGCGGCGGACGGTCCCAATTCGGCCGCAGCACTCCCTTCGAGTTATAAGGCAACGCCACCCGCTCCATCCACTCCGGTCTCCAAGCCATGCAACTGGAGGTCATCCCCAGCGGTCGAAACACCAGTTCCTCGGCCACCTCACAAATCGACTTCCCCGACACCTTCTCCAGAATCCGCTGCAGGTAGAAGAAACCTTCCCCGGAATATTGAAACTTCGTCCCAGGCCTGAACTTCGGCACCAGCTCCTCCCCCTCCTCGAACCGCCAATTCGGAAACCCCGAACAGTGGCTCAACACCTGCCGCACCGTCACCGTCCGAGCCACCGAATCCTTCAAATCATCGACATAAGAAACCAACGTCCGGTCCAGATCCAGCTTCAATGCAAACGCCGCATAAGCCGTAACCTGCTTGCTCAAACTCGCTGCATGAAAAATCGTATCGGGCCCAACGGCAACCTTCTCTTCCACCTTCGCCAGCCCAAGGCCCTTAACCCACCCGGGCTTCCCGTCCTTGACAACACCCACCATTACCCCCGGCACCGTCCCCAGCGAATCCACAGACAAAAGCTGTGCCCCCGCCACACTCTTTAAGAAGCTTCTACGCAGCATACAGAGCATACGAGTTCAGCCTCAAAACGTTTCATGCTTTTCGAAACGCCAGCACCGCATTCAAACCCCCAAACGCAAAAGAGTTCGACAGCGCCGCCCCTACCTCAACCCGCCGCGCCACATTAGCAATCACGTCCAAGCCACACTCCGGGTCTTCAGCCTCAAACCCAGCAGTCGGCGGCAACACCCCCCGCTGCAATGCCATCACTGTCGCGACAGCCTCCAGCGCCCCCGCCGCCCCCAGCGCATGCCCATGCATAGACTTCGTCGACGACACCGGCACCCCTTCCCCCAGCACCATCCGTACCGCCGCACACTCCGCGGGGTCATTCGCCTGCGTCCCGGTCCCATGAGCATTCACATAACCAACTTCTGACGCATCCATCCCTCCATCCCGCAAAGCCATCCGCATCGCCGCCGCAGCCCCCTCAGGCTTGGGCTGCGTAATGTGATGAGCATCAGCCGACATCCCAAACCCGGCCAGCTCCGCCAGCACCACAGCCCCCCGGGCCCGGGCATGCTCTTCACTCTCAATCACAAGCATCCCCGCCCCCTCACCCAGACTCATCCCCTTCCGCCCCAGCGAAAACGGCCGGCAAACATCAGGCGAAACAACCCGCATCGCCTCCCATGCCTTCAACAACCCAAACACAAACGGAGCCTCACTCCCCCCGGTAAGAGCCACATCCACAACCCCATTGCGAACCATCCAAAGCGCCTGCCCCATAGCGTGGTTAGCAGACGAGCAAGCCGTAGAAGTAGTAAACACCGGCCCAGTCACACCATGCTCCATAGCAATCAAACTAGCCGCCGCATTCGCCATCACCTTAGGAATCGTCAGCGGATGCACCCGAGACTTCTTCTCCCGGTAAACATCCCAATAGCCGGCATCCTCCATATGTTTCCCGCCCACGCAACACCCGGTAACAATAGCCGCCCCCTCCGGCAACTT